>NZ_JBEZYB010000017.1:0-142426 GCF_040638285.1 Amycolatopsis sp. NPDC026612
CGCTTCGTGTGTTTAGAACTCACACCACCACCCCCCACCCCCCCCCCCCCCCACGGCCGCGGCAGGGCACTCAGCTGTGGAGGTCGGCCGACAGGCGGAGGGCGTCGTCGGCGATCCGCTCGATCAGGTCCTTGTCCTTGTGCTTGGCGTAGAAGTCGGCCAGCACGATCGTCGTGTTCGTGCCGTCCACCTTCGCCGCGTACGCGGCGTCATTGCCGCTCACGCTCGGGGTGCCGGTGCCGGCGAACGTCTTGTCGCGGACCAGGTCGGTGACGTTGCCGGTGTTGTCCTGCTCGGTCAGCGTCTTGAGCGCCTTCGCCTTCGACGAGTCCGGCATGCCGACCACCACCACGGACACCAGCGCCTTCGCGCCGCCCGACTCCGTCGTGTACAGCGCGCGGACCAGCGACCGGCACGGGGTGTCCTGGAAGAAGTCCTTGGTCTTGCCGTAGGACTTCGCGGCGCAGTCCTCGGACCGCTCCGGCCCGGCGACCTTGGTGAACTTGAACTGCCCGGTGTTCTGCGCCGGGGGCTGCGCGACCGGCTCGTCGGGCGCCGAGTCGTGCCGGATCAGGAACCACAGCAGCCCGGAGACGACGGCGATCGCGACCAGCCCGGCGCCCCTGAGCAGCAGGGACCGGGTGTCGCGCGCCGGTGGGCCCGGCACGGGCGGGCGGGGCTGCGGGGGAACCGCGCCCAGCGGGGCCGTGTCGGACGGGCCTGGGGTGAAACGCGCACCAACCACGGGACCATACGGTAGTTCACCCGGCTCCGGCCCTTCACTCGAATGCGTGTAAGACGCGTTCGACGTCGTCAGCGGTGTTGTAGAGGTGGAAGCCGACCCGCACCCGGCCGCCGCGGACGCTCGAGACGATCCCCGCCCCGGCCACCAGCGCCGGGTCGGCGTCCAGCGCCACGATCGCGGTGCCGCGGGGCGGCAGCCCGAGCTTCGCCAGCAGCGTGTCGGCCAGGCCGGTGTTGTGCGCCTGGACCTGGGCGAGGTCGAGGCCGCCGAAGTACTCCAGTGCCACGGCCGAGCCGACCTGGGCCAGCCAGACCGGCGAGAGGTCGAACGCGCGGGCGTCGCCGGCCAGGCGCAGCGGGAGGCCGTAGACCGTGGCCCACGGGTCCTCCCCCGCGTACCAGTTCGCCGCGACCGCGCGGGTGCGCTCCTGCGCGTCCGGCCGCACCGCGAGCCACGCGGTGCCGCGCGGCGAGCCGAGCCACTTGTACCCCGCCCCGGCCACCCAGTCCGCCCAGGCGACGTCCAGCGGCAGCCAGCCCACCGCCTGGGTCGCGTCGAGCAGCACGGCCGCGCCGGCCGCCTCGGCCGCGGCCCGCACCGCCGGCAGGTCGGCGATCCGGCCGTCGGCGGACTGCACGACGCTCAGCGCGACGACGTCGTGGCCCTCGACCCGCGACGGCAGGGCGTCCAGGGGCACCTCGGTCACCGTGACCCCGGGGTTCGCCGCGAAGGGGAACGTCACGCTGGTGAAGTCGCCTTCGGCGGCGAGCACGCGGGTGCCGGCGGGCAGCGCCGCGGCGACGTTGGCGACGAGCTGCGAGACCGACGCGCCGCTCGCGACGCGCCCGGGTTCGACGCCGAGCAGCCGGGCGAACCCGGCCCGCGCCCGCGTGACGTACTGGTCGAACTCCCCCGGCCGGGTCGCCCCGGTCCGCCAGCGTTCCACCGATTCGGCCACGGCCGCGGCCACCGGCGCGGGCGGGATGCCCACGCTGGGCGTGTTCAGGTAGCCGGGCGGGACGGCGAAGTCGGTTCCGAAGGCACGCATGCTCCCGACCCAAGCAGATCCGGCCGGGCCGGTTCACCCGGTTTACGGCAGCAGCGCGACGACGTCGGCGTAGCTCGGCGGGCTCAGCGGCAGGTCACGGCCGTCGCGCACCGCCCGCGCGGTTTCGGCGGCGGCCGCGAGCGCCATCCGGTACGGCAGCGAACCGAGGCTCACCCGGGCGACCCCCAGCTCCGCCAGGCCGGCCACGGTGACCTTCCCGGTCAGGAACAGCAGGTTGAGCGGCACGCCGACGGCCACGATGCGCTCGACGTCACCCGGCTCGGCGAGGCCGGGCACGAAGACGCCGTCCGCGCCCGCCGCCACGTACGCCCGCACTCGCCGCTCGGCTTCGGCGATGGAGTGGCCACCCGCCCAGTGCGTGTCCGTCCGGGCGTTGACGAACAGGCCGGGCACCCGCTCCTTCACCGCCTTGACCAGCGCACACTGGACGTCGACGGCAGCGAGCGAGCCGTCGGCCCGGCCGTCTTCGAGGTTGACGCCGACCGCGCCGGCGTCGGCCAGCTCGGCCGCGAGCTCGGCGACCGCGGCGGGGTCCACGCTGAAGCCGTCGGCGATGTCGACGCTGACGAGCGCGTCCAGCCGGGCCAGGCGGGTGGCGAGGGCGACGGTCGCGTCGCGCGTCGACGGCGCGCCGTCGGGCTCCCCGGCCGCCGCGGACACGCCGAGGCTGGTCGTGCCCAGTGCGCGGAAGCCCTGCGTGGCCAGGAAGGCGCCGACGCCGAACTCCCACGCGTTCGGCAGCAGCAGCGGGGAGCCGGGCACGTGCAGGGCACGGAATTCGTCCATGCCGTCGAAGCTAGGTCCCCGACACTTCGGCGGCCGCCGAACTCCCGAGGCCGTCGTCACCCGGCGGCGGAGGGAGCCCCCTCGTCCCCCTCCGCCGCCGGAGCCGCCCGCAACGGACGACACGCGTACCCGGCGAGGCTCGGTCCCGCGCGTCGTCCGGCTGCGTCCGCGGCGGTCAGCCGCCGCCGCCGGAGGTGGTGGCGATGGCGGCGGTGCGGGCGGCCCGGAGTTCGCGGATCACCTGGCGCAGGGCCGGGACGGCGGCACCCGCCTGCTCCGCCAGCTGCGCGAGCCGCTCGCGGTGGCGGCGGCGTTCGCCGCGCGGGAGCACCGAGCCCAGCTCGACCGCCGCGGCCAGCGACGCCAGGGCCGCGACGTCGGCGGCCACCGGCACATCCGTGCGCACTGCCGCCGCCACCTGGTCGTGGAGCGCGGCCGCCGTCGCCGGGTCGCGGACCTCCGGGCGACGGCGCGGGAACACCCCCAGCACGCGGGACGTCCGCAGCGAAATCACCCCCGCCGCGTCGAGCTGCGCCTCCAGGGACTGCAGCGTCCCGCGGGCGCCGCGACGCACGCAGGCACGCCAGTTCCGGTGCGGGTCCCCGGTGAGCTCGGCGAGGAGGTCGTCGAGCACCAGGTGGCCCGTGCCACCGGAGCCGGCGACCGCCGGGCGCCCGCCGTCGTCGGTGACGTGGCCGCGCAGCACCAGGTCCGTCAACGCCGCCGCCCGGACCAGCAGCGCCACCCGCTCCCGGCCCGGCAGCCGGTGGCGCCCGGTGTCGCACGACAGCAGATACGCCCGGGCCGGCAAGGACAGCTCGCTCATCTCGGTTCCGTCCCTCGTTCGTGGTCGGCCCAGTCCACCGGTTCCGGCGTTCGCGGCGAAACCGGACGAGGAGGGTGCTCGCGGCGACGAACGTTGCGCACCCCCGCGGCGGGGCGCAACTTTGGTTGCGCAGCCGGGGCGGCGGCCCGGCGCGGCCGTTACCGTGACCGCGTGACCACCGCCCGGAGGCCGCTGTGGCCGAGCCGCACCGACACCTTCTGGTTGTTCCTGCCGGCGGTCGTCTTCGCCGGGCTCAACGTCCTGTACCAAGTCCTCGGCGACCGCACCACGGGGGCGCTCGGTCCGGCGGCCGGCCTGGTGCTGCAGGTGGTCTGCGACCTCTCCCTGGTGCTGCTGTTCCGCTTCCCGGCGCTGGTGGCCGGGTTCGTCACGGCGGCGGCGTTCGCGATGCTGGCCTCCGACCTGTTCGCGCCCGGGCTGCTCGTGCCCGTGCACCCCGTCGCGCTGACGACCGTGCCGGCCATCACCCCGGTGCTGCTGGCCCAGGCGGTGCGGGTGCTGGACCGGCGGACCGTGCTGTGGCTGGCCGGGATCCTCGCGATCATCGCCATGCGGCCGTGGGCGCCGAGCTGGACGACCACGCCGTTCGGGCTGCTCAGCACCGTCCTGCCGGTGGTGCTCACGCTCTACATCGAAGCCCGCAAGCAACTGCTGCAGTCGCTGCGCGATCGGGCGGAACGCGCCGAGCGCGAGCAGCACCTGCTCGCCGAGCAGGCCCGGGCGGCGGAACGGCGACGGCTCGCGGGTGAGATGCACGACGTCGTCACGCACCGGCTCAGCCTGATGGTGCTGCACGCCGGCGCGCTCGGGGTGACATCGGCCGACCCGGCCGCGCGGACGGCGGCCGAGGACATCCGCCGCGAAGGCGCGCTGGCGCTGGACGAATTGCGCGACCTGGTCGGCGTCCTGCGCAACGGCGCGGAGACCGGGCCGCGGACGCTCAGCCCGGACCAGCCCGGTGACCCCGCGCGGCTGGTCGAGGAGTCCCGGTCGGTCGGGGTGGCGACGGACCTCGTGGTGGACGGCGATCCGGCGCAGGTGTCGCCGACCGTCGCGCGCACCGCGTACCGGCTGGTGCAGGAGGCGTTGACGAACGTGCGCAAGCACGCGCCGGGGGCGTCGGCGACGGTTTCCCTGCGCTACCACCCGGGTGGCCTGGACGTCTCGGTCGGCAACACGGCGGCGGTGCGCGCGCCCGATCCGGCGCTGGCGGGCCGCGGTTCCGGGGCCGGGCTGGCGGGTCTGCGGCAGCGCGTCGAACTGGTCGGCGGGCGCTTCGACGCGGGGCCCGCACCCGGCGGCGGGTTCCGGGTCGGTGCGATACTGCCCGCCTACGTCCCGACTGCGGAAGGTACGCACGGTGATCCCGGTGCTCGTGGTCGATGACGAGCCGATGGTGTGCGCGCACCTGCGCACGATCCTGGGTTCGGCGGCCGACATCGAGGTCGTCGCCCAGGCCGCCGACGGCGCCGAAGCCGTCGAGGCGGTGATCCGGCACCGGCCGCGCGTGGTGCTGATGGACCTGCGGATGCCGGGCGTGGACGGGCTGACGGCGATCGCGCGGATCACCGCGTTGCCGGACCCGCCGGCGGTGGTGGCCCTGACGACGTTCGACGCGGACACGTACGTGATCCGGGCGTTGCGCGCGGGCGCGGCGGGCTTCCTGGTGAAGTCGACGCCCCCGGCGGACCTGATCGGCCTGGTCCGCGTGGCGGCGGACGGCCACACGGTGCTCTCGCCGTCCGCGGCGCGGCGGCTGGTGGCGTTGTCTTCGGACAGCCGCGAACGCAGCGAAGACGCGCGTCGCCGCATCGCCGGGCTCACCGGGCGTGAGCGGGATGTGCTGGCCTGCCTGGGTTCCGGACTGTCCAATGCGGACATCGCCGCGAAGCTGCACCTGGCCGAGGCGACGGTGAAGAGCTACGTCTCGCGGATGCTCGTGAAGCTCGGCTGCGCGAACCGGACCCAGGCCGGGCTGCTGGCCCACGAAGCGGGGTTGGTGGCCCGGTGAGGAAACACGACGGCTACGCGGACGCGGGCGTGTGCTCCGCGTCGTAGGCGTCCCGGGCCTCCAGGACCGAGGTCATGTGCTGCCGGGCCCAGCGGTCCAGCACGTCCAGGGGCTCGGACAGGTTGCGCCCCAACGCCGTCAGCTCGTACTCCACCTTCGGCGGGATCGTCGGGTACGCCGTGCGGGTGAGGATGCCGTCGCGGACCAGGCTGCGCAGCGTCTGCGTCAGCACCTTCTGGGAGATGCCGTCCACCCGGCGGCCGATCTCGGTGAACCGCAGCGGGCCGCCGGAGAGCGCGCCGACGATCAGCACCGTCCACTGGTCGCCGATGCGGTCGAGCAGCTGGCGGGTCGGGCAGTTGCGGTCGTACGGATCGGGCTCCACGGCGTCTCCCCACTTTCCGGGGGAGAGTAACACGCCGTTCAGGCAGTGGCAGCCAATCCCGCGGCCACCCGTTTGACGAAGGCGCCGAGGAACCACCGGTAGCACCACCCGGTGCCGGGGATCTTCGGCGTGAACGTGGAATGCCAGTGGATGTCGGTGCCGCCGTCGCGGGGCGAGAGATCGACGTAGGCGACGTAGTCCCGCAGCGGCAAGCCGCGCTCCAGCGCGTAACCGAACCGGCGACCGGGTTCCAGCGCGACGATCTTCTCGTACGAGCGGACGCCGTTGGTCTTGAACAGCCGGATCGCGCCGAGACCTTCGGGCTCGCCTTCCCCCGCGCGGACCAGCTCGAACGACCCCAGCGGCGACCACATCGGCCAACTGGCGCCGTCTCGCAGCAGGGAGTAGACGGCGTCGGGCGGAGCAGCCGACCGGACGCGAACCGAAATGCGTTGTACCATTTGGTACGTGTACCATTTGGTACATGATCGACGCAAGCCCGCGGGCCAAGCTGCTCGACGCGGCGATCGACCGGATCGCCCACCACGGCGGGGCCGACCGGAGCCTGCGGGCGCTGGCCGCGGACCTGGGCACCAGCCACCGCATGCTGATCTACCACTTCGGCTCGAAGGAAGGCCTGCTCACGGCGGTGGCGCGGGAGGTCGAGGCCCGGCAGCGGGCCGCGCTCGCCGGCCTCGACCCGGCGGAGTTCTGGCGCCGGCTCACCGACGAGGACCTGCGCGCCAACGAAAAGCTGTTCTTCCAGCTCTACGGCCGGGCACTCGGCGGCACCCCGGGCACGGCGGAGTTCCTCGACGGCGTGATCGATAACTGGCTCGGCCCCATCGAAGCCCGGCTCGCCCGGCTCGGCGTCCCGGAGGCCGACCGGTCCGCCCACGCCCGCCTCGGGCTCGCCGTGGCCCGCGGGCTGCTGCTCGACCTCGTCACGACCGGCGACCGCGAAGCCGTCGACGCCGCCATGGAGAAGTTCCTGGCGATGTACGAAAACCCGTGATCCCCTGTCTCGATGCGACTGCTAGTGGGGTTCTTGGCCGCACTGCTCACGACGGCGGGGCTCGCGGCTTCCGCCGCACCACCGGAAAGCCGGCCGGTCTACGGCTACGCGGACGGGATTCGCGAGACGGCGTGGGTGGAGACCGCACCGACCACGACCGCGACGGCAGCAGCACCGACGGGCCGCTGTTCGACCCGGCCCTGCCACGCCTCGGCGACACGGTGACGTTCGACCTCGCGCGCACGTCGGTCACCGTCGGCCTTACAAAGCCCGAACACCAGGCGGACGCCCTTCGTACACCGCCCCGCCAGAGTTCTCCTCGTACCCCGGAGTACCGGGAACGGACACGAGGGAGAGACGATGCGAGGAACCACCTGGACGCGGCTGGCGCTGGCGGGCGGCGCGAGCGCGGCCTGCCTGCTGGTGGCGGCGCCGCTGGCCTCGGCCCAGACGACGTCACCGGCGCCGGTCGCGCCCATCACGCTCAGCCCGCAGGAGTCGCAGCAGGTCTGCTCGGACTGGGTGCCGAAACTGCAGAAGCGGGCCGACAACCTGAAGAAGCGGATCAACGGCGGCGCCGAGGTCAAGGGCTCGGTGGCCAACCTCAAGGCGCGGGCCGCCGACCAGCGGGCGGCGGGGCACACCGCCCGCGCCGACCAGCTGGACCAGCGCGCCACCAAGCGGCAGGGCCGGATCGGCGAACTGGACACGGCCAAGCAGAAGCTGGACGCCTTCGCGTCCGCGCACTGCAAGCCGGCCAAGTGAGGGGCGCGAGGATCGCGGCGGCGGTCGGGGCCGCCGCGGTCATCGCGCTCGGCTGCTCGGCCTGCCGCGACAACCTGATGGGCTCACCGTCCGGGAATGCGCCCGCGCCGTCGTCGGTGTCGTCGTCTTCGTCGGCGGAGCTGAGCGGGATCGAGTCGACACTGAACGGTATCGAGTCGGACATGAACAGCGATGGCTCGCCCTGACCGGCTAGCGTCTCCCCTCTGAACACGGCGGAGACGGGAGCAGGCATGGGGTCACCGGGACGCGGCCTCGTCCTCGTGGTCGAGGACGAGGCCGCGATCGCCGAGCTGGCGGCGCTCTACCTCAAGCGCGACGGCTTCGGCGTGCACGTCGAGGCCGACGGCGGCCGGGCACTGGACGCGGTCCGGCGCCTCAAGCCGGTGGCGATCGTGCTCGACATCGGACTGTCCGGAATGGACGGTATCGAGATCTGCAAGGCACTGCGGGCGGCCGGGGACTGGACGCCGGTGCTGTTCGTCACCGCCCGCGACGACGAGCTCGACCGCGTGCTGGGCCTGGAGATCGGCGCGGACGACTACCTCACCAAGCCGTTCAGCCCGCGCGAGCTGGCGGCCCGGGTCCGGGCGGTCTTGCGCCGCGCCTCGGGGGCGGCGCCGGCCGCGGAGACGTTCGCGGTGGGCGGGGCCCGCGTCGACGTCACCAGCAGGCGCGCGTGGGCGGGAGACGCCGAGATCTCGCTGACGTCGACGGAGTTCGACCTTCTCACGCACCTGCTCCGGCACCCGGGGCAGGTGCTTTCGCGCGACCAGCTGCTCAGCGCCGTCTGGGGGTACGCCGCGGCGGCGGGCACGCGCACGGTCGACGTCCACGTCGCGCAGCTGCGGGCGAAACTCGGCCCGTCGAGTCCGATCAGGACGGTGCGGGGCATCGGCTACGCGGCGGACCCGGCGTGAGAGGCACTCTTGCCGGGCGGATCACGCTGGTCTGCCTGGCCGTCGCGGGCGTCGCGGTGATCGTGGCCGGGCTGGTCGGGTCGCGGCTGATCCGGACCACGGCGGACAACGCGCTGCAGTCGTCGCTGTCCGCGCAGGCCGACGTCGTCGCATCACAACTGGACGAAACGGGCATCGGCAACCGGCTGGGCGTGGGCAAGGTGGCCGACGTCGTGCGCGGGCAGGGCATCTCGGTCGTCGTCCGGCGCGCGGGCGGGCAGGCGCTCGGGGAAGCCGTCGCCGTCCAGGCCGCGGTCAAGGCCGGGCTCGGCGCCGACGAGTCCCAGCGCGTCACGGTGGCGGGTTCGCAGTACCTGGTCGAGACGCGGGTGGTCGGCGCGCGGGGGGCGGCGTTCGCACTGGTCCTGCCCACGCGGAACGCGCAAGCGACGCAACGGGCTCTAGTGCGCAACATCCTGCTGGCGCTGGGGATCGGGCTGGCGGTGGCGGCGCTCGCGGGGTTCGTCTCGGGCCGGCTGCTGGGCCGTCCGCTGCGCCGTGCCGCTCTTGCCGCGGGCTCGCTGCGGGCCGGACGGCGGGACGTGCGGGTGCCGGTGCAGGGGCCGCGCGAGGTGGCGGAGGTGGCCGGGTCGCTGAACTCGCTGGCCGACGCGCTCGCGGTGAGCGAGGCGCGGCAGCGGGAGTTCCTGCTGTCGGTGTCGCACGAGCTCCGGACGCCGCTGACGGCGGTGACGGGCTTCGCCGAGGCGATCGCGGACGGCGTCGCCTCGGGTCCCGACGCGGTCCGGGCCGGGCAGACCATCCAGCGGGAGGCGCTGCGGCTGGAACGGCTGGTCACGGACCTGCTGGAGCTGGCCCGCCTGGGCGCCGACGAGTTCCGGCTGGACGTCGCCTCGATCGATCTGGCCGCACTGGTCCGCGACTGCGCGGAGGTCTGGCGGCTGCGGTGCGAACGGGAGGACGTCCGCCTGTCCGTCGCGGCGCCGGCTTCTCCGGTCCTGGTGCCGGCCGACGCGCGACGGCTGCGTCAGGTGATCGACGGCCTGGCGGAGAACGCCCTGCGCGTCACCCCCGCGGGGGCGCCGATGGTGTTCTCGCTCTCGGTGTCCGGTTCCACGGCTTCGCTGGGGGTCCGCGACGGCGGTCCCGGCCTGGCCCCGGAGGACTACCCGGTGGCGTTCGAGCGCGGGGTGCTGAACGCGCGCTACCGCGACCGCCGTCCGGTCGGGTCGGGCATCGGCCTGGCTCTGGTCCACGGCCTGGTCACCCGGATGGGTGGGACTCTGACGGCCGGCCCCGCCCCGGAAGGCGGCGCCGCCTTCACCCTCACCTTCCCGCTTACCGCCGCCACCCCCACCACCCCGCTCCCCCTGCCGTGAAGCCCCGCCGGGCACGCGTGGCCGTAGGGTCGGGGGATGGAGATGCTGCACCTGCGCTACTTCGTGGCGGTCGCCGAGGAACTGAACTTCTCCGCGGCCGCCCGGAAGCTGCACATGGCCGCGTCGCCGCTGTCCCAGCGGATCAAGGACCTCGAGCACGAGCTGGGGCAGCAGCTGTTCGACCGCAGCACGCACCACGTCACGCTCACCGCCGCCGGGACCGCGCTGCTGCCGCTGGCGCGGGACGTCCTCGAGCAGGTCGGCGCCATCCCGTGGAAGCTCGAAGAAGCGACCAAGCCGCAGCGCAGCACCGTCTTCCTCGGCATGCCCGCCGGGGTGCACCCCGGCCTGCGGGAACGCGTCCACGCCCTCGCCGAGCGCGTGAAGGCCCGCTATGAGCTGAAACGCTGGCCCGGCACCACCGCCGACCTCGTGCAGGGCGTGCACGAGGGCAAGCTCGCGCTCACCCTCGCCCGGCTGCCGATCACCGATCCGGCGCTGGAGCAGCTGCCGGTGATGTCGGAACGGCTCGGCGCGGTCGTCCCCGCCGACCGGTTCGCCGGCCGCGACTCCGTCAGCCTGGCCGAGCTGACGGAATTCCCGTACGTGGCCTCACCGGGGGAAATCACCCCCGCGTATTTCGACCAGCTGGACCACCAGCTGAGCGAACTGGGCGTCAAGAAACGCATCCGGCTGACCAACACCGGATACAGCGGAACGTCCGAAATCATTTCCAGCGGCGAAGCCTTTTCCATTTCGATGCTCGACGCGAAGTCGCCCATGCACGGCTACCGGATCGACAACGTCATCGTGTTGCCGTTCACCGATTTCCGGCCCCAGCTGGACACCGGCCTGCTCTGGCGGCGTGATCGCACCGACGGCGACCTGCACGACCTCGTCGAAGCCGCGAAAGAGGTCTTCAAGGAGCCGCTCAGCAGCTAGCCAAATGGTATGATCGCCGTGGTCATACCATTGTTCGTATCATGATCATTCCCTTTCGCCGGGATCGCTACTAACTTCGGTTGTAGAGCAACACAGCAAGGTGCGAAAGGACGAATGATGACGGACATCACCGACACCACGACCGGCCCGCTGGACGGCGTGCGCGTGATCGACCTCTCGACCGTGGTCATGGGCCCGTACGCGGCCCAGATCCTCGGCGACCTGGGCGCCGACGTGATCAAGATCGAATCCCCCGCGGACACCGTGCGGGTCGGCGAGTACCGCACGACGCCGGGCATGACCGCGCTGAACCTGAACGTCAACCGCAACAAGCGCAGCGTGGCCCTCAACCTGAAGGACGAGACCGAGCGCGAGCAGGCGCTGAAGCTGATCGACACGGCCGACGTGCTGATCACCAACATGCGCCCCGGCGCGCTGGCGCGGCTCGGCCTGAACTACGCCGACGTCGCCGAGCGCAACCCGGGCCTGGTCTACGCCCACGCGCAGGGCTTCCGCAGCGACTCCGACCGCGCCGGGAACGCCGCCTACGACGAGACCGTCCAGGCCTCCTCCGGCCTGGTCGACGTCACCAACCGTGCGCTGGGCGAGCCCGTCTACCTGCCGACGATCATCGGCGACAAGGTGTCGTCGCTCACCATCGCCTACAGCGTGCTCGCCGCGCTGGTCCACCGCGACAGGACCGGGCGTGGCCAGCAGATCGAGATCCCGATGACCGACACGCTGCTCGCGTTCAACCTGGTCGAGCACCTCGCGGGCCACACCTACGAGCCGGCCGAGGGCCCCACCGGGTTCGCGCTGTCGATGACGAAGGGCCACGCCGCGGTCCGCACCAAGGACGGCCTCGCCTGCGTGATCCCCTACAACCCGCAGAACTTCCGCGACTTCTTCGCCGCGGCCGGGCGCCCGGACCTCGCCGCCGACCCGCGCGTGAACGGCGACGCCATCAACCGCGCCGACAACGAATGGCTCAGCGAGCAGATCGCGGTGTGCGCCCCGGCGCTGACCACCGAGGAGTGGGCCGAGGTGTGCGCGAAGCACAGCATCCCGATGGCTCCGGTGCTCGAACTGGACCGGGCGCACGAGGACTCGTACGTCCGCGAAGGCCACCTGCTGGACACCGTCGAGCACCCGAGCGAAGGCACCATCCGCACGGTCGGCATCCCGGTGAAGTTCTCCGCGACGCCCGGCTCGATCCGCCGCCTGGCCCCGCTGGCCGGGCAGGACACCGCCGAGGTCCTCGCCGAACTGGTCTGAACCACCGTCACTTTCACGTGAAAGTGACGTGGAGGTCGTAACTCCGGATCGCTTTCACGTGAAAGTGACGCTCAAGGAAGTGAAGTCATGAGCACCACCGCAGTACGCACCGAACGGATCGGCAGCACCCTGCTGATCACCATCGACCGGCCGCAGGCCCGCAACGCGGTCGACGCCGCCGTCGCGGCCGGCCTGGCCGCCGCCCTGGACGAGCTGGAAAACGATCCCACGCTCCGGGCGGGCGTCCTGACCGGCGCCGAGAACACCTTCAGCGCGGGCATGGACCTCAAGGCCGCCCTCAAGGGCGAGTCGCCGGAGATCCCGGGCCGCGGGTTCGGCGGCCTGACCGAAGCCGAGTTGTCCAAGCCGCTGATCGCCGCCGTCGAGGGGTTCGCCATGGGCGGCGGGTTCGAGCTGGCGCTGGGCTGCGACCTGATCGTCGCCGCCGAAGGGGCGAAGTTCGGCCTCCCCGAGGTCAAGCGCGGCCTGATCGCCGCGGGCGGTGGCGTGATCCGGCTGCCGAAGCGGATCCCGCACCACCTGGCGATGGAGTTCCTGCTCACCGGCGAGCCCGTCACCGGCCGCCGTGCCGGCGAGCTCGGCCTGGTCAACCGCGTGACGCCGGACGGTGACGCCGCCGCCGTGGCGGTCGGCCTGGCCGAGAAGCTGGCGGAGAACGCGCCCCTGGCGCTCGCCGCCGTCAAGAAGGTCGTGCGCGCCGCCGACGGTGTCTCCGACGCCGAAGCCTTTGCCGCGCAACGCGAAGTGACCAAGACCCTGATGCAGTCCGCCGACGTCCGCGAGGGCATGACCGCCTTCGCCGAGCGCCGCGCTCCGAAGTGGACAGGCGAATAACCATGAAGATCGACGAAGTCCGCCGGCACGTGACCACCCCGCTGACCGCCCCCGCGTTCGCGCCGGTCGTCCCGAGGTTCACGAACCGCGAGTACCTGAACATCGTCTACCGCACCGACGCCGACGCCCTGCGCGCGGTCGTCCCGGAGCCGCTGCAGGTCGAAGAACCGTTGGTGCGCTTCGAAGTCATGAAGATGGGCGACGTCTCCGGCTACGGCCCGTACACCGAGTCGGGCCAGGCGATCGAGGTCAGCTTCGACGGCGAGCGCGGCGAGTACCTGCACGCGATGTACCTCGACAACTTCCCGGCGACGGCGTCCGGGCGCGAAGTCAGCGCCTACCCGAAGACCGTCGGCAGCCCGAATCTCTATGTCGACAACGGCGTCCTCGTGGGCACGTTGGACTACGGGACGCTGCGGGTGGCCACGGCGACCATGGGCTACAAGCACCACGAGCTGGACGCCCGCGAGGCCGAGCGCCAGATCACGGTCCCGACGTTCATGCTGAAGACGATCCCCGGCTACGACGGCGCCCCGCGCGTCCAGGAGCTGGTCCGCACCGAGATCACCGACGTCGTGGTCAAGGAGGCCTACACCGCCCCCGCCCGGCTGCAGCTGTTCCAGCACGTCCTGGCCCCGCTGGCCGACCTGCCGGTGCTCGAGGTCGTCTCCGCCAGCCACATCCTCACCGACCTGACGCTCGCTCCGGTCAAGCCGGTCTTCGACTACTTGCAGGGAGTGCAGTCATGACCCAGCAGTTCCGCACCGCCGCGGTGATCGGCGCCGGCACCATCGGCCTGTCCTGGACGGCGCTGTTCGCCGGCCACGGCCTCACCGTCCGGGTGAGCGACCCGCGACCGGACCTCGCCGACGCCGTCCTGAAGGCCCTCGAGGAGTTCACCCCGCACCTGGCCGCCCGCGGCCTCGACGTCACCGGCCTCGCCGACCGGGTCATCCTCGCCGGCGACGTCGCCGAAGCGGTCCGCGACGCGGATGTCGTGCAGGAGAACGGTCCCGAGAACGTCGAGTTCAAAAAGGACCTCTTCCAGACACTGATCGAGGAAGCACCGAAGCACGCGCTGCTGCTCAGCTCGTCGTCGGCCATCCCCTCGACGGCGTTCACCGGCGATCTGGCAGACGCGTCCCGAGTCCTCATCGGACACCCGTTCAACCCGCCGCACCTGATCCCGCTGGTCGAGGTCGTGCCCGGCGAGCGCACGAGCGAAGAGTCCGTGCGCAAGGCCGTCGACTTCTACACCTTCCTCGACCGGACCCCGGTCGTGGAGCGCAAGGAAATCCCCGGCTTCGTCGGCAACCGGCTGCAGAACGCCCTGAGCCGCGAAGCGATCTACCTCGTCGAGCAGGGAGTCGTCACCCCCGAGGACCTCGACAAGGTGATCACGAATTCGCTCGGCATCCGCTGGGCCACGGTCGGGCCGTTCCTCGGCTCGCACCTCGGTGGCGGCCCCGGCGGCTACCGGCACATGGCCGAGCACATCGGCAAGTCCATGAAGAAGATGTGGGCCGGGCTGGGCAACCCCAGCCAGAGCCCCGAAGAGCAGGAACGGCTCATCGAAGCCGTCGAAACGGCTTACGGCTCCTCCACGTACTCGGAACTCGCCGAGACGCGCGACCGCAAGCAGCTCGCAGTGTTGAACGCAGTGGAGGAGAACTAACCATGGAACCGCTCAAGGACAAGCTCACCGCCGACTTCTACGACTTCGAGGCGCTGCTGCCGGACGACGAGCGCAAGCTGCTCGTCAAGGCGCGTGAGTTCATGACCACCGACGTCAAGCCGCTGGTGAACGAGAACTGGGAGAAGGGCACCTTCCCGAAGGAACTCATCGGGATGTTCCGCGAAAGCGGCCTGGCCGGCCTGCCCTACGAGGGCTACGGCGAGCACAAGCCCGCGGTCAGCCACCTGCTCACCGGCATGATGGCGATGGAGATGAGCCGCACGGACGCTTCCGTCGCGACGTTCTTCGGTGTCCACAACGGACTCGCGATGTACTCCATCTACAGCGGCGGCAGCCAGGAGCAGCGTGACCGCTGGCTCCCCGAAATGGCCGCGATGGACAAGATCGGCGCCTTCGCGATGACCGAGCCGCTCGGCGGTTCCGACGTCGCGGGCGGCATGCGCACCACGGCCAAGCGAGACGGCGACACCTGGATCCTCAACGGCGCCAAGAAGTGGATCGGCAACGCGACCTTCGCCGACTACATCGTGGTCTGGGCGCGGGACGTCGACGACAACCACGTCAAGGGCTTCGTCGTCGAGAAGGGCATGCCGGGCTTCGTGCCGGAGAAGATCGAGGGCAAGATCGCGTTCCGGATCGTCGAGAACGCCGAGATCACCCTCACCGACGTCCGCGTGCCGGAGGCGAACCGCCTGCAGGGCATCGACTCCTTCCGCGACGTCGCCGAGATCCTGCGCGCCACCCGCGGCGGCGTCGCGTGGCAAGCGCTGGGCGTGATGATCGGCGCTTACGAAGCCGCGCTCGCCTACGCCCAGGAGCGCAAGCAGTTCGGCCGGCCGATCGCCCGCTTCCAGCTGGTGCAGGACCTGCTCGTGAAGAGCCTCGGCAACATCACGGCGTCGTGGGGCATGCTCGTGCAGCTCGCCCGCCTGCAGGACGCGGGGATCTTCAAGGACGAGCACTCGTCGCTGGCCAAGGCGTTCGTCACCTCGCGGATGCGTGAGGTCGTCGCGTGGAGCCGGGAGATCTTCGGCGGCAACGGGATCGTGCTCGGCTACGACGTCGGGCGGTTCTTCGCCGACGCCGAGGCGATCTACTCGTTCGAAGGCACGCGCGAGATGAACACCCTGATCGTCGGCAAGGCGATCACCGGGCAGTCCGCGTTCGTGTGATCGTCAGTTGACGCAGCCGGCGGCCGTACTGGTCGCCGGCTGTTTCGCGTCGGAAGTACCCGGCGTCGGCGCCTTCGTGCCGGTGGCCGCCACGGGCTTCACGCCGCCGGTCGTGTCGTCACCCGAAGCCCGGACCGCCGGCGTGCTGATCGCCGTGCGGACGAACTGCTGCACCTGCGCCGGGTCGACCTTCACCGCGTCGCCGTCGGACGGCGTCTGCAGCGACAGGCTCTGTACCGGAATGGTGGCGAACGCGATCGCGCCCGAGGTCATCCCCCGCAGCTGCCGCGCGAAGCTCAGGACGTCCCAGCCCTTGTCCAGCACCACCGAGCCCTGCACCGCACTGACCAGCGAACTCAGCTTCGAGGGGTCGGTGAACGTACCCGCGCTCAGCACCTTCTTCGCCATCCCGGAGAGGAAAGCCTGCTGCCGCGCGATGCGGTCGAGGTCGCCGTTGGTCAACCCGTGGCGCTGCCGGACGAACGCGAGCGCCTGGGCCCCGGAGAGCGTTTGCGGGCCGGCCGCGAAGTCCGCGCCGGAGTAGCTGTCGTGCACCGGCGCCTTGAGGCAGACGTCGACGCCGCCGACGGCCTGCGACAGCGCGTCGAACCCGGCTAGGTTGATCGCCGCGTAGTGGTTGATGGTCAGCCCGGTCAGCTTCTCGACCGTCTGGATCGCCGTCTTCGCGCCCGCCTCGTTCGCCGCCACCTCCAGCTGAGCGCCGCTCAGCCCCCCGGCGCGCAATCCGGACATCGAGGCGTTCTTGCCGCGGCTGTAGGCGGAATTGATCTTGTGCTTGCCGTACCCGCCCGCGATGTCCACATAGGAGTCGCGGGGGATCGAGATCGCGGTGGCCGCGGCGCCGCCTGCCGGGATGTGGACCACGATCATCGTGTCGGTGGTGTCGCCGCCGTCGTCCCCGCCTCCGGCGTGCAACGCGTCGAGCACGTTCTGTGGCAACGGGTTGCCGTACGCGTCGGTCCGGGCGTCGATCCCGACGAGCAGGAGGTTCTGGGCCACCTTCAGCGGCTCGCCCGGCGGGGTGTCATCGTTGTCGACCTGCGCCGCCGGCGGGATGACGTCGGCGGTGACGATGCCGTCGTCCAGGGTGCTCAGCTGCGTCCACAGGTAGCCGGTGGCGCCGAGCACCACCGTCGAGACGACGCCGAGCGCGACCCGGCCGCCGATGCGGCGCCCCCTCGACGACAACAGCACGGCTTTCCCCTTGCTTCCCTCGGATGTTCCCCCTTTCGAGGATCACCGCGTTAGCTGGGAATAAGCTGAGAAAGTTGTCGGAAAGCTGTGACGCTGCCCGATCGGCCGAGCCGGATCGGGCCTATCGGCCCGTTTCCTCACGCACCGTGCGGAAGCGCGTACGGGAAAGTGCTGTGGCACCGGCCACACCGACCCACCCTAGCGCGTCAGCGCGGCAACCTGCGCCAGATCGCGCGCGGCAGGAGGCGCATCGCGAAGAAGACCGGACGGAGCACTCCCGGCACCCAGACGACCCCGCGGCCGCGGCGCAGCGCCGCGACCGTCGCTTCGGCCACCTGGTCCGGAGTGCTGGAGAAGGGCGCCGGCGACATGCCCGCGGTCATCCGGCCGATCACGAAGCCGGGACGGACGAGCAGCACGTGGACGCCGGAGCCATGCAAAGCGTCGGCGAGGCCGCTCGCGAAGCCGTCGAGGCCGGCTTTGGCCGAGCCGTAGACGTAGTTCGCGCGGCGCACGCGCACCCCGGCCACCGACGAGAACACGACCAGCCGGCCGTGGCCCTGCGCGCGCAGCAGGTTCGCGGCGTGGGTCAGCACGCCGACCTGGGCGACGTAGTCGGTGTGCACGATCGCGGCGGCGTGCGCGCTGTCCTGTTCGGCACGGTCCTGATCGCCGAGGATGCCGAAGGCGAGCACCACGGTTTCGAGCGGCCCGTGCGCGGCCGCCACCTTTTCCAGGAACGTGCCGTGCGCGGCGAGGTCGTCGGCGTCGAACTCGGCCGTCTCGACCGTCTCGGCACCGGCCTCGCGCAGCGCGGCGACCTCCGCGGTCAGGTCCGCCCCCGGCCGTGCGGCCAGCACGAACCGCCGGGCATCCCCGTTGACCAGGCGTTTCGCCACGGCCAGCCCGATCTCACTGCGTCCGCCGAGCACCAGCACCGTTCCGCTCACCGCAACAGTGTCTCTTACGGGGCTCAGGGTGGCGGAGCCCCGGCCCGGGGCGCAGGATTCCGGCAAGGTCGTTGGCCGGTTCGCAGGAAGGGCATTCGACGCGTACCAGGGTGCTGTCGGCGAATCCGCGCAACTCACCGACCGGACTGGCCAACTCGACGCCCGGAACGGCCAACTCACCGGGAACGCAGGCGAGTTGGCCGCTGCGGCGATTGAGTTGGCCGCACGGGACGGCTTGCATTCGCCCACAACACCCGTGCCAGGCCTCCCCCATGTCCCATGCGCAGCGCTCTAACCGCAACCCCGGCTTCACCACAGGCTTGCAGCCCGGGGTGCGCTAGCGTGCCGGGGTGGGTCACGCTCCGGACTTCGAAACGCTCGTCGAGCGGCACCGCCGGGAAATCCAGGTGCACTGCTACCGGATGCTCGGTTCGTTCACCGACGCCGAAGACCTCGTGCAGGAGACCTTCCTGCGCGCGTGGAAGGGCCGGGACGGGTTCGAGGGTCGCGCGAGCGTGCGCACCTGGCTCTACCGGATCGCGACGAACGCGTGCCTCGACGTCCTCGCGCGGCGGCCGCGGCGGGTGCTGCCCGATCAGCTCGGGCCGGCCGGGGAGCCGGCGGGGCCGATCACGGCCGTCGACCTGCCGTGGCTCGAGCCGTACCCGGACCGGCTGCTCGACGGCGTGGCCCCGGACGACACCGGCGCCGCCGTGGTCGAGCGGGAAACCATCGAGCTGGCCTACCTCGCCGCCGTCCAGTACCTGCCGCCGCGCCAGCGGGCGACGCTGATCCTGCGGGACGTGCTCGGCTGGTCGGCGAAGGAGACGGCGGCGCTGCTGGAGACGAGCGTGGCGTCGGCGAACAGCGCGCTCCAGCGGGCTCGCGCGACGTTGCGTGAGCGGTTGCCCGCGCGGCGTGCCGAGTGGACGGTGGGCGACCCGACAGCCGGGGAAACGGCGCTGCTCAAGCGGTTCATCGCCGCGTACGAAGACGGTGACCCGGCCGCCGTCGCCCGGCTGCTGCACGAGGACGCCCAGGCGGTCATGCCGCCGTACCCGCTGTGGTTCGGCAACCGCGCCTCGATCGTCCGGGCGCTTTCGCTCTCGATGGACCCGGCGTCGCCGCACTGCATCGGGCGGTTCCGGATGCGGCCGGTGGGCGCCAGCCGGCAGCCCGCGGTGGCCGGCTACCTGCTGCGTCCGGGCGAACACGAATACCGGTGGTTCGGGGTAACCCTGCTCACGATCAAGGACGGGCTGGTCACGGGAATGGCCGCCTTCGAGTCGGC
Organism: Amycolatopsis sp. NPDC026612; assembly: GCF_040638285.1. Classification (NCBI taxonomy): domain Bacteria; kingdom Bacillati; phylum Actinomycetota; class Actinomycetes; order Pseudonocardiales; family Pseudonocardiaceae; genus Amycolatopsis; species Amycolatopsis sp. NPDC026612. Next base: position 19,337 of record NZ_JBEZYB010000017.1, read on the forward strand.
CACGGCGGCGGCGTGGGGCCTGCCGGAGACGTGGCCGGCCGGGCACGCCGACCTCGGATCCTCGTGAGGGATGCAAAGAAGCGCATATATACCGTCCCGTCGGCGCCCGTGAAAAAAGCCCGGGTGGGTGATTCACGAGGAATCACCCACCCGGGCGCACACGCTGCCGGAATCGGATTTCCTTCCGGATTCGGTGCTTGGGCTCGAGGCCGCCGGGAAGAGGTCACCGGGCGGCGCTTCAGGCTGCTCGGCGCCCCTGCGGAGCGGTACGCACCAGCCGGCGGCGTTCCTCCGCGGTGATGCCGCCGAAGACGCCGTGGTCAAGGCCGTTGTCGAGCGCGTAGCCGAGACATTCGGCGCGCACGGGGCAGCGCGCGCACACGGCCTTCGCCTGCGCCGTCTGCCGGGCGCCGGGGCCGACCTCGGAGATCGGGAAGAACAGTTCCGGGTCCTCGTCCTTACAGGCCGCGAGTTCCGCCCAGCCCGTCATCGTGGCTTCCATTTCCTTCGTTCACCTCCTTAATCTCTTACTGCTTTCCATTGTTGGGGCGCGTCAACCGACTTGATCCTGCCGGACGCGCGCGAGCGTATCCGCCTGGGTCAAGGGGGTTTTGGCTTCGGTCCCCGGCTCACCCTCCGGGCAACCAAGACTGCAACACATGAGAGTACGCCTTTCTTCCGGGGATCTCGATGTCGATCACGTCACCCGATCGGCGAACTCCGCACTCCGGCGCCGCTCCCGGCCGGACGGCACCACGACCGCCCCGCTGCCTCAGCGGGTCGGTCTTTGCCGCACTCCACAAGGCTTTCCGGTCCCAGCTCGGCTGAAACACCGCGGTCGCGACCAGACGTCCGCGCCGACGCCACCGGCCGCCGTCCGCCGGGCGGCACCCCGGCCGGAATCCGCCGTTCGCGGACCGCCGGGTCGCCGATCGCCGACCCGTCCGGCGGGAGCCGGTCGCGCGACCTCCCGGAGCGGGCGTTCGATCATCGCTCGGTGGGTCATGGGATTCGGGTACCCCGGCATCCTCGCGGCCATTCGTCACGAGCCGTCACCGACGCGATGCGGTCCATTACTCCTCTCGAGCAGTCTTGATCGGATCGTTACACGTAGCGGTCACCTCAGTGCACCTGTCTTGGTGAGGGCGAGGGGTGGTGAGGGGTTCGTGTGCGGTCACGACGAGTTCGACGCGTTCTTCCGCGCCGACTTCCCGTCCCTCGTGGCGTTCCTCTGCAAGGCCGGGTTCGAGGTCGAGCCGGCGCGTGACGTCGCCGCCGAGGTGATGCTGCACGCGCTGGAGGCGTGGCCGACCCTCGAAGACCCGCGGGCCTGGGTGCGCCGGGCCGCCGGGCGGCTGCTCGACGTCCCGGGCGAGGCGCGGGCGGACTGGACCCTGGCGGGCGACCCGCGGGAAGACGAGCAGCTCGCCGGGCTGGTCGAGCAGCACGCGGGGCTCATCGACCTGCTCGCCTCCCTTCCCGGCAAACAGCGGACGGTCCTGGCGTGGTCGCTCGACGGCTTCACACCGGCCCAGATCGCGGAGGCGCTCCGCATCGCCCCCGCGACCGTCCGGTCCACCCTCCGCCACGTGCGCGAACGCCTCAGGCGATCCCGGGTCGCACGGCCCGGTGACCAGCGGGACAGGGAAAGGTGAGCGAAATGCCGGCAACCGAGTACGGGGATCGGGCGATCACCGAGCAGCTGCGGGAGTCCAGCGCCGCCCTGCACGACTCGCTGCGTGCCGGCCTCGACGTGGAAGGCGCCCTGCTGCGGGTCCGCAGCCGGGCGCTCGTCCGGGAGATCGCCGCGAGGCAGCCCCCCGAGGCGTTCCCGCCGCACTGGCGGCGCCACGACGAGCCGGTCGCCGCCGCGATCACCGGGGACGACGCCGCGATCGCGCGCCTGCTCGCCGCCGTCCGGCCGCTGGTGGTGCGCTACTGCCGGGCCCGCGTCGGACGGCAGGAGCGGTCGTTCGCTTCGGCGGACGACGTCGCCCAGGAGGTCTGCCTCGCCGTGCTCACCGCGCTGCCGTCCTACCACGACCAGGGCCGCCCGTTCCTCGCGTTCGTCTACGGCATCGCCCAGCACAAGGTCGCCGACGCCCACCGCGCCGCGGCCCGCAACCGTAGCGACCCCGTGCCCGAGGTCCCGGACGGCGTCAGCGAAACCACCGGCCCGGAGCAGCGGGCCCTGCGGTTCGAGCTGAACGAACGGCTGGCCCGGCTGCTGGACGTGCTGCCGCCGAAGCAGCGTGAGATCGTCGTGCTCCGGGTCGTGGTGGGCCTGTCGGCGGAGGAGACGGCCGCTGCGGTGAGCTCGACGCCGGGCGCCGTCCGCGTCGCCCAGCACCGCGCGCTGGGCCGGCTGCGGCGGATGCTGACCGGGGACGACGACTAGCGCCGGACGCGCTCCAGGATGAACTCCGCCAGCGCCGCCGCCGGCCCCGCCATCGACTCGCGGGCCAGCAGCATGAACTCGATGTCGCCGGGCTCGGGCAGACCGTGGAGCTCGGTCAGGTCGGCCGGGACCAGGCTGCGGGCGTGCAGGGTGACGCCCAGGCCGGCCGCCGCCGCGGCGCGCAGGCCGGTGAGGCTGGACGTCTGGCACGCCGCGCGCCACTCGAGGCCGGCGCGTTCGAGGCACTCCACGGCCAGCTGCCGCGTGATCGACGGCATCGGGTACTGCACCAGCGGCACCGGCTGACCGGCCTCCAGCACCGTGGCGGCCGACCCGATCCAGACCAGCGGCTCCCGCCAGAGCAGCCGGCCGTGGTGCGCACCCGGGCGGCGCTTGCCCAGCACCAGGTCGAGCTGCCCGGCGCGCAGCCGCTGCGCCAGGACGTCCGACAGCTCGACCGTCAGCTCGACGTCCACCAGCGGGTGACTGCGGCGCAGCCGGTGCAGGATCTCCGGCAGCTCGCCGAGCGCGAAGTCCTCGGACACGCCGAAGCGCACGCGGCCGCGCAGTTCGGCGCCGCGGAAGTGCCGCTCCGCGCGTTCTTCGGTGTCGACGACGGTCTGCGCGAACCCGAGCATCGCCTGCCCGCGCGGGGTCAGCTCGACGGTGTGGGTGTCGCGGGCGAACAGCAGCCCGCCCGAGTCCCGCTCGAGCCGCCGGACGTGCTGGCTGACGGTCGGCTGGCCGACCCCGAGCCGCCGCGCGGCCGCGGTGAAGCTGCGCGTCTCGGCGACGGCGAGGAACGAACGGCACAGGCGGGGGTCCAGCACCCGGCCACTTTATCGCGATTCGCGATGACAGTCAGTCTGGTCATCGGGGTTCCCAATGACCGTGGGGTCGCCGAGAATGTTCGTGGAAGGAGATCCATGTCCCGCATCCGGCTCGACCCGTTCGTCCTCGCCATCCTCGCCACCGTCGGCGTCGCCACCCTGCTGCCCGCTTCGGGCGCGGTGGCCGGTGGCTTCGGCGCCGCCACCACGATCGCCGTCGGGCTGCTGTTCTTCCTCTACGGTGCCCGGCTGTCCACCCAGGAAGCCCTCGAAGGGCTGCGGCACTGGCGGCTGCACGCGGTCGTGCTCGCCGCGACGTTCGTCCTGTTCCCGCTGCTCGGCCTGGCGCTGTTCCTGCTGCCGCCGTCGGTGCTGCCCCCGCAGCTGGCCGCCGGGGTGCTGTTCCTGGCCGTGCTGCCCTCGACCGTGCAGTCGTCGATCGCGTTCACCTCGATCGCCCGCGGCAACGTCGCGGCGGCGATCTGCAGCGCGTCGCTGTCCAACCTGGCCGGCATCGTGCTCACCCCGCTGCTGGTGGCGCTCCTGCTCGCCGGGGACGGCGCGGGCGTCGACGGCTCGGCCGTGCTCGGGATCGTGCTGCAGCTGCTCGCACCGTTCGTGGCGGGCCAGGTCGCGCGCCGCTGGATCGGCGGCTGGATCAGACGCCGTTCCGCGCCGCTGAAGCTGGTCGACCGCGGCTCGATCCTCCTGGTGGTCTACACGGCGTTCAGCGCGGGGATGACCGAAGGCATCTGGCACCGGCTCGACGCCGGTCACCTGCTGGTGCTCGTCGTGGTGTGCTGCGTGCTGCTCGCGGCGGTGCTGGGCGCCACCGGCCGGAGCGCTCGCCTGCTGGGCTTCGCCCGCGCCGACCGGATCACGATCGTGTTCTGCGGGTCGAAGAAGAGCCTGGCCAGCGGCCTGCCGATGGCGACCGTGCTGTTCGGGCACGCGCAGGTGGGCCTGATCGTGCTGCCGCTGATGCTGTTCCACCAGATCCAGCTGATCGTCTGCGCCACGCTGGCGCGCCGCTACGCCGCTTCGGACGCAGGCGAACTCGTGGCCGCCTGACTCCCTTCCACTGTGGACGGTCAGGAACAGCGACCGGCGAGCACTGCCGGGTGCTCAGCTCACCAGGACGTTCTTGTAGAAGAGGTTGGCGTAGCGGTTGACGTTGTCGACGCTGCTGCGTGAGCCGAAGCCGAGGAAGAGGCGGGTTTCGCCGTCGGCCGTGCGGTAGACCGCCAGGCCCTCGGGTTCGCGCCAGACGAGGGACTCGCCGGCCCGGGTGATCGCGCGTTCCTTCACCTGGCCGGTGTTCATGTCGATGCGCGTGACGTAGGAGTCGATGTCCGCCGAGTCGGCGTGGCCCGCTCCGTCCAACGTGTACAGGGAGCTGCCGAGGATCGTGTAGCCCTGGAAGACCACGCCCGATGCGCTCAGCGACGGCTGCGGGAAGTGGGCCAGTGGCTCGGAAAAGTCGCCGGCGACGGCCTTCGCGAGCGGGTACACGCTGAACCACATCCGGCCGCCTTCGTCGCGGCGCACGACCATCCGCTGGTACACCGGGTCGGTGGCGCAGGTGATGTTCTTGCTGCCGGTGAGGAACTTCTTCACCGCCGGGGTGCCGCCGTCGACGAACTTGAAGCGGGCGAGGGCGGTACCGCGGGATTCGGTGGTGGTCCCGTCGGCGTCGCACTCCATCCAGATGTAGGAGGCGGTGCCGACGGGTTCCACGCCCAACGACACGCCGTGTCCGGCGTGGTTCACGTGCATCGAGCCGAGCAGCTCGCCGGAGAAGCTGAGCTGGCTGATGCAGAGGTCGTCGCCGGAGGTGCCGTTCTGCGCCTGCACGATGAAGAGCCGCCGGTTCACGTTGTCGAAGGCGAAACCCTGCATGACGTGGTGCGACTCGTGCAGCATCTTGCTGCGGAACAGGTCCGAGGACGGCTTGGTGATGTCGAAGAACGGCGATGCCGGGATGCCGTCGGCGGCGGCGGCGGTTCCGGCGGTTCCGGTGAGCAGGGCACCGGCGCCGAGCGCGGCGGCGGTCGCGGCTCCCGCGCGGAACAGCGAACGCCGGGAAAGCGCTCTCGCGGTCACGATCTCGATGGGGTTCTGCGGCATGGCTCGCCTCCTGGTCCGAATTTCGACGAGAGCCTCCTTCGGCCGCGTACAGAGAACGTACAAAGCCCGGGGGTAACAGCGGCGGCCGACGGAACGATTCCGGGTGCGTCATCACCTCAGGGGAGGATTCATGGGAACCCAGGCACGAACCGCGCTCGCCGCACTGGCCGCCGCCGCGGTCGTCACGGCGGGCGCAGTGGCCTTCGCGGGCGCTTCGGGCGCCGTCGGCCCGGCACCGGCACCGATCGTCCAGGCCGCGCAGGCCAGCTGCCTGACCGACGGCGGCGGCTTCTGCACGGTCTCGCACAGCCTCGGCAAGGGACGTTCGGGCAGATCTGGTTCAGCTACGCGGCCTACGCCGCACCGACGGCGCCGACCACCCTGACCAGCACTGCGCCACCGGCCACCTCCGCCACGCCGACGCCGACACTGCCGCCGCCCACCACGACGGCCGGCGGGGGAAGCTGAGCGGAATCCGCTGTCTTCGCCCTGGCCGTCACGGTTTCCTTCACCGCCGCCGGGGCGAAGGCTTCTTTCCCAGCTCTTCGGCGAAAATGGCGTCGACGCGCGAGCCCGCTCGCCGCAGGGCTCGCGCGACGGCGCGGATCAGGCACCCGAAACCGAACAGGAGCAGCAGTGCCAGCCCGATGACCGCGGGATTGGCCACGACGACCTCCCGGTACTCGCGTGCGAGGTAACCCAGGCCCGCCCCCGCGGTGAACGCGTTCAGCAACGCCAGCCGGGTTGCCCGGTGCCGGGACAAGGTGGCCCGTGGTGCGGAGACCATCGCTTCCTCCCGCCGTTCCGGTCAGCGGTGACGCCCTTGCAACGTAGACGAGCGTGCGCCGGTCGGCGGCCACTTCAACCTGTTTGGCCTACCGGATCTGCCCGGATGGCCGCTGTGATAACTTGAAGCGAACCGACTGTTCTGTGCACATGCAAACCTCGGGCCGCTTGCGCCGAGGCCCGGGGGCGGTAGCTCAGTTGGTTAGAGCAGGGGACTCATAATCCCTTGGCCGCGGGTTCGAGCCCCGCCCGCCCCACAATTCGGCAGCGCACGAACTCAGTGCACGTCGGCTCGTTACCTGACGGACGACCTGGTATCCGGCTGGCCGCAGAGGCATTGTGTGCACGCCTCGACGACGATACGCACGGTGTGGCGGTCGTCTTTTGCGCGCCAGACAACGGCGAGTTCACTTGGGGAGAGCCCCAAGACGGGGCGGCACACGATGTCGTCTCGCTGATAGATATCCGCGTTGCCTGCTGACAGCAGTACCACGCCGAGTCCGGAGCCGACGGCCTCGACGGCTTCCTCGGCGGTTTCGGCCTCCGCGGCGATCCGCGCCGGCGACGGCCGCTGATCATTTCCCAGCCAGAACTCACGTAGCGGTCCTGCCGTGCGTGGGAGCGCGATGAATGGCTCGTCGGCCAGCTCACCCACTGGGACGACCGCTCGCGAGGCGAGCCGGTGGCGGGAGGGCAAGGCAACCCATCGGTCCTCGGTGGCGACGACCTTCCACGAAAACTCGCCGTTGTCCGGGACCGGTAGCCAGGCGATGGCCACATCGACCTCGCCGCTCGCGAGTCCCACCGTGGGGTCACTCCACGAGATCTGCCGGAACAGGAGTCTCCACCCTGGCAGTGACGTCGCCATCCTCTTCGTGACGTTGGGGATGAGACCACGGCCGATCCTGGTGTGGAAACCGACCATCAGGGTCGTTTGCTGCGCCGTGACCGCGTCCGAGATCGCATGCTGCGCCACCTCCCACTGCCCGATGATCTGCCGGGCCTGCGGCAGCAGGGCCGCACCGGCCGCGGTCAACGCGACAGTGCGGTGATTCCTATCGAACAGCGTGACCCGCAACGAGGTTTCCAGCTGGCGGATCTGCTTGCTCAACGACGGCTGGGCGATGAACAACCGGCCGGCTGCCCTGGTGAAGCTCAGCTCTTCGGCTACCGCGACGAAGTAACGCAGGTCTCGGACATGGACATCCATAGCCACAGGCTATAGCCGGATGTCTTGGACGGACGTCGCCGAACTGCCGGACGATGAGAAGTGATCATCGGCGGTAGGAGGACAGCGAGCATGGAACTCGGAGTGTCGGGGCTGAACGCCAAGGCCACGCTGGGCTCGGCCGAGACGGTGAGGCTGGCGCGGCTGGCCGAGGATCTCGGCTATTCGTCGTGGTGGGCGGGCGAGCACGTGGTGCTGCCGAGCCCCCGGGTTGCGGAATCACCGATGGAGCCGACAGACCCGATTCTCGACCCGCTGGTGCACCTGTCCTACGTCGCGGCCGTTACCCAGCGGCTGGAACTCGGAACCGGGATTGTGATCCTGCCGCAACGCAACCCGCTCGTCCTCGCCAAGCAGGCGGCGAGCCTGGACGTGCTCAGCGGAGGTCGCCTGCTGCTCGGTGTCGGCGCCGGGTACCTCGAACCCGAGATGCGCGCGGTCGGTGTGGCGATGTCCGACCGGGGCAGGCGCACCGATGAGTACCTCGATGCGATGACCACGTTGTGGACCGAACCGGCTCCCGCATACCAGGGCCGGTTCGTCGCGTTCCGCGACGTGGACGCGCATCCGCGGCCGACACGGCCACGAATCGTGATCGGCGGTCACAGCCCGGCCGCGTTCCGCCGCGCGGTCACCCGCGGCCATGGCTGGTTCGGCAACGGCACGCTTGACGACCTGCCCCGGCACCTTGCCGGCCTGCGGCAGGCTGCGAGCGAGGTCGAACGCCCGGAGCGGCTAGGACGATTGGAGATCAACTACATGCCACTCGATCCGGTAGCGGTGGAACCTCGCACCGCGCAGGGCTACGCCGACCTCGGAGTCGACCGCCTGGTGATTTATCCGCTGCCGCTCGATGATCCGTCGGACGTCGCCCGGTTCATGGAACGCCATGCCACCCTGCCGCACTGACCCCACTCGTGTTGTCGCGCCAGGAGAGGAAAGAATGCGCGCCCTGGTCCACGATCCCGCCGCACCGGCCGGTCTCCGGATCGCCGATACCGAGCCACCTGTCGCGACGGATTCACAGGTATTGGTCGAAATCCAAGCTGTTTCGCTCAACTTCGGCGAACTCGCGTACCTCACCCGGCAACGCCGACCGGGCGAGGTCCCCGGATGCGACGCAGCGGGGATCGTCGTCCGGCCGGCGGCGGACGGCTCCGGTGCCTCCGGCGGGGTCGGCCGATTCGCCGTGCAACTCGCCGCCCACGCGGGCGCAGAGGTCATCGCTTCGGTCGGCAGCACGGCCCGGGGTGATGGGCTGGCCGAACTCGGCGCCGCGGAGGTCGTCGTCGGACTGGGCGGCATCATCGAACCCGTTTTCGGGCTACTCGACAATGTCGGCGGAAACCAGCTGACCGAGGGGTTCGGACTGCTCGGCGATGGTGGCATCGCGCTGAGCATCGGGCAGGCATCCCGCGAGGCGACCACGATCGACTTCGAGCGGGAACGCGTGCGAGGCGGACTGAAGCGGCTGGAATCGTTCGTCGTCCACAAGCCGTTCGGCCCGGATCTCGCATACCTCGTGAGCCTGCTGGCGAAGGGCAGGCTCGACCCACAGATCGGCTGGCGGGGCCCCTGGGACCACGCACCGGAAGCAGCCACGGCACTACTGGGCCGCCATATCCCGGGTAAGGCCGTCCTCGACATCGGACCGACCACAGTGAACCCGCAGCTCTAGCACGACCACCCTCGTGAACGTGACTGCCTGATCACCTCACGATCGCGCACACTGCTCGTGGGCCGGCTCCGACCGGCAGCCGGCGCGAATCACCCCTTCGGGCCGTCACGGCCGGCAATGGCCTGGCGCGGCGACCAGCCGGAGTCCACTGTGGACCGGATCGATGCCCCGGCGGTCAGCGCACGCGGTCGTAGACCACCGCCGTCTCCCCCAGCTCGCCGGTTTCGTGGTGGGTGAGCCGCCACTTCGACGCCGGCAGGCCGTCGTCGAACAGCCGGGGGCCGCCGCCGGCGATTTCCGGGCAGACCATGAGGTACAGCCGGTCGAGCAGGTCCGCCGCGAGCAGCGGCTTGATGACGCTCGCGCTGCTGTTGACGAGGATGTCACCCCCCACCACGGCCTTCAGCTCGGTGACGACTTCCGCGGCCGGCGCGTTCACCAGCCGCGTGCGCTCCCACGGAGCGTCGGTCAACGCGGTGGAGAAGACCACCTTTTCCGCGTCCACCAGCCATTGCGCGTAGCCGCGGTCGCGCGGGTCGGCGCTCTCGTCGGCGGCGACCGCGGGCCAGAACCCCAGGAAACCCTCCGCGTTGCGGCGGCCGAGCACCGCCGTCGTCGCCCCTTCCCAGACGCGGGCCAGGTGGCGCCGCGCGACTTCGGTGGTCGCGTACGGGAGGATCGCGCCCATGTCGGCGGGCCCCGCGGGGCCGTGGTAGCGCCCGTCGAGGGTGAGGCTCAGGTTCGCGGTCACCCGGCGGCCGGTCGGCTCGGTCATCGTTCAGCTCTTTCCCTTGGTCAGCACGTCGGTGAGGTGGTCGAGCACCTGGTTCCAGCCGGGCTCGATCCCGGCGACGAAGGGGACGGCGCCGACGGTCGTCGCGGTGATGCGCAAGCCCAGCCGCAGCCGGGTGCCCTCCGGGTCCGCGCGGAATTCGACGTCGTAGTGGCCGGTGACGGAGGCGGGGCCCGACACCGCGAGGTCGAACACGAGGTACCCGGGTTCGTCGGCGACGCGCACCCGGCCAGCGGAGTGGTGTTCGCCGTCGGCGTCGCGGTAGCCGAGCACGACCCGGCCGCCCGGCCGGGGCTCGAGCGTGCAGGCCGTGACCGTCAGGGACGGCGGAACCCACCAGGACGCCAGCAGGTCCGGGTCGGCCCAATGCCGCCAAACGACGTCGGGCGGCGCGGGCAGCAGGCGGTCGAACGCGAACGAGCGCCCGTCCGCCCACCGGTCCCGGTCCGCGACCGCCGAATCCGCCTCGATGCTCGCGCTGTACCGCGCGACGACGTCCCGCTCAGCCGCGTGCGCCCCGGTGGCGTCGGCCAGCTCTCGCAGCCGGCCCGCGAGCGCCGCCAGCGGTGCCGCCTCGAGGGCGTGGACGCGCCGCTGCCCGAGCGGGAAGACGGTGACCAGGCCCGCCCGGGCGAGGGTCTGGAGGTGCTTGGTGGCCTGCGGCTGCCGCAGCCCGGTCAGTTCGGCCAGTTCCCCGACCGAACGGGGACGCTCGGCGAGGAGTTCGACGATCCGCCACCGCGCGGCGTCCCCCAGTGCCGCGGCGATCCGGTCCATGACTCGAGTATTCACTCAGAAGAATATTCACGTCAAGGAATATCTTCGTCCGTCAGCCAGCGCAGCCCGTAGGCGTAGCCCAGCTGCGGCGCGGCGAACTCCTGCGCCACTTCGCACGCGCCGTCGAGCGGCAGTGGCTCGCCCGGCTGGGGCGGGTCGGCCAGCACCGAGGGCGGGACGCGGTCCAGCCGCCACACCACCCGCGGTGGCCGCCGCGGGTCGAAGCGGACCCGCACCGTGAACGACTCGCACGTCACCAGCGGCACGAACACGTACGACGGCCGGGTGGGCAGGCCGTCCCGGATGCGGTACACCAGCGAGTACGTGTGGCTGTCGCCGCGGTACAGGGGGCGCGGCAGGTCGAGCAGCCAGCGGAAGTGCCGTTGCCCTTCCCGGTGACCGGCACTGATCCGGACGCCGTGCCGCGCGTCCGCGGCGACGTGCCGCTCGCCGTCGCGGCCGTCCTCGGTGCGGGGCACCGTGAACTGCGCGGAAATCCGGCCGAGGCCGTCGCGGGTCGCCACGATCAGCCGCTCCTCGGTCACCTCCGGCTCGGCGGTGTCCAGCCGGACGAGCACCGTCAGCCGCTTGACGAACCAGCCCTTGTCCGGGTCGGGCTCCCCGCCGCCCGGCCGCGTGCCTGCCTCGATTTCCGCGGCGAGCCGGGCGAACGACCGGTCGATCCGCCGCCGGGCCGTGCGCTCCGAGACGCGCAACCGGTCCGCGAGGACGCCGATCCGCTCGCTGAGCAGGGCGTGCTGGGCGCCCGGGGCGATGCCCAGCGCGACGTTGACGGCCAGCCTGTCGTCGGCCGGGAATTCCGCGATCGCGGCCGAAATCGCTTCACGCAGAACACGGCGCGCTTCGCGGTCGCTCGTCGTCCGGTGGATTTCGCACCAGCCGGAGACGAGCGGCCCCAGCCGGCTCCGCAGCCGGTCGGCCTCCAAACCCCAGCCGCGCCGCAAAGTGGTGAGTTCCCGGGCCAGCCCGTCCTTGTGTGCCATGGGATTTCCATTGTGGCACGCGCACTTCGGGGCGATCGGCGGCCGCGGCTGCGCCGATCAGGTGATTCCGCGGTGGCCCGCCATTGGCCAGTTTCCCGGCAATTCGGCCCGGCCGTGGCCTTTTCCCATTCTCCGGCTGCCCGACCATTTTTCGGTCGACTCGGCCCGTCGACATCGGGGAGGAAGGGTGTTCGACACCATGCGACCGGCCGACGTCGCCGGGGTACGGCGGCTGGCCCGCGACGGCCTGCTCGCCGGCTCGGCCGCGGCCGCTCGACCCCGCGCCCTCGCCCGGTTGCGCGGCGGGGTCTACACCGTCGCGTGGCCGCTGGTGTTCACGCGGATCACCAAGCCGCTGGAGCACCGGCGACGGCACGCGGACTGCGCCCGCGGGCTCGAATGGCTGCGGCCCGACTGTCTCGACCGCTTCCACGACGACGTCGAGGCGGTGGTCGAGCACGCACTGCGGCGCGCGACCGGCCCGATCGAGAACCTCGAGGGCTGGCTGGCGACCCGCCTCAACCCGGCGACGGTCGACGCGCACCGGCGGCGACGCGGCGAAATCGGGGCGCTGCAACGCCCTCGTCTCCCGTCGTGGCTGGGCGGCGCTCTCGGTGGGGATCCCTGGCTGTGCGACCTCGCGGTGCAGATCCTGATCTGGGCGGGGGTGCCGGCGACGGCGGGCGCCGAAGTGTGGCCCCTGGACGGCTGGGCGGCGCGCCGCGCCGAGGTGACCGGCGAGCCGGTGGCCAACCGCGACACGCTCGACCGCGAAGTCGGACGGGTGCTGGCCGCCATGCGCACCCGGCCGAAGTGGCACGCCGAGCACGTCGAGCGCCCGCTGGGGCACAAGCAGGCCCCGGTCGCGCCGATGCCGGCGGAGCTCCCGCCACTGGAACTGGTCGGCGCGCACGAACTCGAGGACGCCCGGCTCGCGGGACTGGCCGAGCAGGCCCTGCACGCGATCGAGAGCCGGCTGGACCGGGGCGAATCCCCCGCGGCGGCGGTCACCGCCGTGGTCCGGACGGTGTTCGGCGGCCTCGACCACTCACCGCTGGGTGGTTCCCCCCGCGACGACTGGCTGGCGACGGCGCTGGCGGACCCGGCGCGCCTGGAGGGGATCGTGGCCACGGTCCTGACGGTTCTCGACCGCTGAAGCCGGGCCCGGCCGACTGCCGCGAACGACGCATTCGGGACGCAGGACGTCTCGAACAAGTCATTCGCGGCAGCGGGGTGGACGGCCCGGGTCGACCGACCGGCGCCGGGCCTCGAACACCGAGGTGAGCAGCTCCGGCGGGCAGCCCGCGGCCCGCGCGCGCCTGCCCGCCGCCGTCAGCTCGGCCAGCAGCAGCGCGCGCACCGCCGTGCGGGTCGCCTCCGGGAGTCTCGAGAGCGGGGCCGCCCCTTCGGTCACCCTCGGCCTCCTCTCTCTCGGCACCAGCCTTCACCTGACGGACACGGCTCAGCGCCACCACGGCGGCGGGGGCACCGGGAGCCGCAGCGGGCAGCCGGTGTGGCCGCCGGTCCAGCAGTCCGCCAGCCAGCGGGTCAGCGCGACCGGGCCGAGGAGGCTGTCCTCCCACACCGCGGTCAGCTCGCCCGCCCGGCGCAGCACGGCTTCGGCCGTGCCGCAGAAGGAAACCACCGCCGCGACGGCCGCGTCGGCCCGTTCCGCGGGCCAAGCGACCGCGGCTCCCGGCAGCCGGGCCGGGATGGCCAGGCCGGTCCCGATCGTGCAATTGCGCGCCAGCTGCACGGCCAGATCGAACTCGACCGCTTCGGCGTGACGCTGCCTGGCCCGCCAGCGAGGCGAAGCCGCGGCGGCGTGCAGCCCGGCCAGCCGGGCGGCGACCAGCCCGTCCCACACCGTCAGGAGCACTGCTCGCGTGTCAGCCGGATGGGCGTCGGCGAGCTCGTGGGTGACAGCGCTGAGCCAGGCACACGGGTCCTTGACTTGACGATCAGCGGTGACGGTCACGGCAGTCAGTTTCCCACCGGGAACCACGCACAACCCCGAGATGATCATGGTTCACCCCAGGACCACCCGGTCGGTGGCGGACCGTTGAGCGGCGCCGTAACCCGAACGGGCACTGCGCGTGACCAAATCGTCACAGCTGTGCGATCATGTCCGCGCTCAGTGCCGAGCACGCCCTCCCGACCGTTCCCGCGAAAGGCCCCACACCGAGTGATCAAGATCAGCAAGAGCCGGGCCGGCACCCAGCGCGTCACCTTCAGCCTCCCGATCGGCGCGCCGTTCGGAAGGGTGAGCGTCGTGGGCTCGTTCAACGACTGGACGCCCGGCCGCCACCACCTCACCCCGCGGTCCAACGGCCGCCGCTCGACGTCGGTCGACGTGACGCCGGGCACGGTGCTCCACTTCCGCTACCTCGGGGAAGGCGGCCACTGGTTCGACGACCCCGACCTGCCCGACCGCGCCGACGGCAACTGCGTCTGCGCGGCCCTCTGACGGCACTGGCAGCTCACGCGGCGCTGGCAGCCCGGCGGCCCTGGCGGGCCCGGCGGCTCAGGCCCGGCGGCGGCGCTTTCCCGGGCCCCCGCTTCGCCGGGCCGGTTTCGCCGCGGCGGGCTTGCGTTCCGGGCGCTTCCGTTCCGCCGGAGCCGGCGGGCGCCCGCGCGTGCTGTTCACCGTCCGGCCGCGGACGATCCCGATGAACTGCTCCATCAGGTCCGTCGTCTCCTCCTCCAGCCACGACAGCGCGACGTTCGACTGCGGCGCGTCCTCGACCGGCCGGTAGGTGAGGTCGCGGCGGTGGTGCAGGCGGGCGAGCGACTGCGGGACGACGAGCACCCCGACGCCGGCCGCGACCAGCTCGATCGCGTCCACCGTCGTCTCGGGCCGCGAAACCGCCGTCCGGCCCGGCCACGCCGGCCATTCCAGCGTGTCGTCGAGGGGGTGCAGCACGACCTCGTCCGCCAGGTCCACGGTGGACACTTCGTCCGCCGCCGCGATCAGGTGGTCCTTCGGCACGATGACCACCGTCGTCTCGGTGTAGAGCGGGATCGCGTGCAGGCCGTCCCGGTCGATCGGCGACCGCAGCAGCGCCGCGTCGGCGTCGCGGGCGCGGAGCAGGCCGGCCGCGTCGGCGGCGGCGACCGGGACGAGGGTCAGCGGCACCCCCGGCACCCGCTCGTCCCAGGTCCGCACCCACTTGGCGGGAGTCGCGCCCGGGACGTACGCGAGCTTGAAAGAGGTCACCGGGTCAGGTTACCGGGGGTGACGCTGGCTACCCTGGACGGCATGACGTCGCACAAGACCGCCCAGACGATGAAGCCCGCGACGGCGGCGAAGAAGCTGGGTGTGTACCTCGAAGCCACCCCCGAGGAGTTCCGGGAGGGCCTCGTCACGCGCGACGAGCTGAACGCGCTGCAGGCCGAGCCGCCCGAGTGGCTGCGGGAGCTGCGCCGCACCGGCCCGCACCCGCGGCCGGTCGTCGCGGCGAAGCTGGGCGTGTCCATCGGCGGCCTCACGCGCGGCGGGATCACCGAGCCGCTCACCACCGAGCAGATCGACGCGCTGAAGGCGGCCAGCCCGGACTGGCTGGTGCGCGAGCGCGCCACCCAGGCCGACGTGCGCAAGGAAGCGGAGCGCGTCAAGGAAAAGAAGGACTGACCGCCATCGATCTTTCGCCCGAGGCCGCAGACCGCCTCGACGCCGAAGACGAACTCGCCGCCTTCCGTGACCGGTTCGTCCCGATCACCGACCCCGGGGTCATCGCCTACCTCGACGGGAACTCCCTGGGGCGTCCGCTGCGGGCCACCGCCGAACGGCTCCAGGAGCTCGTGGCCCACGAGTGGGGTGCGCGGCTCATCCGGTCGTGGGAGGAGCGCTGGCTCGCGCTGCCCGAAGAAATCGGGGACGAGCTGGGCCGCGTCGCGCTCGGGGCCGCGCCCGGGCAGACGATCGTCGCCGACTCGACGTCCGTCTGCCTCTACAAGGCGCTCCGGGCCGCCGTCGCGCTGCGGCCGGGACGTGACGAGATCGTCACCGACACCGCGAACTTCCCCACCGACCGCTTCCTCGTCGAGAGCGTCGCCGCCGAACTCGGCCTCACCGTCCGGTGGACGGAAAGCGAAGACGTCGCCGCGGCCGTCGGGCCGCGGACCGCGGTCGTCACACTGTCCCATGTGGACTACCGGTCGGCGGCGATCACCGACCTGGCCGCCGTCACGCGGCTGGTGCACGAGCGCGGCGGCCTCGTCGTGTGGGACCTCTGCCACAGCGTGGGCTCGATGCCCGTCGCGCTGGACACGGCCGGTGCCGACTTCGCCGTCGGCTGCACGTACAAGTTCCTCAACGCCGGGCCCGGCGCGCCCGCGTTCCTCTACGTCAACGCGCGCCACCACGAGGGGTTCGGCCAGCCCATCACCGGCTGGATGGGCGCGGCCGACACGTTCGGCATGGCCGATCAGTACGTGCCGGCGCCCGGGATCCGGCGGGCCCTGTCCGGCACCCCGCCGGTGCTCGGCATGGTGGGCGTCCGGGAAGGGGTCGCGCTGCTCGCCGAGGCGGGGATCGACCGGGTGCGGGCCAAGGCCGTGGCGCTGGGCCGGTGGGTACTCGCCCTCGCCGACGCGTGGCTCGTCCCGCTCGGGTTCACAGTCGCCTCGCCCCGCGAAGACGACCGCCGGGGCGCCCACGTCACCCTCGGCCACCCGGACGCCGAACGGCTTTCGCGCGTCCTCATCGAGCACGGTGTGCTCATCGACTTCCGCCGTCCCGACGGCATCCGCGTCGGGCTGAGCCCGCTCACCACCGGCTACGCCGAGGTCCGGCGGGCGATGGACCGCATCCGCGAACTCGCCGGCTGAGCCGCGCCGCGCCGGGTCCGGCCCCCCTGGCAGAAATAGTAGCCATGTACTTAGTAGCCATGTACAGTATTTGGCATGAGCACCCCCGGTCACCTCGTCTGGCGGCTCTCCACCAAGTGGCGGGTGGCGGTCGACCGCGCCCTCGCCCCGCTCGGGCTGACGCACGCGCAGTACGTGTTCCTGTCCTCGCTCTCCGGGCTGGAGCGCGCCGGCGCCCGGCCGAGCCAGCGCGAACTGGCCGACCACACCGGCCTCGAAGCGCTCTACGTCTCCAAACTCGCGCGCACCCTCGACACCGACGGGCTCGTCGAGCGCACCCGCGATCCCGCCGACACCCGGACCGTCCGGCTGCGCCTCACCCCCCGCGGGCGGGAGGTGACCGAGCCGGCGATCGCCACCGTGGCCGAACTGCTCGACCGGCTCCTCGCACCCCTCGGTGGCCGGAACGGCGAGCGCACCGCGGCGCTGGCCCGCGAGCTCACCCTCCTCCTCGACACCCCTCTCGAGTCCTGAAAGGACAGCCATGCTGCACCACGAAGAATCCGGTACCGGCACCCCGATCGTCTTCCTGCACGGCAACCCCGGTTCGTCGCACGGCTGGCGCCACGTCCTGCCCCACATCGGCGGCGGACGCCTGCTGGCCCCCGACCTGATCGGCATGGGCCGCTCGCCCAAGCCGGACATCGCGTACACCTTCGCCGACCACGCCCGTCACCTCGACGCCTGGTTCGACGCGCTCGGCCTGGACGACGTGGTCCTCGTCGGGCACGACTGGGGCGGCGCCCTCGCCTTCGACCGGGCGGCCCGGCACCCCGGCCGGGTCCGCGGGCTCGCGTTCTTCGAAACCATCGTGAAACCCATGGCCTGGGACGACCTGACGCCGCAGGCGGCCGAGCGGTCGCGCAAGATCCGCACGCCGGGCGTCGGCGAGGACCTGGTGCTGACGCAGGACCTGTTCATCCGCCAGGCGTTCACCGGCGGTGTGCGCACCCCGGTCGGCGCCGACGACCTGGCCGCCTACCTCGCGCCGTTCCCGACCCCGGAAAGCCGTCGCCCGGTCCTCGCCTGGGCGCGCCAGCTGCCGCTCGGCGGCGACCCGGCCGAGCTCGTCGAACGCATCGAGGCCTACGACGAGTGGCTGGCCGGCAGCGACGGCACGCCGAAGCTGCTCATGACGTTCGAAGGCTCACCGACCCTGCTCATCGGCGAGAAGATGGCGCAGTGGTGCGCCGGCCACATCGCCGCGCTGGACGTCGTCGCCTGCGGGGAAGCCGGGCACCACGCCCAGGAGGACCGGCCGAAGGAGATCGCCGCCGAAATCGCGGCGTGGCTGGACCGGCACGGGCTCCGCTGAGGCGTCAGGTGTGCCGCAGGGGCGGGTTCGCCGGCACGCCGAGGACCCGCGCGGCGACCCAGGCCAGGGCGTCCGCGGTGCGGGCGGGGGTGTCCGACGGCTGCATGACGTGGCTGAGGACCGTGCGGACGACCAGGTCGATCACCACGTCGACCCGGTCGCCGGTCAGCGGGATCCGGTAGCGGGCCACGCGCCCGGCCACCACGGCCTTCGCCTGGGTGAGCAAGGCACCCGCCTCGGTGGTCAGCAGCGGGAGGAGTTCGGGGGCGGCGCCATGGGTCGCGGAGACGATCGCGCGCAGCAGCTTGTTGTCGTCGGCGAGCTCGAGGACCGCGCGGACGGCGTCGTAGATCGCTTCGACCAGGTCGTCCGGGTGGCGGTCGAAGGCGGCGCCGACGACCGAAAGGAACCGTTCGAGCTCGTGCGCGACCATCGCCTCGGCCAGCGCGGCCTTGGAGCCGATCTCGTTGTACACGGTCTGCCTGCTGACGCCGGCCAGCTCGGCCAGCCGGGCCATCGTGACCGCCGGCCAGCCGGACCGCGCGGTCAGCTCGATCGCCGCGGCGATGATCGGCCGCCGGTGCTGGCCACCCGCGGCCGCCGCCGGAACTGCCCCGCTCATGATCGTCATTCTAGGTCGTGCCTGCCTCGGGCGAGCCGGCCCGGCCCGGCGCGACGAAGTCGATCTTTTCCCGCACACCGCAGTCGGGGCAGCACCAGGAGTCCGGGATCGCCGTCCAGGGCGTGCCGGCCGGGAAACCCTCCCGCGGATCGCCGCGTTCTTCGTCGTAGACGTACCCGCAGCCGGGGCACATGCCGCCTTCGGTGGCGTCTCCGCGGGTGTCGGCGACCTCGCGCCCGGCCGCCGTGCCGCGGGTTCCGTAGCGGGCCAGGACTTTCGCCCGCTGGCCGGGCTGGATGTTGGCGCGCGAGATGTCACCGCCGTAGTGCGCGAGCACCCGGGGGTCCATCACCCGGCGCCACAGCGGCGGGACGAGCGCCAGCACGATCATCCCGGCGTACCCGGTGGGCAGCACCGGCGACTCGGCGAAGTCGCGCAGCGTCTGGTACCGGCGGGTCGGGTTGGCGTGGTGGTCGCTGTGCCGTTGCAGGTGGTAGAGCAGGACGTTGGTGGCGATGTTGTTGGAATTCCAGCTGTGGCTGGGATCGACGCGCTCGTAGCGCCGCCGCCCCGGCACGCCGACCCGCTGCCGCCGCATGCCGTAGTGCTCCATGTAGTTGACGACCTCCAGCAGCGAAAACCCGACGACGGCCTGGATCACCAGGTACGGCAGGACGCCGGCACCGAGCCAGCCGGTCATCGCCGCCCACAGCACCGCGGACATCAGCCAGGCGTTGAGCACGTCGTTGCCGAGCCGGAAGGGATGGCGGTCGCGCCGGGCGTAGCGCTTGCGTTCCAGCCGCCACGCCGACTTCAGCGAGCCGAACACGGTGCGGGGCCAGAAGCGGTAGAAGCTTTCCCCGACGCGGCTGCTCGCCGGGTCCTCCGGAGTCGCCACGCGGACGTGGTGGCCGCGGTTGTGCTCGATGTAGAAGTGCCCGTAGAAGCTTTGCGCCAGCGCGATCTTGGACAGCCAGCGCTCGTGGCTCTCCTTCTTGTGGCCCAGCTCGTGCGCGGTGTTGATGCCGATCCCGCCGATGCACCCGATCGACACGGCGAGCCCGACCCTGTCCACCACGGCGAGATCACCGCGCGCGATCAGCCAGAACGCGGCCGCGAAGCCGAGGTACTGGACGGGCAGGAAGGCAAAGGTGATCCACCGGTAGTAGCGGTCATTCTCGAGCCGTTCGAGGACGTCGTCGGGCGGATTGGTGCGATCCAGCCCGGCGGCCAGGTCGATGAGCGGGACGACCACGAGGATCACGACCGGCCCGATCCAGAACCAGCCGCCCCACCCGGTGGCGGCGTGCAACCCGATGGCGAGGAACGCCAGGGAGGGCACCACCAGGCCGATCAGCCACAGGTACCGCTTGCGGTCGCGCCACAGCTCGGTAGAACCGGCGGGCACGGTCCCGGTCGCTTCGCTCATCACACCCTCCTTGGCGGTTGAGTTGACAGGAGGATAGGGGATGTCCAGTCGGATTGACAATATCCCCCTGTTTGTCAAGCGACTTGGGTGCGGAAGCAGGCGCCGGGCTGGCGTTGAAGCTCGCTGGCTCGGTCTCGCGGGGGCTCAGCCTTACGGGCTCAGTGTTGTCAGCTCGATCTCGCGCGGCTCAGCCGAGGAGGTCGTGCGGATCCCGGGCCGCCAGCGCCTCAGCCTCCGGCACGCCCGCTCGCCGGGCCACCCGCCGCCGGGCCCGCACCTGCGCCGCGGTTCGCGGGCGGGACTTCGGCTCGCGGCCGCAGCCGCAGGGCTCGAAACCCTCGTACCTCAGCCCGGCCTCGAGCACCGCCGCGACCGCCGCCCATCCCGAGCCGTCCCGGCGCGGTGGCGCCGCGAAGTCGTGCCCGGCGAACGTCATCGGGCGGTGGCAGGTGGGGCAGCGGTGCTCGGCACCGTCCCGGGGGTACTTGTGACTCTTCCGGCACGGCACGCAGACGTAGTGGACCTTGTAGGTCGTCTCCCCGTACCGGCACACGCCGGGCACGATACCGCCTTCACCGCAGGGTCAACGGCGTCTCGGCGGCCACGCGGGTCAGCTTCTCCGGGTTGCGGACGTAGTAGAGGCCGGTGATCCTGCCGCCCTCGACGCGGACCGCCATGATCCCGTCGAGCGTGCCGTCCAGGTGCAGCAGCAGGGCCGGGTTGCCGTTGACCACCGCCGGGACGCTGGTCAGTTCCTCCTCCGTCCGGCCGACGCCGCCGAAGATGAACCGGCCCACCTTGGCCGCCCCCGTCACCGGGCGCAGCGCGGCCTGCTTGAGGCCGCCGCCGTCGCTCATCAACACCACGTCCGGGGCGAGCACCGCGAGCAGCCCGTCCAGATCACGGCCTTCGACCGCGCGCCGGAACGACTCCAGCACCGCGCGGGTTTCGCGTGCGGAGACCACCTCGCGCGGACGGCGGGCGTCGACGTGCCGGCGGGCCCGGTGCGCGATCTGCCGGACCGCGGCCGGCGTTTTCCCCACCGCCGCCGCGATTTCCTCGTAGCCGACGTCGAACACCTCACGCAGCACGAAAACAGCTCGTTCGGTCGGCGCCAGCGTCTCGAGGACCAGCATGAGCGCCATCGACACGCTTTCGGCCAGCTCGACGTCCTCGGCCACGTCCGGCGTCGTCAACAGCGGCTCCGGCAGCCACGGCCCGACGTACGCCTCCTTGCGGCGCTTCATCGTGCGCAGCCGGTTGAGCGAGAGCCGGGTCGTGATCCGGACCAGGTACGCCCGCTGATCGCGTACCCCGGCCGGGTCGACCTCGACCCAGCGCAGCCAGGTCTCCTGGAGGACGTCCTCGGCGTCGGCGGCCGAACCGAGCATTTCGTAGGCGACGGTGAACAGCAGGTTCCGGTGGGCGACGAAGGTCGCGGTCGCCGGGTCGTTCATGGCCTCTCCATGTGGTCGTCGGGCAGGCGGTGAACCCGGCGCTGCCGTGGCGGACGCGGGTGATCATCGCACCGGCCGCCGGCTGTACCCGGCAGACGGCACGAGCGGTGCCGGACCTCAAGACACCGCTGGGCGGCCCGGTGTGACATCGGTTGATTCTGTACCTACTAGTATGTACAGTCGAGCCCCATGGGAACCAGGGACCAGCTCGTCGACAGCGCCCGCGAGCTGCTGTGGGAGCGGGGCTACGTCGGCACGAGCCCCAAGGCCATCCAGCAGCGGGCGGGCGCCGGCCAGGGCAGCATGTACCACCACTTCGCCGGCAAGAAGGAGCTGGCGCTGGCCGCCGTGCAGCGCAGCGCCGAGGAACTGCTGGACGCCGCCGACGCGCAGCTCGGCACGTCCGGCACCGCCGTCGACCGCGTCACCGCCTACCTGCGGCGCGAACGCGAAGTGCTGAAGGGCTGCCCCATCGGCAGGCTGACCCAGGACCCCGACATCGTGGCCGACCCGGTGCTGCGCGCGCCGGTGGACGAGACACTCACCCGGGTGCGCGCCCGGCTGGCCGCGGTCCTCGACGAAGGCCGCGTCGCGGGCGAACTGGCCGCCGAGCTGGACACCGCCGCGCTGGCCGCCACGATCGTCGCCGTCCTGCAGGGCGGTTACGTGCTGGCCCGCGCCGCGAACACCCCGGAGCCGTTCGACCAAGCCGTCTCCGGCCTGCTCGCGCTGCTCGCCGCCCACCGCCGCTGAACCCCGGGAGAACCGAAGTGCAGGTCCGCCGCGTTCCGTCCACCAGCACCGCCATCCCCGCCGAAGCCGTCACCGGCAGCGCGTGGGTCACCTCGCTCGCCGTCCCCGAAGGCCCGTCCCGCACCCGGGTCGACCGCGTGCAGTTCGCCCCCGGCGCCCGGACCCGCTGGCACCGGCACCCGCTCGGCCAGGTCCTCGTCGTCACCGAAGGCACCGGCTACGTCCAGCGCCGGGGTGGCCCCGCCCAGCTGATCAGGCCGGGCGACACGGTCCGCGTCGCCGCCGGCGAGTGGCACTGGCACGGCGCCACCGACACCACGTCGCTGACCCACCTGGCGATCGAGGAACTCCCCGCCGACGGCACCCCGACCGAACTCGGCGAACCGGCGGGCGAGGGCGAACCCGCCGCCGTCCCGGCCGTCACCCGCACGGTCCTGCTGGACCAGCACCTCCCGGCACCTCGCGTGATCGGCCACGTCGAGGTCCGCCGCATCACCATCGCGCCGCACGAAAGCGCCGGCCTGCACGTCCACAACGGACCGGTGTTCGGCAGCATCGAAACGGGCTCCGCCGTCTACCGGATCGAAGGTGAACAGGAATCCGTCCTCACCCCCGGCGACATCTTCCACGAGCCGGAACGGACCAGGATCGACCGGTTCGACGCCCTGGAAGACGGGGTCACGTTCCTCGCCTACTTCCCCGTCGGACCAGGCGAAACCCCGAGCCTGACCGCGCTGGACAGCTGACGGTCCGCCCGGGCCACACTCCACGCCTCACCTGGGTACACGGACCCCGGTTCATTTCGGTTCACCACATTTCCGAAGTCTTTCGCCCGGTCACAAAACGCTGGACAACACGGCTTCCGCAGGTCACGATTACGGCCGTGCCCCACCGAATTGACCGCTTGAAAGAATCGGTCACAGCTTCACAACACGGGCATTGTTATCGCTAACAGATAACCTCTCCACTGGTGTCGGGCCAGTGGATTCCCCGGATTCCCCTTCCTGAACCCCACGGAGTCACCTCATGCCCGGAAACACGGGAAAGCACCGCATCTCCCGACGCACCAAGATCGCCACCGGTGCCATCGCGCTCGCCGTCGCCGCCGGCGGGATCGTGGTGGCCACGACGTTCGGCGAGCCCGGCCAGGCCAGCGCCGACGAGGCCGACCCGGCGCTCTACATCGACATCCTCAAGGTCGCCCCGAACAACACCGCCCCCGCGAACGCCCGCGGCGCATCCACCGGCACCTTCACCGTGGACTGCGGCCGCAACGAGAACCAGCACTTCAACCCCGACAACTTCGTCGCCCAGCCCGGGATCCACAACGGCGCCCAGCACCTGCACGACTACGTCGGCAACCTCTCGTCCAACGCGGACTCGAACAACAAGAGCCTCGACGCCGCCGGGACCACGTGCAAGAACGGCGACAAATCCGCCTACTTCTGGCCGGTGGTGCGCATCGACACCGGTGACGACGAGAAGAACCCGCCGGCGAAGTCCCCGGACGGCGACCGCGACCAGGCCGCCCAGGACGCCGCCAGCCAGCAGATCACCTGCCCGGACGTCGCCAGCCGGCTGCCCGACGTCCCCGACTCGGCGATGGCCGAGGTGAACCGCAACCTGGACCTGCTCGACACGCAGATCGACGAAGCGAACAAGCGGCTGGTCAGCACCCAGGGCCAGGGCGGCCCCAACTTCGTCCAGAACGCCATCCTCGGCCCGCTCAAGGACAAGCGCGTCGCCACCATCGACCGGATGGCCATCGCCATCGGCCGCACCGCCGCCAAACCCCAGGGCCTCGGCGTCCTCGCCCCCTGCACGTTGCGGGAGCAGGCCGGCAGCGGCGGCAACGCCGCGAGCAACGGCGGCGGCGCCCCCGGCGGCGCGGTGCAGCAGATCACCTGCCCGGACGTCGCGAGCAAGCTCCCCGCCGTCCCCGCCTCCGCCAAGGCCGAAGTGGACCGCAACCTGCAGCTGCTGAACACGCAGATCCAGGAAGCGAACCAGCGGCTCGTCAGCACCCAGGGCCAGGGCGGCCCCAACTTCGTCCAGAACGCCATCCTCGGCCCGCTCAAGGACAAGCGCGTCGCCACCATCGACCGGATGGCCATCGCCATCGGCCGCACCGCCGCCAAACCGCAGGGCCTCGGCTCGCTGGCTCCCTGCAGCCTCGGCCAGGCCGGCAACAACGGCGGCAACAACGGGAACAACGGCGGGGCGACGGCGGCACCGCCGCTGCCCGGCCCGGACGCGAACAACGAGCTGCCCGAGAACGACGGCCAGATCCAGCGCCCGGCGAAGGTGGGCATCACCTTCCGCGGCAGCCCGACCGGCACGGTGGTCGCGATGCCGAAGTTCCTGCGCGCGCTCAGCGGCGACGCGAAGCCGTCGATCAACGGCACCAAGAACACCCGGGCCGCGTGGACCTGCACCGGCTTCGAGAACCGGCTGACCGACAAGTACCCGATCTGCCCCGAAGGCAGCAAGGTGGAGCGGATCCACGACTTCCCGAGCTGCTGGGACGGCCAGAACACCGACAGCGCCAACCACCGCACGCACATCGTGTTCCCGGACAAGGCCGGGCGCTGCGCCGCCGGGTTCAAGGCGGTGCCGGAGCTGCGGACCACGCTCGTCTACGACATCCCGCACGACATCCAGGTCAAGAAGCAGTACAAAGTGGACTCGTTCCCGACCGAAAAGCACAACCCGCTGTCCGACCACGACGATTTCGCCAACGTGATGTCCCAGAGCATCATGAACCAGGTCGTCAACTGCATCAACCGCAACAAGACCTGCAACGCCTGACCCGAGCGCCGGACCGGGTGCCCGCCGCCGCCATCCCCGCGGCGGGCACCCGGCCACGTGCCCGGTGATTGACCACCCGTGCGGCTGGGTAGGTTGCCTGTACTCGGGACGGGGTCTCGGGGACAGCCGGCGGCCTGCCGGGATGATCACCCCACACCGTCGGGGCGGTGTCGGGCAACGACGGTCATCTCAGCAGGCCGCCGTCGTCACCCGGTCACCGTCCTTGCGGTCGCGCGGGCAGCGGCCGGACGGCGGTGCGGCCGTGCTCATGGCGTCCGGCCGGTCCGGCGGGTTACCGTGGGTCGTCGCGATGGTTGAGCAGGCAGCCGTCTTCCCGCAGCCACTTCAGGGAGAACGGCATGAGCAGCGAGCAGGACTGGCAGCGCGAAAGAGAAGGTTTCGTCGCGGACATCCGGCCCCACCGGCTCGACCACGGGCCCCTGGCCCGGCAGTTCGCCCAGCTGGCGAGCAACCTGCTCGCCGCCCCCACGGTCGACGAGGTCCTGCGGCGCGTGCTCGAAGCCACGACGGTGATGGTCCCGTCCGCCGACCTCGCCAGCTTCACCCTGCTCGACGCCGAGGGCCGCTTCCACACCCCCGAGGAGACCCACGAGGTCGCCATCGAACTCGACCGGCTGCAGTACCGGTTCCGGGAAGGCCCCTGCGTCGAAGCGGCCGACCCCGGCGGCCCGGCGGTGGCGATCGCCCCGGACCTCACGGCCGAGCCGCGCTGGCCCCGATGGGCGCCGGCCGCCACGCACCTCGGCATGGGCTCGGTCCTCTCCACCGCCCTCATCAGCGGGCCGCCCAGCGGCGAGTCCAGCGGCGCCCTCAACGTGTACTCGCGGTCCCGGCACGGGCTGGACGCCGCCGACCGCGACGTGCTGCTCCTGCTGGCGACCCACGCTTCCCTCGCCCTGGCCGCCACCGACGCCGTCACGCGAGCGGACCTGCAGGCCGCGCACCTGCGCAAGGCCATCGACAGCCGCGACGTGATCGGCCAGGCCAAGGGCATCATCATGGCGCGGCGCGGCATCTCCGCGGACGCCGCCTTCGACGTCCTGCGGCGGACGTCCCAGGACCTCAACGTCAAGCTGGCCCAGCTCGCCACGGTCCTCGCCGATCGCCACACCGAGATCGACCTGCCCACCGGCTGACCTGTCCCCCGACGAGAAGCAGATTCACCCGAAAGAATGACTTCCCCGCCTTGCCGGCTTCCTGCTCTGGTCGCCTGCCCCTCCCAGCCAGCAGACTGCAGCCAAGTCGCAGACAGCAGGGCCCCGGTCCGCTGCCGGCGGCCCAGGTTCGCGATACCGGTTCAACAGCAAGCCTGGTCGCGGACCGCCCACCCCCTCCACCTCCGATCGTGAGCCGGCACCTCAGCCGCCGGCGGCCTGTACCGCGGCGGCGATCGGCCCCAGCCCCGCCATCAGCTCGTCGAGTTCGTCCGCGTCGAGCACGGCGTACGCCGGCGCCGCCAGGTCGTCGGTGCGGGCCTCGATCCGCTCTTTGAGCTCCCGGCCGGCGTCGGTGAACCCACCGTCGGCGTCGACGAGGCCGCGGCCGCGCAGCCCGTCGACGACCGCGGCCAGCCGCGCCTCCGGCAGGTGGTGGATCCGGCCGAACTCCGCCGCCCGCATGCCGAGGGAGAGCGCGACGAGGACGTGGGCCTCGGTGCCGCCGATGCCGTGGGCGACGAGGACGGCGTTGTGGCCGTCCCCGCGGTGCTCACGCAGCAGCGTCGCCGCGTGCCAGAGCCGGGCCACCGGCTCCTCGGGGACGGCGAGCGCCCGGAGCCCCGCGTACAGCGCCCGGCCCTCGATCGGCGCGCTGACCGCCGCCCGGGTGGCGAGGTCGGCGGCCCGCACCAGAGCGGGGGAATCGGCGAGCTCCCCGATGAACTGCCGCAGCGCGGCGGCACTGCCCCGCTCGCGCACGGCGATCGCCTCCTCGGGGGTGACCTTGCCCCAGACCCACGGGATGTGGCGCGCCACCTCGCCGTCGGCGAAGTTGTAGAACACCGCGTGCACCACCTCGGCCGGGACGAGCCCCAGGGGTGCGGCCCGGCCCGCGAAGTACCCGTCCCAGTAGTTGCGCATGCCGAGGGCCAGGAACGCCTCGTCCGGCACCTCGGAGAAGGTGACGGTGGCGATCGGCTCGAGGAGCTCGAACATGCCGTGGACCTTGGCCTGGGGGTGCGACATCGGTCTGCCTCTCCGGTGGTCGCGACCGCCCCTCGTGGGCGGCCGCTCACCCTGGCCACGAACGAGGCGGCCCGGATCCGACAACTCCGCCCGAACTTTTTCCGGGCCCGGCGTCAGGCGACCCGGGCGGCGACGGCCGGGGCCTCGGCGCGGGCGGCGCGCAGCAGCTGCCGGCGCTTGGCGGCGCCGCCCGGAAGGCGGTGCAGGCGGAACGAACCGGGCTTGTGCGCCTCGTCGGCCAGGTGCCCGGGAATGCCCTGGCAGACGAATTCCTTGATCCGGGCACCCAGGCCACCGCCGATGTGCAGCCACCCGGCGACGTCGGACCGGCTGGCGAACTGGTAGATGCCCGCGCTCCGGCCCAGGCTGATGCACTGGGCGTAGGCCGACTGGCGAAGGTTTTCCGGCTGCTCGCCCGCGAGCCTGCTCAGCACGGTGTCGGCGGCCCGCGCGGCCAGCGGCAGCGCGTTCAGGCAGCTCATCCGCAGCGGCAGGCCGGACGGGGCCGCCGAGTCCCCGGCCGCGAGGATGCGCGCGTCGTCCACGCTCGTCAGCGTCTCGTCCGTGAGCAGGCGGCCCACGGCGTCGGTGCTCAGTCCGCTGCGGGCCGCGAGGTCCGGAACGCCGAAGCCGACGGTCCAGATGGTGACCTCGCTCGGCAGCTCACGGCCGCCGGCGAGCCGCACGGCGTCGCGGGTCACCGCCGTGACCTTCGCGTCGGAGCCGTCGATGACCGTCACCCCCAGCTCGGCCAGCCGCTTCGCCACCGTGCGCCGGCCCCGGGCGTGCAGGTACGGGCCGAGCACGCCACCGCAGACCAGGGTCACCCGGCGGCCCTGCTCCGCCAGCTCGGCCGCGGTCTCGATGCCGGTGGGCCCGGCGCCGACCACCGTCACCGGGGCCGTCGCGGGCGCCGCGTCGAGGACCGGGCGCAGCCGCTGGGCCTGCTCCAGGGTGGCGATCGGGTAGGCGAATTCCGCCGCTCCCGGCACACCCGGTTCGGCGCTGCCACTGCCCACGGCGTAGACGAGGTAGTCGTAGTCCAGCGGGTCGCCGGCCGCCAGTGTCACGCTCCGCTCCGCCGCGTCGATCCGGGTCGCGGTGCCGGCCACCAGCCGGACGCCCTCGGCCAGGATGTCCCGGTAGGCCACGACCGCGTCGCCCGTCCCGCTCGCCAGCTGGTGCAGGCGAACCCGGTGGACGAAGTCCGGGCGCGGGTTGACCAGCGTCACCGTCACGTCGTCGCGCAGCGTCAGCCGGTTCGCGGCCAGCACACCCGCGTATCCGCCGCCGATCACGACCACGTGCGTGTTCCCACTCATGGTGTCTCCTCAGGTTCCGATGTGTTCGGCCTCAAGACACCAGGCCCGGCACCGCTGTGACCGGATGTGAGCCGGCTCACCGGACCGGCGTAACCACCAGGCTCAGGGGAGCTCGGGCAGGAGCGCGTCCAAGGTGATCGGCAGCTTCCGCACCCGGACGCCGGTCGCGTGGTACACCGCGTTCGCCACCGCCGCGGCGGTGCCGACGATGCCGATCTCCCCGATGCCCTTGGTACCCATGGGATTCACGTGCGGGTCGTGCTCGTCGAGCCAGTCCGCGCGCAGGTCGCCGACGTCGGCGTTGGTCGCGATGTGGTACTCGGCCAGGTCGTGGTTGACCACGTGCCCGGTGCGCGGGTCCAGCACGCTGTTTTCGAAGAGCGCCATGGAAAGTCCCATCGTCATCCCGCCGAGGAACTGCGAGCGGGCGGTCACCGGGTTGACGATCCGGCCGGCCGCGAACGTGCCGTACAGCCGCGGGACGCGGATCTCGCCGGTGTCGGCGTCGACCCGCACCTCGGCGAACTGCGCACCGAACGCGTACATCGAGTACTGCTCCTCGGCCGGGTTCTCCGGGGTGTCCGCGGTGGCTTCGGCGCCCTCGGCCGGGTCGCTGCCGAACTTGTCGCGGAACGCCAGCGCGGCCGCGACCACCGCCGTTCCCCACGAAGCCGTGCCGGACGAGCCACCGGCCACCGTCGCGTTCGGGTAGCCGGTGTCGCCGATGCGGGCCTCGACGGCCGACGCGGGCACGCCGAGCGCGTCGGCCGCGATCTGCGGCAGGATCGTCCAGGCGCCGGTCCCGAGGTCGGCCGCGCCGATCTCCACGACGTACCGGCCGCCTTCGAACCGGATCAGCGCCGTGGACCCGGGTGACCGGTTCGCCGGGTACACCGAAGCCGCGACCCCGGTCCCGGTCAGCCACCGGCCGTCCCGGCGGACCCCGGGCCGCGGGTCCCGCCCGGCCCAGCCGAAGCGCTCGGCCCCGGTGCGCAGGCAGGCTACGAGGTTCCGGCTGGAGAACGGCCGTCCGGTCTCCGGGTCGCGGTCGGGTTCGTTGCGCACCCGCAGGTCGATCGGGTCGAGGCCGAGGGCCACGGCGAGCTCATCCATCGCGACCTCCGGGCCGAACATCCCCGGGCACTCCCCCGGCGCCCGCATCCACGACGGCACCGGCACGTCCAGCGCGGCGAGCCGGTGACTGGTGGCCCGGTTCGGCACCGCGTACATCATCCGCGCGGGCACCCCGGTCTGCTCGGCGAACTCCTTGATCCGCGACGTCTGCTCGACGACGTCGACCCGCAGCGCACGCAGGCGCCCTTCGCGGTCCGCGCCGAGCCGGACGTGCTGGATGGTGGGCGTGCGGTAACCGGCGAGGGCGAACATCTGCGGCCTGGTCAGCGCCAGCTTGACCGCGCGGCCCGGCACCGCGCGGGCGGCCATGGCGGCGAGGACGACGTTCGCGTGCGCCGTGCCCTTCGAACCGAACCCGCCGCCGACGTAGGGGCAGCGGATCCGGATCTTGTCCTCGGGCAGCCCGAAGACGTCGGCGAGGGTGGACCGCACCGGGTGGACTCCCTGCGTGGAGTCCCAGAGGTCGAGCACCCCGCCGTCCCACAACGCGGTCGTCGCGTGCGGCTCCAGCGGGTTGTTGTGCTGCATCGCCGTCGTGTACGTCTCGTCGATGGTCACCTCCGCCCTGGCGAGCTCGGCGTCGGCGTCCCCTTGCGCGGTGTCGGTCGGGAAGTCCGGGTTCACCGAGTCCGGCGCGTACAGGTCGGAACGATCGGCGCCGAGTTCGACGTCGTGCGGCTCGGCCTCGTACTCGACCGTCACCAGCTCCGCGGCGTGACGCGCGGCCTCCGGCGTTTCGGCCAGCACCAGCGCGACCACGTGGCCGCGGAAGGGCACCTCGCGATCCTGCAGCACGGCCAGCTCGGCGTCGTCCGTGCCGGCCAGCCGCTCGGCGGTGAACGGGGTGATCACCTTGACGACGCCGTCGACGGCTTCGGCGGACACGGTGGCGATCCGGACGCAGCGGCCGCGGCCGATCGTGGCCTGCACCGGGTGGCCGTAGAGCGGCCGGTCGGCCGGGGCCTCGAAGGCGTACGGCGCGGTCCCGGTGACCTTGGCCGGGCCGTCGCGCCGGGTGGTCGCGGTCCCGATGGCGTGGGGTTCGAGCAGCTCGGTCATCGGTTCGGCTCCTCGGTCGTCAGCTCGCGCAGTACCGCGGCGAGGGTGCGGCGGGTGAGCGGGATCTTGAAGGCGTTCCCGCCGTCGACGCCCTCGAGCGCGCGGGCGCCGGCCAGCTCGGCGTCCGCGGCGGCCCGGAACACGTCTTCGCCCGGCCGGGCGCCGCGCAGCACAGCTTCCGCTTCGGTGGCCCGCCAGGGTTTGTGGGCCACGCCGCCGAACGCGACGCGGACGTCGTCGATCCTCCCGTCCACCAGCGACACCCCGGCGGCCACCGAGACGAGCGCGAACGCGTACGACGCCCGGTCCCGGACCTTGCGGTAGGCCGACCGCCGCGACCACGCCACGGCGGGCAGGGTGAAGCCGGTGATCAGCTCGCCGTGCTCGAGCACCGTGTCGGCTTCGGGGTGGTCGCCGGGCAGCCGGTGCAGGTCCCCGAACGCGATTTCCCGCTCGCCTGCGGGCCCGGCGACGTGCACCCGGGCGTCCAGGGCCGTCAGCGCGACCGCCAGGTCGGACGGGTGGGTGGCCACGCACGCCTCGGACGCGCCGAGGATCGCGTGCTGGCGGGTGGCCCCGCCGATCGCGGAGCACCCGGAGCCGGGCTCGCGCTTGTTGCACGGCGTCGTGACGTCCTGGAAGTACAGGCACCGGGTGCGCTGCAACGGGTTCCCGCCCGTCGTGGCCATGTTGCGCAGCTGCGCCGACGCGCCGGACAGCAGCGCTTCGGCCAGGACGGGGAAGCGTTCGCGGACCGCCGTGTGCGCCGCCAGGTCGCTGTTGCGGACCCCGGCGCCGACGAACAGGCTGCCGTCGTCGTCCTCGCGGATCTCCTCGGACGTCACACCGGTGACGTCGACGACCCGGTCCGGCCGGGCCACCCCCAGCTTGAGGTGGTCGACGAGGTTGGTGCCCCCGCCCAGGAACACCGCGTCCGGCTCCGCGGCCACGGCCCGGACGGCTTCGGCCACCGTGGCGGGCTTGGCGAAGGTGAAGGTCTTCATCGCGACTCCCGGACGGCGGCGACGATCCCGGCGTAGGCCCCGCAGCGGCAGAGGTTGCCGCTCATCCGTTCGGCGATCTCCTCGTCGGACCACCGGGGGGTGCCGCTGACCGGCGAGGTGACGTGGCTCGGGGCGCCGTCGGCGAACTCGGCCAGCAGCCCGGCCGCCGAGCAGATCTGCCCCGGCGTGCAGTACCCGCACTGGAACGCGTCGTTGGCGAGGAAAGCCTGCTGGATCGGGTGCAGTTCGCCGCCGTCGGCCAGCCCGGACGCGGTCGTGACGTCCGCACCGTCGCAGGTCACCGCCAGGGTCAGGCAGGCCAGCACGCGGCGGCCGCCGACCAGCACCGTGCACGCGCCGCACTGGCCGTGGTCACAGCCCTTCTTCGCGCCCGTCGCGCCCAGCTGGTCACGGATCAGGTCGAGCAGGGTGCGGCGCGGATCCACCGCCAGCCGGTGCTCGGTGCCGTCGATCCGCACCTCGATGGTGCACTCCGTGCCGGTGCTCTCGGTCGTCGCCATGGGGCCGCCTCTCGGGGAGATCGTTCGGCTTACCCCCAGGCGCCGATGTGAAACGGGGAGAGCCCGCGGACGCGGCGGGGACCGCACCGGACGTGGGACAATCGCCCGATGGACGCTGCGGACCATCCCGCCGCAGCCGCGGCCGAGGCCGCCCGGCGCGCCGGTGAGCGCGCGGCCGTCGCGCACGACTGGCACCGCGCTCTCGCCCGGCGGAGAGCCGGTGCCGGAAGCCTTGGACACGACCGGGGAGCGGCAGACTCGTACCCCGCGCCGGAACAGGCCCGGGAGCGTGCGCGCGCGGCCCGGGTCCGGGTGCGCGCCGCTTTGCTCCGGTCCGCGCTGGCCCACGACCGCGCCGCGGGGCAACACGAGCGAGCCGCGCTGCCCGGCGGTCCCGGCGCGGCTGTCCACCTCGAGAAAGCCGAAGGCCACCGGTCGGCCGCCGTCGCCGACCGGATCCGCGCCGCCGCGCTCGAGGCACCGGACGATCCCGCCACCGGCAGGCCGAGTCACGACGTTCCGCCGCCTGAACACCCGCCGGGGGCGCGCCCGCCCGGTGGTTGACCGAGCACCGACCGGGTACGCCGAGGCGGTCACCCCCTACGCCGCCCCGACGGAGGAAGACCCATGACGCTGCCCCTGATCGAAAGCCACCCCGACAGCCTCGGCGGCCTCGACCCCGCCGCGATCGCGAACTGCATCGACGAATGCCTCGCCTGCGCCCGCGCCTGCACCGTCTGCGCCGACGCCTGCCTGTCGGAACCGGCCGTCGCCGAACTGGCGCACTGCATCCGCACCGACCTCGACTGCGCGGACCTCTGCGCCACGACGGCCCGGGTGCTGTCCCGCCGCGCCGGCGTCCTCGCCGTCCTGGACGCGCTGCTGCGGGCGTGCGCCGAGGCGTGCCGGGTGTGCGCCGAAGAGTGCGAACAGCACGCGGACCACCACCGGCACTGCGCTCTCTGCGCCGAAGCCTGCCGCAGCTGCGAAGACGCGTGCCGTCAGCTGCGCGAGCACCTCGTCGGCACGGTGTGATCGCCGTGCCCGAAACCGACCGGCCGCTGGGCGACCTCGAAGTGGTGCACGAATTCTCCGGCGCGATGCCGACGGGAGTGAGCGTTTCGCGCCGGGGCCGCGTCTTCGTCAACTTCCCGAAGTGGGGTGACGACGTCCGCTTCACCGCCGCCGAAATCCGCGACGGCGAACTCGTCCCCTACCCCAGCCAGGCGGTCAACGACAGCAAGAGCCGGACCGACCCGGACGCGCTCGTTTCGGTGCAGAGCATCGTCGTCGACCCGGCCGACCGGCTCTGGATCCTCGACACCGGCAGCCCGCTGTTCCGGCCCACCGCCCACGGCGGCCCCAAGCTGGTCTGCGTCGACCTCGACCGCGACGAAGTCACCGGCACCATCCTCTTCCCCGAAGACGTCGCCCTGCCCACCACCTACCTCAACGACGTCCGCTTCGATCTCGGCCGCGGGGTCGCGTTCATCACCGACTCCGCCGACCAGGGCCCCAACGGCATCATCGTCGTCGACCTGACCACGGGCGAATCCTGGCGGCGGCTGCACGACCACCCCAGCACCAAGGCCGAGGTCGCGCCCGGCCTGCGCATGGTCGTCGAAGGGCGCGACTTCGTCGAACGGGACGGAGACGGCTCGACCAGCCCGGTCGCGATGGGCGCGGACGGCATCGCCATCGGCGCCGACGGCGCGCGCCTGTACTACTGCTGCCTCGCCTCACGACGCTGGTGGAGCGTCTCCACCGACGCCCTGATCAACCGCGACGCCGACGACGACGCGGTCGCCGCGACCCTCATCGACGAAGGCGACAAGGGCGGCGTCGGCGACGGCATGGAAACCGACGACCAGGGCCGCCTGTACGTCACCGACGGCGAGCACAACGCGATCCACCGCCGCCACCCGGACGGCCGCTGGGAAACGGTGGTCCACGACCCGCGCCTGCTGTGGCCGGACACGATGTCCGTCGCGGCCGACGGCCACCTCTACGTGACCGCGAACCAGCTGCACCGCCAGGGCAAGTACCGCGGCGGCCAGGACGACCGGCGTCCCCCGTACTTCCTGTTCCGCACCCCGATCGACGCCGGGCCGGTCAGCCTCCGCTGAGCTGCACCGGAGCCGGCCGGATCACCGGCTCGGAGTACCCTGCCGGTCGTGCGAGAAGACGGCACCCGGAGCGTTCGCGCGGCCAAAGCCGTGGTCACGGCGCTCGGTCTCGTCCTCGTCTCGCTGGGAATCGCGGCCACCGGCGCGCTGCTCCTCTTCGTCGCCTCGGCCCGCGGCGACCGGGACTGGGCCGGTTCCGGGACGACAGTCACGACGTTCGCCGTGGCCGCGGGCTGGACAGTCGTGGCCGGCGCGTCCGCGATCCGGGTGTCGCGGCGGCCGCGTAGCCGGACGATCTGGCTCGCCGGGTTGTCCTGCGTCGCGCTCGGTGCGGTCCCCACCGCCGTCGTGGCGGTGGATCTTCTTCTCCTTCTCCCCCGCTGACCAACGCCCTGCGGCAGCAACTCGCCGACCGTCATACTGGGCCGGTGATGACGGGGCCTGCGATGACGGGAATGGGCGACACCGGCAACGGTTCGGCGCGGCGTCGGCGGGTCGACCCCGAACGCCGGGCCCAGCTGCTCACGGATCTGGAAGAGCTGGTGCTCGCCGAGGGCTTCCTCGCGCTGAGCATGGACGACCTGGCGCAGCGGCTGCACTGCTCGAAGGCGACGCTCTACAGCGTGGCCGGCACCAAGGAGCAGCTCGTCGTGGCCTTGACCAAGGGGTTCTTCAAGCAGGCGACCGAACAGATCGAGCAGGCCGTGGCCGACGTGGCCGATCCCCGGCTGCGCATCCCGGCCTACCTGTCGGGGGTCGGCCGGGCGATGAGCCGCTGTTCGACCCAGTTCTACGCCGACATGATCGGGCTCCGGTCGACCGCGGGCATCTACCGGACGAATTCCGCGGCCGCCGCCCGGCGCGTCCGGGAGCTGATCGCCGACGGCGTCCAGGAGGGGGCGCTGCGGCCGATCGACGGGAACTTCGCCGGGCAGCTCGTGGCGCTGGCCATCGAAGGGGTCCAGTCCGGAGTGCTCCTGAGCGACGGCTTGAGCGCGGGTCAGGCGTACACCGAAATGGCCGATCTCCTGCTGCACGGGCTCAGCGCGCCGCCGGCTTGAGCGCCGCCGGCTTGAGCGCGGCCGGTCACCGGATCGAGGAGCCGATGGAGAGGCCGCCGTCGACGTCCAGGACGACGCCGGTGACGTAGCCGGCGGCTTCGCTCGCGAGGAAGGCCGCGGCCTCGGCGATGTCCTCGGGGCGGCCGGTGTGGCGCATCGGGACCTTGCCCGTGAGCTTGTCGCGGGCGGCCCCGTTCATGGAGGCGAGCATGGGCGTTTCGATCAGGCCGGGGGCGATGGCGTTGGCGGTGATGCCGTGGCGGGCGCCTTCGAGGGCGAGGGTGCGGGTCAGGCCGACGATGCCCGCCTTGGCGGCCACGTAGTTGGCCTGGCCGAAGTTCCCGCGCCAGGACATCGAGGAGAAGCTGATGATGCGGCCGTAGCCCTGGCGCTTCATGGGGCCGAACGCGGCCCGCGCGCAGTGGAAGCCGCCGGTGAGGCTCACGCCGAGCACGGCGTGCCAGTCGTCGTCGGTGATGTCCTCGACCCGGTTGTCGCGGATGATGCCGGCGTTGTTGACCAGGACGTCGAGGCGGCCGAGGGTGCCGGTGACCTCGGCGATCCAGGCGTCGACCCGGGCGGAGTCGGTCACGTCCACCACGTCGGCGCGGAGTTCGGCGTCGTGGGGGATGGTCTCGGCGGCGTCGGCGAGGACCCGGTCGTTGACGTCGGCCAGCGCGACGGCGGCACCTTCGGCGGCGAACCGGGTGGCCATGGCGAGCCCGAGGCCCTGCGCGCCACCGGTGATGGCGACGACGCGTCCGTGGTAGCGATTCATGGGTTTTCTCCGGGAGCGAGGAAAGTGCGCAGGGCTTCGGCGACTGAACTCGCCGTCCAGTTGTCGGCGAAGGTCGCGAGTTCCTCGCGCAGGGCGGGTTCGGGCTCGACGCCGTCGATGCGGTGCAGCAACGTCTTGAGCCGCCGCTGGGCCGGGCTCGCGCGCTCGGCCAGCTGCCGGCAGAGGCGGGTGGCCGTGGCGTCGAGGTCGGCTTCGGGCACGATCGCCCGGATCCAGCCGGTGGCGGCGAAAGCGTTGGCGGGCAACAGCTCGCCGGTGAGCAGCAACCACCGCGACAACCCGCGCCCCACCGCGGCGGGGAGCCGGACACTGGACCCGCCGGCCGGCAGGAGCCGGCGCGCCAGGTGACCGTCGCCGATGAGCGTGGTGTCGGCGGCGATCACGACATCGCACACCAGCGCGAGTTCGAGGCCACCGGCGACGGCGTGGCCGTGCAGCACGGCGACCCACGGTTTGGTGGCGGCCGCGATCCGGCTGAAGCAGGCCGAGACCTCGGCCAGGAAGCCGGCCGGGTTGTGGCCCCGGTCGTGCAGGTCCAGGAACTGGCGGAAGTCGCCGCCGGCGCAGAAGCTCGGCCCGTTGCCCGCCACCGCGACGACCGCGGTGGCGGGATCGGCCTCGGCGCTGGTGATCTGCTTGTCCAGGGCTTCGATCAGGGTGACGTCGAGGGCGTTGCGCCGCTCGGGACGGTTGAGCCACAACCACCGGACCTCGCCGCGCTGCTCGACGAGCAGGGGTTCCACGCCGGTCACCGCGCCTCCGCGGTGAGTTCGGCCCGCCGACGGCGCAGCAGGTAGCGCTGGGTCTTGCCGCTGGGTGTCTTGGGCAGCGCGTCGAGGAAGTGGATCGTGCGCGGGTAGGCGTGGGCGGCGTAGCGGGTCTTGACGAAGTGCTGGAGTTCGGTCGTCAGTTCCGGCGAGGCCTCGTTGCCGCCGCGGAGGACGACGTAGGCCTCGATGACCTCCCCGCGGACGTCGTCGGGGGCGCCGACGACACTGCACTCGGCGACGGCGGGGTGCTGGGCGAGGACGCTCTCGATCTCGAACGGCCCGATGCGGTAGCCGGCCATGATGATGACGTCGTCGTCGCGGGAAGAGAAGAAGAAGTCGCCGTCGGCGTCGACCCGGCCGGCGTCGCCGGTGAGGTACCAGCGGCCGTCGGCGGTGAACTTGGCGTCGCTCTGCCCCGGGAGCTGGTAGCCGACGAAGGTCATCAGCGGGCTCCCGGCGACGTCGATCGCGACCCGGCCGAGCACGCCCGGCTCGGCGGGCTCGTCCCGGTCGTCGGCCAGGACGGTGAGGCTCCAGCCGGGCACCGGCCGCCCCATCGAGCCGGGTTTGAGGGGGCGGGCGAGGGCGGGATGGTGGTGGTTGGCCAGCGGCATGCCGACCTCGGTCTGGCCGAAGTGATCGTGCACGGCGAGACCGAGCGCGGCGGCCGCCCAGTCGTTGACCTCGGGGGTCAGCGGCTCCCCCGCGCTGGACGCCCGCTCCAGGCCCAACCCCGGTGGCACGGGCACCGACGAGGAGCGCAGCCCTCGGTACACCGTCGGCGCGGCGGTGAAGTCGGTGACCGAGTGGGCGACGAGGGTGCGCCAGGTCGTCTCGACGGAGAACCCGCCCGCCAGCAGCAGGCTGGGAAGGCCGGCCGCCAGCGGGGCGACGATCGCGGCGTACAGCCCGTAGGCCCAGCCGGGGTCGGCGGCGCACCAGTAGCTGCTCTCCGGGGTGACGCCGAGGGCGTACTCCAGGTAGATCTGCCAGCCGGCGATGTAGGCGACGGGGTGGATGACCCCCTTGGGCTTGCCGGTGGTGCCGGAGGTGAACATGGGCACCAGCGGCCCGTCCCCGCTGGTGTGGACGGCGGGCACCGGCTCCGGCGATGCCGCGGCGACGAGGTCCGCCAGTGATCCGGCACCGGTTCCGGTGACGACGACACGGCGCTCGGGGTCGTCCGGCAGGTCCGGGCCCGGATCCAGTTTGGGGCGCTGTTCCGGGTCGACGACCACCACCCGCGCGCCCGAGCCGGCCAGCCGCAGGGCGATGGCCTGGGGCGCGAACGCGGTGAACAGCGGGACGTAGACCGCGCCGAGCCGCCAGATCGCCAGGATGACCGTGACGAGGTCGGTGCTCTTGCCCATCAGGGTCGCCACCCGGTCGCCGGGACCGACGCCGAGCCCTTGCAACGCCCGCGCGTAGCGGTGTGAGCGCGCGGCCAGCTCTCCGTAGGACAGCGTCGAAGCCTCTCCGGCGCCGTCGACGACGGTGAACGCGACGCGGTCGGCGGGGTGCCGGTCACACAGCAGCCACGCCACGTCGAGGACGGGTGCGCCGAATTCCGCGGTCAGCTCGGCGACCCGGTCGGCGGCGCTCACCGCTGGTCCGTGCGGTCGATGATCGGCAGGACGAGCCGGCTCGGGTGGTCCGGCCCGTGGTGGATGTGGTTGATCGCGGGAACCATCTGTGCTTCGGTCTCGCGGGCGATGACGCCGCCGGTGTTGGTGTTGCGGTCGTAGCGGGGGAAGTTGCTGCTGGAGACGTCCACGCGGATCCGGTGCCCCAGCAGGAAAACGTTGGCCGTGGCCGTCATGTCGACGGTGATCTCGTACACCGTGCCCGGTTCCATCAGTTCTTCCGTGGCGAGACCGTTGCGGTAGCGGGCCCGCAGGATCCCGTCGCAGAGGTTGATCGCCTTGCCGTCGGGGAAGACGTCGACGAGCTTGGCGGTGAAGTCGGTGTCCACCGCCGACGAAGAGACGAACAGCTTGAGGCTGACCGGGCCGGTGACCTCGACCGGCTCCGCCAGCACGGGACCGGCGAAACACAGGACGTCCTCGCGGCCGGCGACGGTCCGCTGGTCGACCGGGCCGCCGAACCCCGGCGTCATCGGCAGGCACGCCCCACCGGCGGTGGGGACCGGGCGGCGCGGGTCGTAGAGGTAGGTGTCGTGCTCGGACGTGGCCGGCGGCTCGGTCGTCAACCCGCCGTCGCCGTCCGCGGTGTTGGCGTGGCCGGCGCTGGTGAGGTGGAAGCCGGTCCACGTCGTGTCGGGCAGCGGCCAGTCCTGCTCGTCGCGCCACTGGTCGATGCCCATCACGAAGAGCTTCACCGGCGCCACGTCGTCCAACGCGGTGGTGTCGCCCTTGACCCAGCGGTCGAAGAACTTCACGTGCAGGTCGGTCAGGCCCATCAGCCGGGGCGCGGCCATCGGGCCGAAGGAGCGGCCGGGGTAGACCCCGCTCGCGGAGAGGTGGTCCCACGGACCGATGACCAGCCGTTGTCCCTCACGGGCCGGCGCACTGCCGGCCTTTTGGCGCGCGGTGGTGAAAGTGCGCACGGTCTGTCCGATGTAGAGGTCGTACCAGCCGCCGATGTTCAGCGCCGGCGCGGTGACGTTCTTCAGCTCGGCCGTGAGCTCCATCGCGTCCCAGTACTCGTCGTGCGCCGGGTGGGCCATCCAGTCGTCCCACCACTTGCCGTACGCCTTGAGGACCGGGACCTCGGCCGTCGGCAGCACGTCGTTGAGGGACTCCTGGGTCAGCAACGCCTGGAAGAGCTCCTGCACCTGGGCCGACGAGCCTTCGCCGAGCGCCAGGGACCGCTGTGCGTCGGCCGTGTACATCACGGCGTTCCACCACGTGACCAGGCTCAGGGAAAGCGCACCGCCCGCGGAGTACCAAGGCGCCTCGTAGTTGTCGATCGAGGTGACGCACGGCGCGATCGCCTTCAGCGCGGGAGAGCCGGTCGCGCCGGCTTCCCACTGGACCATCCCGAGGTAGGACGGCCCGTACATGCCCACCGTGCCGT
Source organism: Amycolatopsis sp. NPDC026612 (assembly GCF_040638285.1). NCBI lineage: Bacteria > Bacillati > Actinomycetota > Actinomycetes > Pseudonocardiales > Pseudonocardiaceae > Amycolatopsis > Amycolatopsis sp. NPDC026612. Next base: position 59,247 of record NZ_JBEZYB010000017.1, read on the forward strand.
CGGACCACGGCTGGGCGGCGATCCAGGCGAGGGTGTCCTCGCCGTCGGTCCGGTCGGTCTGGTGGGGAACGAACTCGCCTTCCGAGCGGTGCGTACCGCGGCAGTCCTGCACGACCAGCGCGTAGCCGGCCTCCAGCACGGCCAGCATGTCAGGCGAGAGCTCGTGGCCGGTACCCATCGCGTCCTTGCCGTACGGGAGACGCACCAGCAGCGCCGGCCCCTCGCCGTCGGCCAAGCGCCACACGTTGGCGGCCAGGCCGACGCCGTCACGCATCGGAATCCGGACATCTGTCTCGTACAGGTGCGGCATGGCGGCGCTCCTCGATGAGCTGGCGACGGCGACTCGACTGCTGGGTACGTTAGACAGCACGTACGTACCCTGTCAATGTACCGTCGCCGGCCGCTCGTGCCGGGCGCCTCCCGGACCGCTAGAGCCGGCCGGTGCGCTCGATCACCTGGCCGGCGAAGTCGAGCATCCGGTCAAGGTCGGAGAACAGGGCGAAGGCATCGACGAACGCTTCGTCCACACCGGACTCGGCGTGGCGCTTGAGGTTGCCCGCGAGGGCGTCGATCGACACGTCCGGTTCGAGGTTGATGCGCATCGCCGTCTTCAGCGCGTCCGGATCGCGGCCGGCGTCCTGCGCCGCACCGCGGGCGATCGACCACAACTGGGCGGCGACCTCGTCCGGCAGGCCCTCGAACCCGAGCCAGCCGGTGCCGCTGCGGCCGACCCGGCGCATCGCGGCCTCGCTGGCACCGCCGACCCAGATCGGCGGGCCACCCGGCTGGACCGGGCGCAGGTCGGCGTGGACGGGCGGGAGCGTGAAGAACTCGCTTTCCCAGGACACCGGATTGGTCGTCCACCACGCGTGCAGGAACGCCAGCAGATCGTCGAGCGCCTTGCCGCGCCGACGCCAGTCCGCGCTGCGGGCGACGTCGTACTCGTCCTTCATCCACCCCAGGCCGACCCCGATGTCGAGGCGGCCGTTGCTGAGCACGTCCAGGGTGGTCAGCAACCGCGCCAGGTGCGCCGGCTCGTAGTAAAACGTGCTGAGCGTGCTGGAGTTGAGCCGCACCCGGCTGGTCGCCGTCGCGGCCACGGTCCACAGCAGCAGCGGATCGAGGTACCGGGTCATCTGCGGCGGGTACGGCTGCTCCTTGCCCGGATAGGTGCTGTGCAGTTCGACCGGTGTGATCAGGCGATCGCCGACCCACAGCGTGTCGTAGCCGAGGTCTTCGAGCCCGCGGCAGAACGCGGCCAGATCGGCGGCGGTGCTGACCGCGGGCCCGACGATGGGAATCGCGAAACCGAGCTTCATCGGAGGAATCCTTTCCGGCGGACCATCGTCCGCCGACATCGATATCGGGGCGGGGTGGCTCAACCGGCGAGTTCGGTGACACCGAGAGCGAAGTCCCAGTTCCCCACGCCGTGGCGCGCGAGGCCCATCGTGACCACGCCCGCGCCTTCCAGCCAGTACGCCATTTTCAGGTCGCCGACGTCCAGCGGGCGCAGTCCGAGGCTTTTGACGAACGTTTCCACGGCCGCCTTGGCCTGCGCATCGTCGCCGGCGATGAAGACGGCGGGGCGGCCGTTCTCCAGGACGTGGCGGAAGATCGTGTTGAAGGCCTTCACCACACTGGCGCTCGCCGGGGCCGCCTTGGCGGCTTCCTGGGCGATCGAGGTGCCCTCGCCGTGGGCCAGCCCGTCGGCCGCGGAATTGAAGGGGTTGCTGATGTCGACGATGACCTTGCCCGCGAGGGCGTCCCCGTAGTCGGCGACGACCGGAACAACGCCGTTGTACAACAGGGCCACGATGACGATGTCCCCGGCCGGGACGGCGCCCCACTCCCCCGTCGTGGCGCCGAGCGCCTTGGCCAGGTCAGCGGCTTTCGCCTGATCGCGGCCCAGGATCTCGACGGTGTTGCCTCCCGCTACCGCCAGTGCGCCGATGGTCCGGGCCATGTTCCCGGTGCCGATGATGCTGATGCTGCTCATGAGTCGTCCCGTCTTATGTATACCGTTCTGTGTGGTTAACGTAGCAGGGGTCCCGGGCGGGACACAAGTTATGTACACCGGTCCGTACCCGAAGCGGGCGGCCTGGAGGAAGCGCTGACACTCCGGAAGCCGCTGGTAGAACCCCGGCAGCCGCCGCGCGGCGTCAGGATCCAATGGCAACGCTTCCACCGAGGCAGCCCGTTCGTACGAGTGCGGACTGTGGCGCCACAGCGAACAAAGCCTCGGCGCGGCCAGGCCACTGACGGTCGGGGCTGCTCGAGCAGCGGTCGTCCAGCATCCGGATCGTCAGTCATCCCGGCCAGTGCGGGTCAGCGCATGCCTTGCAGCCAGCCAATTCCGAGGAGCGCGTGTCCTACCGGCAGCCGAGGAGCGCTCGACGCCGGCACCCCCCGGTGCACGCACCTGCCGAACGCACTGCGTCAGCCACCCCGCGAACGGTGTGCTTCCGATACCGCGGACGATCCGGATCCGGCGCGGACCGCCGACCCCGTGGCCGCCGAGGGGCCGGCTGCGTCGAGCATGCCGGCCAGCAGCTGAAGCCGTTCGTCGTCCGGGCTGCCCGGCTCGGCGGTGTAGACGATGAGCACGGGCCCGGGCGCGCCCGGCATCGGGTAGGCGTCCCAGTCCAGGGCCAGCTCCCCGACCACCGGGTGCTGGACGCGCATCCGGCCGCGGGTCGTGTCCTCGACGTCGTGGCGGGCCCACAGCGTCGCGAACTCCGCGCTGCGCACCGCCAGCTCACCCACCAGCTCCACCGCGCGGGGGTGCCCCGGCTCGGCGGCGACCCCGGCCCGCAGCATCGCGGTCAGCTCGGCGACCGTGGCCGCCCGGTCCGGGCACGGCTCGCCGGCTTCCGGGTGCAGCAGCAGTGCCAGGAGGTTCCGCGCGGACCGGGGTGCCTCGGTGAACGCGCCGAGCAGCGCGCCGGCCAGCGGGTTCCAGGCCAGCAAGTCCAGGAAGCGCCCGACGACCAGCGCGGGCGAGGACGTCCCGCGCAGCAGCCGCAGCGTGGTCGGCGGCACCTCCTCCGGCGGGTACCGGCGGCCGGGGCGGGCCGGGGTGCGCGCGGCGACCGCGAGGCTGTGCAGGTGCCGGGTCTCCTCGGCGGAAAAGTTCAGCGCGCCGGCGATCGCGTCGAGGACCTGGTCGGAGGGCCGCACGTCGCGGCCCTGCTCCATGCGCTGGTAGTAGTCCGAGCTCACCCCGGCCAGCAGGGCCAGCTCCTCCCGGCGCAGCCCGGCGACGCGCCGCCGCGGGCCCGGCTCCAGGCCGACGTCCTGCGGCCGCACCCGGGTCCGCCGGGTCCGCAGGAATTCGGCCAGCGCGCGGCGGGGATCATCGGTCACCGGCCCAGTATGCCCGCGGCGAGGGTGGGTCCGGCAGACCCAGGACAACGCGAACGACCGTGTTTCCGCGAGCGGGCCCCAGGATCGGTGGCACACAGCCGATCACGGGAGGAACCACGACATGAAAGCCGCACAGATCAGGAGCTTCGGGGCACCGGACGTCCTTCGGGTCACCGAAACCGAGACCCCCTCCCCCGGCGCCGGCGAGATCCTGGTGGCGGTCGAGGCGTCCAGCGTGAACGGCCACGACACGATCGTCCGCACCGGGGGGATGAAGATGGTGGCGGGCCGGACGTTCCCGATCGGGGTCGGCCTGGACTTCGCCGGGGTCGTCGTCACGACCGGCTCCGGCGTCGAGAGCTACCGCGCCGGGGACCGGGTGTGGGGCATGGTCCACCCCCGGAAACGGCACACCGTCGCCGGGGCAGCCGAGTACGTCGTGGTTTCCGCCGACCGCCTCAGTCCCGCGCCGGTGGGTGTTTCGGCGGTCGAAGCGGCGTCCCTGGTCGTCGCGGGCAGCACGGCGCTGATCGCGCTGCGCGACAGCGTCCGGCTGACCGCGGGCGAGCGGGTCCTGGTCCGGGGCGCGGCCGGTGGCGTGGGCACCGCGCTGGTCCAGCTGGCCCAGGCGATGGGTGGTCACGTCACCGCGCTGGCCCGCGACCGCCACGCCGCGGCCCTCCGCGACCTGGGCGCCGACGAGGTCCTCGACTACGGCACCACCACCGCGGACCGGATCGGGCCGTTCGACGTCATCGTCGACACGGTCGGCTCCGAGCTGCACTGCTACCGCAGCAGGCTGGCCAAGGGCGGCCGGATGGTCACCGTCGGCCTGTCGGGACCCGCGCTGGCCGCGATCGCGGCGTCGAGCATCCACGGCTCCCGGCGCATCCGCACGTTCAGCGCCAATCCCGGTTCCGCGGTGCTGGACGAGGTGGCCGACCACGTCACGGCCGGCGCGCTTCGCCCGGTGGTGCACCGCGTGTACCCGCTGGCCGACATCGTCACCGCGCACGAGGCCTTCGAGCGCGGCGGCGTGCTGGGCAAGCACGTGGTCGCCGTCTCCGCCTGAGGCAGCGTGGCCGTGCTTGGAGCCTGCTGTCGGCGGCTGGCATCACGCCGAGTGCGACGGGCTCCACCACGTCGTCACGGCGGCGGGAGGACATCCGCGACGTCGGCGACCTGCTTGAGGAACGCGTCGGATGGGCGGCCCTTGATCGGATCCGTTTCGGCGATGACGAACAGCTCCTCGTCCAGCCGCGACCGGTAGTGCTTTCCGGTGAAACGAAAGCCGCCCGCTTCGATAACCTGCGTTCCGAACGGAGTCACGTCCCCGGATCCGTACGTGTCTTCCACCTTGCGGAGCTGTGCGGCTGATTCGGCCGACGGCATTTTCACCCACATGACCGAGCCGGCGATCGTGTTTCCGTTCTTGTCCCGCACGACGAACAGCAGCTGGTCAAGCTTGTCGCACGGATGACGCACGAAGAACTGCTGAACCTGGCCGAACGACTGGACGGCGCAGCGCAGGTTCTTCTTGATCTCGCTCTTGATCTCCTTGAGCGCCAGCCGTCGCCACGCCTCGGCGCGATTACCCTTCCGTGCGGCTTTTTTGCTGTTGGCCGTGTCCGCATCGGACGCACTCCGGGCCGTCGCAGCATCCAGCCCGGCGCCGACCGAAGTGACTACGTCTCCGCCGCCCGCCGCCGCCACAACTGTCGCCAAGACGGCCGCGCCGAAAACACCGCCTTTCTTGATCCATTTTCCGTCGGACCCTCTGGGCTGGTTCGGGTTGAACGGCACGCGCTGCGCTCCTGAGTCGAGTTCGGCGACGGCTCGACTTTGCCGGAACAGGAGCCGGCGGAAAAGTACGAGTGCCAGAATCACCTGATTGTCCCAATGCCCGCCGTCGCGCGTTCATCTGCCATCGCTGCGACGCACGGACGGGCCCCGTCGCATCCCCGGCCCCGCACACGCCGGACGGCAGCGGTCGACCGAACACCGAGGAGATCTTCGAGATGCTCCCGGGGATGGGCGGAACCGAGCAGCGGGTGGTCCGCTCGGACGTCGTCTACTGTGCGCTGGAGGACGGCGGCGGATTCTTCTCGACCGGGTCCATCGCCTGGTCGCTGCGGCGCTTCCGAGACGAGAAGCCGCTGGAGCAGGCCGCAGCGGCCGCCACCACGGAACCACCCATGTGCCGACTGGAGACCCAGTGACCACCGTTCTGCGCACACTGCGAAATTACGTCGGCGGGGAGTCCCTGGACGCCGCCGACGGGCGGACCATCGAGATCGTCAACCCGGTGACCGGCGAGTCCTACGCGACATCGCCGCTGTCCGGCCCGGCCGACGTCGACGCGGCCATGGGCGCGGCCGCGGCCGCGTTCCCGGCGTGGCGCGACACCACCCCGGCCGAGCGACAGCGCCTGTTGCTGAAGATCGCGGACGCTTTCGAGGCCAGGGCCGGGGAACTCGTCGCCGTCGAGTCCGAAAACACCGGCAAGCCGCTGGGGCTGACGGCGAGCGAGGAGCTGCCGCCGATGGTGGACCAGATCCGGTTCTTCGCCGGCGCCGCGCGCCTGCTGGAGGGCCGCTCGGCCGGTGAGTACCTGGAGGGCATGACCTCCATCGTCCGGCGTGAGCCCATCGGGGTCTGCGCGCAGGTCGCCCCGTGGAACTACCCGATGATGATGGCGGTCTGGAAGTTCGCTCCGGCGCTGGCCGCAGGGAACACCGTGGTCCTGAAACCGTCGGACACCACCCCGGCCTCCACGCTGCTGATGGCGGCGATCGCCGGGTCCATCCTGCCCAAGGGCGTCTTCAACGTCGTCTGCGGTGACCGCGACACCGGCCGCCTGATGGTCGAGCACCCCACCCCGGCGATGGCTTCCATCACCGGCTCCGTCCGAGCCGGCAGGCAAGTCGCCGAATCCGCGGCCAAGGACGTCAAGCGGGTCCACCTGGAACTGGGCGGGAAGGCACCGGCCGTCGTCTTCGCCGACGCCGACATCGCCCAAGCCGTCGAGGGGATCTCGATGGCCGGCTTCTTCAACGCCGGCCAGGACTGCACGGCCGCGACCCGCGTCCTCGTCCAAGAACCGGTCCACGACGAGTTCGTGGCGGCGCTGGCGAGGGCCGCCACCGCCACGAATACCGGCCGGCCCGATGACCCGGACGTGCTGTACGGACCGCTCAACAACGCCGGCCAGCTCACGCAGGTCTCCGGCTTCATCGAGCGGCTGCCCGCCCACGCCAGGATCGAGGCAGGCGGCCACCGCGTCGGCGACAAGGGCTACTTCTACGCCCCCACCGTGGTCTCCGGCCTCGAGCAGGACGACGAAATCATCCAGAACGAGGTGTTCGGCCCGGTCATCACCGTCCAGCCCTTCCGCGACGAGGCCCAGGCTTTGGACTACGCCAACGGCGTCGACTACGCCCTTGCCTCGTCGGTGTGGACCAAGGACCACGCACGCGCGATGCGCATGGCGAAGAAACTGGACTTCGGCTGCGTGTGGATCAACACCCACATCCCGCTGGCCGCCGAGATGCCCCACGGCGGTTTCAAGCGGTCCGGTTACGGCAAGGACCTCTCCGCGTACGGCTTCGAGGACTACACCCGCATCAAGCACGTCATGACGGCACTGGACGCGTGACGCTCACGCCGACGTCGCGAGCAGCGGCGGCGCCGAGGGCCATCCGGACTGTTCGAGTTCGTTGTGCAGGTGGGCGGCTACTTGCTGAGCTCCTTGCCGCCGGCGTACCGGGCGGCCGGGGCGTCGGTGAGGATGCTGCGCAGTTCGGCGGTCTGCCGGTCGATGGCCTGCGGGCCGTTGCCGGTGAGCAGCCGCACGGACGGCTCGTAAGCCAGTTGCGGGGCGGAGATGTCGAGGGAAGACGCGACGGTGAAGCCGGCTTCCTTGATGGCCACGTCGACGAAGTAGGGCAGCCGGGTCCTCTTGCCCGGGACGCGCGGGTAGAGGAACCGCAGCGCGAAGCGCTCGCCGATCTTGGGGACGGTCGAGATGGTGGCGGCGAGGAACGGGTTGTCCTGCACCGAGTAGGCGGCGCCCTGCGCGTCGACGCGCTGCCGGGTGGAGGTCACCGCGATGGGCGCGTGGCGGATCAGCGAGATGGTGACGCCGTTCTCCCGGGCCAGGTGGAGGGTTTCGCCCAGCCACGGGTCGTCGCGGAAGTCGACCATGGGGGCGTGACCGCCGGGGGCGTGGACGAAGTCGAAGCCGGCGAAGGTGAACGGGTCGGCGGGGTCGCGGTGGCGCCCGACGAGTTCGGGCAGCGAGTGGAAGGTGCTCCGGGGCAGTTTGTCGAGGCGGCGGATCAGTTCGGGGCGGTACTCGGCGAGCTCCGGTTCGCTGTTGGGCAGGAGCGGCGGCGCTGCTGCATGCGCAGGGGGAGGGTCTTGGCGCCGGTCTTCTCGATGGACTGCACGGACAGGGCCACAGCCGTTCGGCGAGCTACTCGACCAGGCCATGGACGCCATCCACCCCACCTGATCCGGGTGGCCGGCACTTTCTCGCCTGGACTCGAACCAAGAACCTGCTACACGACGCTGTTCTGCGGACCTGTCTGACTGAGCCTCGACGCCTTTCGCTGCGAACCCGATTCCACCTTGTCCACGTCGACCAGATCCAGCATCTTCGCGGCCAGCTCGCGCGGATCGGCCAGACCCTGATCACGACGCAGGCGGTCGAGCAAGACCGCGAGCTCGTCGATGGCCTTCTCGCGGGGTGCTCCGGCGGAGGCGATCCCGTAAGCGTACTTGCGCCATTCCGCGTCCTCGAGGAGAACGGACTCCAAGGCACGGGAGTACACGCCGGCCCAATGCGGCCCCTTGATGGTCAGGTTCAGCTGCAAGCAGTCTCCCGTGGAGTACGTCTCGTGCCACCAGCCCCGCGGAATGAACAGAAATCCGCCCGGTTCGACGTCGACATCGACACAGTCGGCCGGCATCTGGTCGGGGAACGGTGCGTGCGCGTACTTCACCTGTTTTGGGTCGGGCTGGACGCTTCCGCCGGCGAAGCAGAGGCTCGTCTGGTTGACGATGCTCCTGTTCGGGGCGAGGCGCCACTTCTTCCGGCCGTGCAGCAGCAGGGCGAAGTTGACGTCGAAATCGCTGTGCATGGCCAGCCCGCTGCTCGCACTGGAGCAGAACGACTCGCAGCTCAGAGCCGAAGGGGGAAGGCCGAACAGACCGGCGGCGTCGGCGATGAGATCCTTCAGCCCGGGGAAACTCCGCTCCATGTTCAAAAGGACGCAGGTGAAGCCGGCCCTGTAGGCCTGGACCGCATCGGCGCCGGTCGGCGCCGACCCGTAGGGCCCACCCTTCCGGCTCACCCGTACCGGCTGGTCGTACCCTCTCAGGACCTCTTCGGCCGACGCCAGCTCGGGCGCCGCGTCGAGCAGCGCGGCCGGGCGGGGCCCGTCGGGGCGGGCGTACAACCGGTCAGACCAGAAGGCGCCGACGAGTTCCTCGACCGGCAACGGCGTGATGAATTCCTCAAGACTCAGCATGGCTCTCCTCAACGCGTGACGGTGCCTTCGCGGAGCCGCGCGATCATCCGATTGGTGGTCCCCAGCGGAGTTTCCACGTCGACGGTGTCGTCGGCCTCGATCGTGCTGTTGCGGGCGGCCGCGTGCGGGTTCCACTTCTCCAAGCCCTCGAACGGGGTCGTCTCGCCCGGCGTGTGCTCCGGAGAGCGGCGGTAGGGGTTGATCCCGGCGACCGGCCGGCCACGCACCAGCAGCGGGTCGAGGTACAGCCCGTCGCTGCGGATGGTGGTGCTGGTCGGGATGTGGCCGATGTCCGGTCCGCACCGCCGCCCGGCCGACGTGTTCGGCCCCGAGCAGTGCAGGAGGTTCGGACGGTGGAATTCGATGTCGCCCAGGTTCAGCTCGATGTCGACGATCCCCTGCTGCTGTGTCCACTCGTCGACGAGGTCTCCACTCGCCCGGCGCCGGCACCGCCCGATCTGCCGGACACCGGCAGGGCCGGCGGCCCCCTGCGCGGCGCCGGCGCGCCAGGCATCCGGCCGGTGTGCGTCCCGGCGCGCCCACACGCGCAGGCCATCGAGCCACGACGTGCACTCACCGCTGCCGACGGTCGCGCTCACGGGCGTGCCTGCTGGTTCGATACGGCCCATTTGAACGCGCGATGCCATTGCTCCTCACCGAAAGGGGCCGCCGCGGACGGCGTGTAGTCCATCGGCGTCAGCGCGATCAGCTCGACCTCGCGCCCGGCTCCGAGGGATTGCGCCAGCCACGCGAAGATGTCCTCGATCACGCCGTTTCCTCGAAACGCCGAGCGGATCCGCATATCGTGCAGCAGCAGCCGGCGCGCGGCACCCGGGCGCATGCGCGCCAGTTCGGTCACCGAGAACGCGGCGACCGGCTCACCGACCGCCTCGACGAGGTAGTGCGTCGTGCCGGCGGCGGGCCTGGTGAGCCGGGCCGCGACCTCCGCCGGATCTCCATCGGGATGGAACGACGCCACGGCCACGACGTCACCGGCTGTCGCGGGGCGGACCTGCCGGGACACATCAGCCTCAGCCACCGGCGACCGCCGACATGATGAGCACGGTCGCGCTCGGCGCCGCGACGACGTCCGGCGAGGACAGGTCACGGATGTTGGCCTCGTCCACGAAGATGGTGATGAACGGCAGGACCTTCCCGGAGCTGTCCAGCAGCTGACGCCTCAGCGCGGGATGCCGGCTGTGTATCTGTTCCGGCACTTCTGCGGCCGTTCCGCTGGGCACGGTGAAGCTCCGCTCGTTCGCGGCGAACCGTGGCGGCGCCGACGAGAGGGGAACCTTGACGCCGGACATGACGTGCTCCTTCGGGTGTCGGTCGGGGTGGGACGTGTGCCGATAGGTCTCCCAGTCGCGGATCGCCGTCGCCAGCTGGGTCTCGTAGTCCACGTCGGCGATGAATCCGTGCCCGCGGCCCCTGTCGGCAACCGTTCGGCCGGCGCACGCGAATCCTCGCTCAGCAGGGTGCTCCGGAGTCCGGCGAGCAGGGCGGTGAAAGTCTCGATCGCCTCTTCCCGCCGGCTTCCCTCTCCGGCGATTCCGCCGGCGCAGCCGCGCCGGCCCGCATCCGCGAGCAGGTGGGAACGGGTGGTCGGCGTAGCTGAGCTGCACCGGATCCGGCCGGGTCCGGTCGCCTGCGAAACACATGCTCGTCTGGTTGACCGTGCTGGTGTTCTCCGCAAGCTTCCAGCGCTTCCGCCCGAAAAGCAGGAACGCGAAGTCGACGTCGAAGTCGCTGGGAACGGCGACGCCGCTTTCACCGCTCGAGCAGAAGATCTCCGACGTCACCGAGCCGGGCGGCAGCCCCGGCCACCGGCATGCGTCGCCGAGCAGGGCCGGCAGGGCCGGCAATGCGCGCTCGACGCGGCGCAGACAGCAGGCGAATCCGGCGCGGAGTGCCCGCGGAGCGTCTCGGCCGATGGGCACCGATGCGCGTGACCCGTTCTTTCGCAGCGATGACACCGGATGCCCGAAAGCCTCCAGCGTCCGGACCGCATCGACCGGCTCAGATATTTCTTTCGCAAGATCGAAATCCCATGATTCGACGATTTGCACAAATGCGCGTCCCGACCAGTGGATCCGCAGGAAAACTGCCACATCCAACGGCGCCAGCATACCCGCGAAACCCACCATATTTCCCCCCAAGCGAACGGCTTCACCTGCATCCCCGCGACATCGAGCCTGACACAGCGGGTGGATGGTCGTCAAACATCCGCCGGTCACGCCGACCGAAACCCCATGATCACCCGGTTGGATCAACACCCCGGCGAAATGCACACTCGGCGTAGCAGAGCCCTCTAAAGACAGGTCTCGTCATCCGTCATATCGGACATTCAGTGTGTCGTTACCAACTTTCGGATTGTCGGCCGATTTGGCTGGACGATCACCGGGGGCTGTGGTAGTTTCGGCATCGATCACGCTTCGAATGGGGTCATCGAGGCGGATCTCTTCAGGGGGTCTGTTATTTCAGAACTGGCTCTAATTGAAGATATTTATCAATGACCCTATTTCCTTGTAAGTCATCGATGGGAGAAGCCATGCCCGCAGAAACCCGCGAGATGCACGAAGCGCCGAGCGCGGTCGAGGAACTCACGAAGGACAACTTCGAGACCCTCTTCGGCGACACCCCGCTGACGATCACCGACAGCGAGGTCAAGGACTGACGTCCGAGCGTCAGCGCACGGTTTTCCGGACTCGTACAGCTGGGCCCGCATGGCGGGTTCGGGGTAACTGAGCAGTAGTGGGGGGCGGGGCATGGGGGCTGTTCACGTGTACGTCGGGCCGTCGTGCCCCGAACCTCTCCTGCTGCACCACCGGCCGGACGCCGTTCTGCACGGGCCGGTCAAGCATGGCGACCTGTTTTCGCCGGACATCGGCGCGGGAGACACCGTCGTCATCGTCGACGGAGCCTATCACCATCGACTTGCGTTGCGGCACAAGGAAATTCTCGACGCTCTGGCCCGCGGCGTGCAGGTAGTGGGCGCCGCGAGCATTGGTGCGCTCCGCGCCGCCGAGCTGCCGGGCAGCGGCATGACCGGCGTCGGGCAGGTCTACCGGTGGTATCGGGACGGCGTGTTCGACGGCGACGACGCGGTGGCCGTTGCCCATGGCGAGACCGGTTCGCGCACCGGGATGAACGTGCCCCTCGTCAATCTTTACGCCGCGGTCCTCGCGGCCGAAGACGAAGGCGTCGTCGAGTCCTCGGTGGCCATCGACCTGATGGCGGCCTGGGAGGCCGTGTACTACCCGACGCGGACCCCCGCCCGGGTGCTCGCTGTCGCACAGAGCGCAGGCGCGGAGAGGTTCGCCCGCTGGTGCCGCGCCCGCTGGGCCGACGATCCGGCGGCATTCGACCAGAAACGCCGCGACACACTCGACGCGGTCGGGCTCGCAGGTTCCCGGGACTTCCCGCGCGAAAAGCCGGTCAGGGCACGCAACCGCGATTGGCGCACCGAGTACCACCGTCGCTGGCGGTCCCGGTTCGCCACCGACGACCACCGTCCGGCGCCCCACCACAGGCTGGCGTACCAGCAGCTGTTCAACCCCGATTTTCCCGCGGTGTGGTGGGACTTCCTGCACCGCACCCACGAGCCGGGCGACTTCGCGGCACACGTGTGCGCGACGCTGGGACCGCAGGCGCGGGACTGGCTCGCCGATCCCGCCTCGCAGCACCGGGTCACCGCCGTCATCTGCCCGCTCCCGGACCTCGGCGACCGGCGTCAGCGTGAACTGCTCCTGGCCGGCGAAACCGCCGAAGACCGCTCGGTCGTTGAAGCATGGCTCGCGGCGACCCGCCGTCACCTGGCCGAGTACCCCGGCCGCAGCTTGACGCAGATCCCGGAATCGACGTGTGCCCGGCTGCTCGCCGAGGTCTGGCCGGGACGGGAGCCCGCTGCCGAATGCGGTCGCCGCGGGCTGCCGTCGCTGCGACAAGCCGGAGCCGCTCTGCGTCCTCTCGTGATCGGCTACCTCACCGACGCGAAGGAGCCGGCCGGTGTCTGACACGCTGTTGCCGGGGACCCGCCGGGCCGTGGCCCCCGAGACCACCTGGGCCCGCGTCGAGCCGCTGCTGCCGGAGTACGGCATCACCCGGGTCGCCGACGTGACCCGGCTCGACGACATCGGTATCCCGGTCTTCATCGCGATCCGGCCGGAGTCCGAAACGCTCGCGGTGTCCCAGGGCAAGGGAGCCACCCCGCTACTGGCGAAGCTGTCCGCGGTCCTGGAGTCGATCGAACTGTGGCACGCCGAACGACCCGCGCCGCGGTCCTTCATCGAGCTGCCAAGCCGGCTGGACCTGCCCTACCGCCTCACCGACCTGAACGTCCGGGACACCGGCCTGGCGCTGGAAGCGCTTCCCGTGCAGTGGCTCACCGCCCGTTCACTGGCCGGCGGTGCCGCAGTGCCGGTGCCGCTCGACGTCGTCCGGCTCTCCTACAGCGGCGAGCACTTCCGGCGGCCGCGGATCTTCCAGACGAGCAGCACCGGGCTCGCCTCGGGCAACACCTTCGCCGAAGCGTGCTTGCACGCTCTCTGCGAGGCCATCGAACGAGACGTGCTGACCACCACGAGCGCGGGACAGTACCTGGACCCGGCGGCCGTCGACGACCCCCACTTGATCGCGCTGCTGGACCGGTTGCGCACCGCGGGCGCCGAGTTCGAGCTCGTCCACCTGCCCAACCGGTTCGCGCTGCCGACGTTCGCCGCCCGGGTCTGGTCTCCGCTTTTCCCGGTAGTGTGCTCGGGCTCCGGCACACACCCGGATCCGTGCGTCGCGCTGTCGCGGGCAATCACCGAAGCTGTGCAGAGCAGGCTGACCGAAATCACCTCGACGAGGGACGACATCCCGTCCGACTTCGCCATGGACGCCGCCGCGACCGCGGACCCGGGCTTCCGGTCCGGGACCACGCCGCTCGCCGAAGTCCGCAACGAGTACCCGGAGGGGTTCGATGGCTGGGACGAAGAGCTCGCCGACGTCACGACCCGGATCGAGTCGACGACCGGCCGCCCTCCGCTCGTGGTCGACCTGTCAACCAGGCCGGAGCTCTTCCACGTGGTCAAAGTGGTCTGCCCCGGGCTGGCCTACACCAACGGCCGAATGCTCGCTGCCTGATGGGGACGCCGGATGACCGCACTCGGACCGCCCGCGCTGGTTGTCGCGGGCCTGCTGACCCATCAGCTCGGCCGGCTGTGGGAACAGGGTTTCGCAGGGGTGCACCTCAGCTACGCGCCGGTCTTCGCCGTCGGCGCGCCGGCGTGGGTGACCTGGACGGGTCAGGTCGTCGCGCTCCCGGCGGCGCTGGCGGCCGTCGTCGCACTCCCGGGTTCCGCGGGACCGCTCGTGGCGCTGGCGTGCGTGCTGTGCTGGCTGGGTACGGTCCAGCGACGGCTCGCCAACCACTGCTGGCTCGGCGTGGTGGCCCTTACCGTACTGGTGTTCGCCCCACCGTCGGCACACGCCGTGGTCGCGAGGGATCTGCTGGCCGGGCTCTATTTCTCGGCGGCGCTGTTCAAGCTCAACCCGGAATACCTGTTCACGGCACGCAGCGCCGGCCGCGTCGTCACTCGCTTCTACTTGGGCCTTCTCGGTCTGCGCGTGCCACCGGCGCTGCTGCGACCGGTGCCCGTGCTGGTGATCCTGGCCGAGTTCGTCACCGGCCTTTGCCTGCTCGATCCCGGTTTCGCTCGCGTGGGCCTGATGCTGGCGATTGCGATGCACCTGGCCTTCGGCGTCTCCGGCAACTTCGGGTTTTCGACCGTGGCCATGGTGCTGTGGGCGATCGCATCGGCCGCCGGGCCCGGTGGGGTGGCCGTGCCGCCGGCGAGCAGCGGATGGTGGGCCGCGATCCCGGTGTCCGCGGCGCTCGCGGTGCTGCTGGGCCGCACGGCCGCCGGAGAGCGGACGCCGGGCTTCCTCGCCAAGGACCTCTTCCAGGGTGCGACGTTCGGTGCGGTGTGCGCGATCGCGCTCGGGACGCCCGCCGACCGCGCGCACTGGACCGGCACGCTGGTGCACGTCCTCGTCGGCGGGCTGTTCGCCGTGAACTTCGCGCTGGTGCTGACCGGCGCGAAGCTCGAGTGGAGCTTCGCGATGTTCTCCAGCCTGCGGCCGTTCGGCCGGTCGTGGCTGCAACGCCGCCTGCTCACCGACTGGCCCCGGTACTACGTGCTCACGCTGCCGGACCGGATCCCGGCTCCGCTGCTGGACGCCGTCCGGCCCGAGTTCCTGTACCAGGCGACCAGGCCGGAGAACGCCGTGCACGAATCCGTCGTCCGGCGGCTCGAAGCCACGGCCAACCGGTACGGCGCCACGCTGGCGCCCAGAGTGGTCGAACCGGGCGACGGCGAGCTCGTGCCGAGCACTCGCGCGAGCCAGCCGCCACCGCGGCGAGCCGTGTTGCTGTTCCCGGCGATCGTGCCCAGAAGTTTCACGAAGCACTATCTCGGCTGAGGGGGAGGTCGATGTGAGCACCCGACGTGACCGGTTCACCCACCGGGCGGGCTACCGGCTCGAGTACCTGGTCAACGAGCCCGAGGAGCCGGCGGACCCGTATCTGCACGTCCTGTTCCACGGCTTCAGCGCGATCGAGCGGCACGTGCCACCGGTGTTCGCGCGCAAGCAGTGGCGCGGCTGGCAGGACTCGGTGTGCCTGTTCCTGTCCGACCCGATCCACTTCGTCACCCCCGACTCGGGCTGTGGCTGGTTCCTGCTGGGCGAGGACGAGTTCCGGCCCCGGATCTTCGAGCTGCAGCAGAATCTGCTGGCTCGATTCGGGTTGCGCGGCACCGTGTGGCACGGGCTCTCCTCGGGCGGGTACGCCGCACTCCGGTACTGCGTGCGTTCCGAGGGTCCCGCGCTCGCGTTCGTCGTCTCGCCACACAACGACCCGGTGATCCTGCCGCAGTGGCACCGCGAAGCCGTCCCGTACCTCGGGCTGCCCGGCTGGGGCCCGCCCGAGGTCACGACCAGCGTGCTCGAGCACTGGTCCGGCGACAAGTACCTGCACGCGATGCTGTCGGAGAAGGACTCCTACTTCGGGCTGAAGCACCTGAAGCCGATTGTGGCAGCCCTCGACGGGCAGCCGAACGTCCGGGCAGTGGTCCTGCGTGACGGCCGCGGCCACGGCTTCATCTCCGACGCCGACTACGAAACCCAGCTGGCGAAAGCGAAACACCACTGGGAAGCTCACCGTGCCATCGCCGCGACCGAAAGGAACAGCGCATGTCCGACGTCCAGGTAACCCTTTCGGCGCCGCTGGCGCGCTTCGCGGCGAACGAACGAAACTTCACCGTCCACAGTGGAACTCTGGACGAGGTGCTGGCCGAGATCCACACCCGTCACCCACAGCTGGAGAAGCGGCTTGTCGACGGCTCCGGGAAGGTCCTGCCGTTCGTCAGCATCTACCTGGGCGAGGACAACATCCGCGACCTGCCTGCCGACGGACTGACGGTGCCGCCGCGCAGCAGCGTCCTGATCATGTCGGCGGTGGCCGGTGGCTAGCGGACCGCGCGTGGTCCGCCCGGCCACCGCCGAGCTGCGGCTGTTCCATCCCCTCTTGCACGACCCGAAGATCCCGGGACGCCGGGTCGAGCTGATCGCCCTCGCCCCACCCGGATACCAGCCCTCCGCGATGACACGGACCGGGCTCGTCGAATCCCACCACGCGGTCAAGTGGGCCGTCTCCGAGGACGTACGCCGATGACCGTGACCGAGGACCGGGAATACACCACGTGGCTGGCGGGGTTGCGCACCTGGGCCGCGCACGCCGCGGACCGCCCCGGCGCCTGGCGCAGCGCGGGAGCGCAGGGCCTCTTTTCCCTGCCGGTGGAAACCGGGTCCGGCGGCGCCGGTGCCGGCTACGAGGCGACCTGCCGGGCGATCGAAGCGATCGCCGAGGAGACCGGGGAGTCCGGCCTGCCGTTCGCGATGTCCGCCCACCTGTGGGCCTGCCAGGATCCGCTGGCGGCGTTCGGGACGGCGGCGCAGCGCACGGCGTACCTCGGCGCCGCGATGTCGGGAGAACTGGTCGGTGCCTTTGCGGCCACCGAGTACGACGCCGGATCGGACCTGCTGTCTTTGCGGACCACGGCGACGCAGCCGGACTCCGGCTCGTGGTCCCTGAACGGCACCAAGATGTTCGTCACCAACGGCCCGATCGCTGATCTTTTCCTCGTGCTGGCGCGAACCGGCGAGGGAAGCCCGCTGAGCGCGCTCAGCGCGTTCCTGATCCCGAAGTCGGCAGCGGGCCTGACCGTCGGCCCGGACATCGAGAAGTCCGCCCTGCCCGACGCCAAGCTGAGCACTCTGCACCTGGACAACGTCACCGTGCCGGCGGAAGCGTGCCTCGGCGGTGCCGGCGGCGGGTTCGCGGTGCTGATGCGCGCCATGCGCATCGAACGGGCGTTCATCCTGGCTCCGGTGCTGGGCCTGATGGCCCGTGCCCTGCGCCGGGCCGTCGAGCACGTCAAGACCCGGGAGCAGGGTGGCGGACCGCTCTCCTCGTACGACACCATCCGCGCCCGGATCGTGCGCATGCACCTGAGCCTGACCACCGCGCGGGAAACCCTGTACGGCACGGCGAGGCAGGCGGACGCGGGCACGCTGGACCACCCCCGGTCGTCGTTGACCAAGCTGCTGGTGAGCCGCGAGTTCGGCAGTTTCTGCGCCGAACTGTCCGATGTGTACGGTGGCTACGCGCTGCTGCCCGAGACCGGCGTGGCGCAGCTGGCCGCCGACGCGATCGCCAGCCGTTACTACTCGGGAACTTCCGACATGCAGATCAAGATCATCGCCGAAGGACTGGGACTGTGACAACGCAAGACTCCGTACTGGACATCGTGCGAAGCGCGGTGCAGGACGTCGCGCCGGGCGCCGAGCTCACCGACGACCTGCCGCTGATCGTCGAGCGCATCATCGACTCGCTGTCGCTGCTGAAGGTCGTCACGCGCCTGGAGCAGGACCTCGGCGTCCGCATCCGCGACGTCGAGGTACTGCCGCGCAACTTCGAGACCATCACCGCGATCCGCGCCTTCCTGGCCACCAAAGGGCATTGATGAACAGGCTGGAAGACGACCTCCGGACGACCGCGGCCCGCCACGGCGACCGGCCCGCCGTGTTCGACGGCACAACGCGCCTGAGCTACGCGGAGCTGGCCGCAACCGCCGAAGCGATCGCGCAGGCGCTGACCGCCCGCGGGGTCGCCGAAGGCGACTGCGTGGTCTGGCACGGCGCGAAGAACGCTGCCGCGGTGGCGGTGGTGCACGGCATCCTGCTGGCGAAGGCCGGGTACGTGCCGGTGGACCCGGACGGCCCGATCGCCAGGGCACGCCTGATCGCTGACACTTGCCGTCCACGAGCACTGGTGGTCGACGCCGCGGCACGCGACCAGTGGGCCGAAGCCGGCACGGACCTCGCCTGGCAGCCGCTGTCCGGCGTCCCCGGACCGGCGGACGCACTGTGGTTCGCCATCCCCGGCACCCCGCCGCGGCCGGCGCTGCCGGACCTGGCCTACGTCCTGCACACCTCCGGCAGCACGGGACGCCCCAAGGGGGTCGTGCACACCCACCGCAGCGCGCAGGCGTTCGTCGACTGGTCCGTCGCCGAGCTGGAGCTGACCGCGGACGACGTCATCGTCAACTCGGCCCCGCTGCACTTCGATCCCTCGACCCTGCACCTGTTCGGCGCCGCACGGGTCGGCGCCGCCGTCGCGCTCGTCCCGGCGACCGCGGCCACTTTTCCCGCGACCTACCTGCAGTTCTGCCGCGAGGCCGGCGCCACGGTGCTCTACGCAGTGACCTCGACGATGGCGTGGCTGACCCGCCGCGGGCGCGAACTGATGCCCGGGCTCGACGCGCTCCGAGCGGTCGTCTTCGGCGGCGAGGTGATGCAGCCCGCCGACATGAACGTCCTGCTCGACGCGTGGCCCCGCGCCCGGTTTCTGAACGTGTACGGGCCGACCGAGAGCAACGTCGCGACGTTCCACGAACTGCGAACGCGGGAAATACCGCCGGAGGGCGGGGTTCCGATCGGCCGTCCGCTGCCCGGGACCCACGTGCTCGTCGTCGATCCCGGGCACAGTCCCGTAGCACCGGGCAAGCCCGGGGAACTGCTCGTCCGGGGCGCCACGATGATGGCCGGCTACCTCGACCCCGACGACACCGCACGGGCTTTCGTCCGTACCGCAGACGGCCTCGAGTGGTACGCCACCGGCGACCACGTCCGGACCGACGAGACCGGTGAGCTGGAGTTCATCGGCCGGCGCGACGGGCAGATCAAGTCACGGGGCTTCCGGGTCGAGCTCGGCGAAATCGAGCGGCACCTGCGTGCCATCGACGGAGTCCGCGAATGCGTGGTGGTGGCGACACCCCAGCCCGTGGTCAGCACCGTGATCACCGCGTTCGTCGACGCGCCCGAGCACGTCGCGCGGGCGTTGCCGCAGCTGCTGGCCGACCGCGTCCCGCACTACATGATCCCCGAGCGCTTCATTGCGGTCGCAGGGGAGCTGCCCCGCAACGCCAACGGCAAAGCCGACCGGAACCGCCTGGCCGGCCTCGCCGCCCAGCCGTCGCTGGACGATGTTGCCGGGTTCATCCCGGTCCGCTGAAGAAGGATGGAAGAAGTGCAATCAGCCACCGAGGACGAGATCCCGGAATACGTCGAGGTCGTGCGGGTCCCGGCGTTCCGGTGGCTCTGGGCCGCGAACAGCTTCCGGTACTCGGCGGCCCAGGTCGCCGGGTTCGCCCTGCCGATCACGACGGTCCTGCTGCTGGGCGCCGGGCCGCTGGCCATGAGCTTGGTGTTCGTCGCTGCCCGCTCGGGCTACCTGCTGCTCGGGCTGCCTGCCGGGGTGTGGGTGGACCGGTGGCCCAAGCGCCGGGTGCTGATCTCGGCCGACCTGGCCTACATCGTGGCGTTCGGCAGTGTCCCGGCGGCCTACCTGCTGGGTGTGCTGTCGGTGGCGCAACTCGTCGTGGTCGCCTTCGTGGTGAGCGTCGCGAGCGTGTTCTTCGACGTCGCGCACACCAGCGTGCTGCCTTACCTGCTGCCGAAACGCGCCATCGCGGACGCGAACGCCCGGCTGCAGACGTCCGAGAACACGATCCAGGCGGTGTCGCCCGGCGTGGCGGGCGCCTTGACCCAAGCTGTTGCGGCGCCGCTGCTCTACACGTTCGCCGCGCTGGGCCACTTGTGCTCCGTGCTGCTGGTACGCCGGATCCATCCCCAGGACCGGAACCCGGCACCGCCCGCACAGCGCAGCTTCCGCCGGGAGATCGCCGCCGGGATCCGGATGCTGTTCGGCCACCCGCTGCTGCGGGTGTTCCTCACGCAGGCAGCGCTGATCAACCTCGGGGCCGGGATCATGCTGTCCCAGTTCCCGCTGTACCTCCTGCGCGACATCGGCATCCCGCCGTGGGGCTTCGGTCTGCTCTCGACGGCGGGCGCGATCGCCGGGGTGGTGGCATCACTGGTGGCACCGAAACTGCGCCGCAGGTTCGGCGAGGTCCGGATGACGCTGGTGTTTTCGGCGTTGGCGCCGGTCGCCGTGCTGGCCGCACCCCTGGCCGGGATCCTGCGGTCCGCGGCGATCCCGCTGGCCGCGCTGGCGGAGGTCCTGATCGGCTTCGTCATCGTCGGCCGATCCGTGGCCGCGGCCGGCATCCGCGCCCGGGTGACGCCGAACGAGTTCCTGGGCCGCGTCTCGGCGGCCAACAGCGTGGTCACGCAAGGGGCGACCCCGCTGGGTGCGCTGCTCGGCGGTCTCGTCGCGAGCGCGTGGACCCTGCCCGCCGCGCTGTGGCTCGGCGTGCTGGTGATGACCGGCCCGCTGGTCGTGCTGCTCACGTCGCCGCTGGCCGGGCACCGGACCCTGCCCGCCGAATGGGAGGTCGAACGATGACATCGCTGCTGACCGAGCTGACGATCGGGGACGCTTTCGGCAACGCGGTCACCCGGGCGTGGCGGGACCGGCCGGTCGTGCCCGGTGTGGGGCACGAAACCCTCGAACGCGACGACGGACTGCTCGTCGTGAACGACCTGTCGGTGTACTTCGCGCCGTCCGGCAGCTGGGGTCTCCCGGACCGGGTCGCCGCCGAACGCGCGACCGGGCGGGTGCTCGACGTCGGGTGCGGCCCGGGCCGCCACGCACTGCACCTGCAAGAGCGCGGGCACGACGTGCTCGTCGCCCGGTGCGGCGGCGGTGGCGCGCGAGCGCGGGGTGGCGGTGCGCGAGCTGGGCGTCCAGGACGTCGACTCCACGCTGGGCTGTTTCGACACCATCCTGCTGGGCGGCCAGAACATCGGTCTGCTGGAGAGCCGGGAGAAAGGGCCGGACCTGCTCACCCGGCTGGCCGCGGTGACGGCGCCCGGCGGCCGGCTGCTCGGCGTCGCCAACGACCCGTACTCGCTGCGCAGCCCGTGGCACCGGGCCTACCTCGACCGGAACCGGGAACGCGGACGGCTGCCCGGCCAGCAACGTTTCCGCCTGCGCCACGGTGTCGTGGCGACCTCGTGGTTCGACTACCTGACGCTGTCGGTCCCCGAGCTGGAGGACCTCGCCGGGCCGACCCCGTGGCGGCTGACCGACGTCGTCCGATCCGGACACCAGTACTTGGCGCACTTCATCCTCGCATGAGGCGCTGGGGAGGAACCCAAGTTCGCACGTCAAGGAGGCACCGATTGAACACTTTGGAGAAAGCGGCAGCGGAATACGAGGAGCAGGGTTTCAGCATCATCCGGAACGCGGTGCCGCCGGACCTGCTCGACGAGACGAAAGCCCACGTCGCGTGGCTCACCGAGCGCTACCCGGACCTGCGCCCGGAGCACTTCCACCACCCGCTGATCCGCAACGACGCGTTCTGGGTCCGGCTGGTCTCCGATCCCCGGCTGGTGGACATCGCCGAGTTCTTCCTCGGCCCGGACATCGCCTGCTTCACCGCCCACTACATCTGCAAGCCGCCGTTCGACGGGCAGCCGGTGCTGTGGCACCAGGACGGTGCCTACTGGAAGCTCGACCCGATGCGCGCGCTGACGGTGTGGGTCGCCGTCGACGAGTGCACGAGGGAGAACGGCTGCCTGCGCGTGATCCCCGGCAGCCATCGCCTGCCCCTGCACCAGCCGACGCGGAAGACGGACTCGCCGAACATGCTGTTCTCGTCCTCCGAGGAGGACGTCGTCCGCGAATGGTCCGAGCGGGCGGGAATCGTCGACATCGAGCTCAACCCGGGCGACGTCGAGATCCACCACCCGAACATCCTGCACTGCTCGGAGCCGAACACCTCACCGCGCCGCCGCTGCGGCCTGGACATCGGGTACATCCCGGCGAGCACGCGGATCCTCAGCGACGGCCTGTACCTCGACCCGATCCTCGTCCGCGGCAAGCCCGTCGACGGGACGAACACCTACCGCCGGTACCCCGCCTACGTCCCCGGCGAGACGATCCCCTTCGCCGGTCAGGAGGAGTGGAACGAGCAGATCGCCGTTCGCAACAACGCGATCACCCCAGCCGTGGACGGCGAGGCCGAGACCCCGCTGGACGCCACGCACCGGATGATCGACCGGCTGCGCGAAGGCACGGTCAGGCGGTAGCAGGCGTTCGCCGTCCGAGTGCGGACGAACCGAAGGGAGGGAAATCCATGAACGACAGGAGTGCTGTGTCCAACGGCTTCGCCCTGGACTCCGGCGTGGCCGAGTGCGTCACCCGCGTCCTGGCTGACGAACACGCGGCCAGAGCGGGCTTCTACGCCTTTCACGAGGCGGATACGGTCGATCCTACCGAGTTCGTGATCGGGTGGTGACCCGGCGGTGAGCGACCTGTTTCCGGCGTCCCAGAACGCCGGAAACAGGTTCCCGGACAACATTTCCAGGGGGACCGATGTATCGCATGACGTCCAGTCTTCGGATCGCGCCGCTGGCGGAGACACTGGTGAAAGCACAGGCGATGGCCGAGCACCTCGGCATCGTCCGGGTCACCGACACCACCTGGCTGGACTGCATCGGCGTGCCCGTCTTCGCTGGCATCCGCCCGGATTCCCGGACGCTGTGCGTCAACGCGGGCAAAGGGGTGCACCGGGAAGAAGCCCGCGTCGGTGCCTACATGGAGGCGATCGAGTTCGCCAGAGCCGAACCGGAGAACAACGACGTCGAAGTCGTGGTCTCGACCCCGCGTGAGATCCAGGCCCAGGCCACGGCCCGGTTCGAATTCGTCCAGCTGTGCCCGGTGCTCGGCCGGTCCGTCGCCCCCGATGAGCCGATCGCTTGCGTCCGCGCACACGACATCGACACCGGTGAACCGGTGCTGATCCCGGCGGAGCTGGTGTTCAACCCGATGCCGCCGGACGGCGGGCAAGCCGTCTTCGGGACCGGTTCCAACGGGCTCTGTTCGGGCAACTCGGTGGCCGAAGCGACCGTGCACGGGCTGTTCGAGCTGCTCGAACGCGACGTGCGGTCGTTCAACTACGTGCGTGACGACTCCCGGCTGGTCGACCTCGGCTCGTGCGGTCCCGACCTGCAGCAGCTGGTGGACCGCTTCGCGGCATCGGGGTTGGAGGCGGTCCTGCGGTACACCCCCGCCGAATTCGGTTTCCCCTACTTCGACGGTTTCGTGCTGGAGCCGTCCGACGACGCGCCGATCACGATCGCCCACGGCGCCGGGCTGCACCTGATCACCGAGATCGCCGCCGTCCGGGCGCTGGCCGAGGCGGCGCAGTCCCGGCTGTCGTTCATCCACGGCGGCCGCGACGACCTGGTCAACCGGCACAGATATTTCGCACGGCAGGAGCCCGGCGTCGAGCGCGCGACGGTCGCCGAGGCCCGCACCCGGGTGCTCGATCCCACGGGAACGATCCGGTACTCCGACATCGTGAGCCCACCGGTCACCGCGGCCGGCCCGGCGGAAGTGATCGCCGAGATCACCGCGGCTTTGCGGGGCCGAGGGCTGTCCCAGGCGCTGCGGGTGGTGCTGAGCCTGCCGGACGACCCCCTGGCCGTCGTCCGGGTGATCGTGCCCGGCCTGGAAGTGTTCCGGCCGGTTCTGCACCGGGTCGGCCCGCGGCTTGCCCGGTTCGCCGAATCCCGGGGAGACCGCTGATGCTGACGCTCTACGTAGGACCCACCGCCTACGGCCTGCAACTGCCGGCCGGCATCGACGTCCGGCCCCCGATCCGGCGGGGCGACCTGCGCGATCTGGTCCGCACGACCGGGCCCGGCAAGGTCGCCATCGCCGACGGCATCTTCCACGCCTACCCGTCGGTCGGGCACGCGGAGATCCGCGAGGCGCTGGACGCAGGCTGGACGGTCTGGGGATTGTGTTCGATGGGCGCCATTCGCGCGGCGGAAATGCAGCACCTGGGCATGCGCGGCTTCGGGGCCGTCTACGAACGCTACGCGAGTTGTGACGACTTCGACGACGACGAAGTCGCATTGGTCCACGAGGCAGAAGCACCGTTCCGTCCGCTGTCCGAACCGCTGATCCACATCCGGGAGTTCCTGCGATCCCTGGAACTACCGGAACACGACCGGATCCTCGAGAGCCTGAAGCACCGGTGGTACGCCGAACGGACTCTGGGAGGGCTCCGCGAACTGCTCCGCGAATCCGGGCAGGCCGATCAGTCGATGGCCGGGTTCGACGCGTTCCGCCTCAAGAGGTCCGACCTCCTGCGGTTCTTCGCGGAACGGCCTTGGGAACGCGCCGCCTCGGTACGGTGACCGCCCGCCTCACTCTCGACAACGAGGCGATGATCGATGCGATCGAACAGGGTCCAGTCATGCCGATGTGACGAGCCGTTGCCTCGTCCCGCGTGCTCGTGCGACGGTCTGCACACTGCGCCTACCGGCCGCTGCCGTTTATGGAGCATAAATACTCCCTCGTTCGTGGGCATGACCGGCGACAAACAGATTGCAGCCCAGACACGCCCCCTTACTTGTACGGCGAGGGAGCCTTGCTCGCGAGGTAGTTGAACGTCTTGACCATGTACGGCCAGAAGGTGCCGTTCACGCACGAGTAGCTCGGCGTGAAGCCGTCGCACGCGCCGGGGCCTTCGAGTTCGATGGTGAACGACGCGATGCCGAGTTTGCCGTAGGCGTAGTCGTCCGAGCCGCCGGCAGCGTTGTAGAGGAGGTCGCCGGCCTGGCCGTACGGATAGCCGGAGAACGCCGACATCGCCTTGCCCATCGCGCGGAACTGGGTGTCGCTGGGAGTGTGGACGGTGTTCGAGTACTCCCACGGCAGGATGATGATGCCGGCGTAGCTGTGCAGCATCAGCGCCGTGCCGCGAGCGGTCGCGTCGGGCTTGTCGGACGCACCGTCCGCGCGGTGGTCACCGAAGAGCTGGGTCCAGAGTTGTTCCAGCGCCTTGTTCTCCGGCTCCGAATCGGAAGAACCGTTGGACGTCGACGTCGTCTGGTCACACTTGCTGGTGTTGCTCTGCCAGTGGTAGCCGAAGTTCCGGTTGTTGTCGACGCCCGGCTGGCTGCCCGCCGAATCGCCGCAGCGCGAAAGGTCCGCACTGGTGAAGTCGGCGTTCTTCCGGTGCAGCACCGGGTTGTTGCCGCCCTGCTGGACGATGTTGACGCCGTCCGGGTTGACGATCGGGACGACCCAGATTTCGGTGGTGTTCAGCAGGTTCGTCACCGTGCTGTCGGTGCCGTAGCCGCTGACGAGGTAGTTGATGTACTTGTAGGCGAGCTCACCCGTGGCGATCTCCCGCGCGTGGATCTGCGCCTGCAGGAGGAACCGCGGCTTCGCCGAGTTCGGGTTCAGCGCGCAGTCGCCGCTGACCTTCTTCGTGACGCAGATGGCTTTCAGGTCGTAGCCGCCACGCCCCTGCAGCTTCAGCCACGACTGACCGTAGTTGACCACCGTGGTGAGATCGGGGTGCGCGGCCGCAGCGGCGGTCATGTTCGCGTAGTGCGCGTTGACCGTGTGGTAGCCGCCGTCGTAGGTCTCGTCCTGCGGTGCCGCGCCGGGTGCCAGCCGCGGGGAGGCCCAGGTGGCCGCGGGGTACCGCTTGCTCACCTCGGTGACGAAGCCGAGCTGGGACAGTTCGGCACCGGTGGTCTCGTCGCCGACGACGAACAGGTCGTCGCCCTGGCGCTTGACGACGTCGAGGCCGACGGCGTCCAGCGTCCGAGCTCTGGCCAGCGCGTCGTGGACGCGGTACTCGACCGGACCGTGACCGGAGGGCGAGGTGTTCGCCTGGGCGCTGGTGCCGGTGGCCAGGCCCACCGCCGCGAGCAGCAGCGCGGCGGCGGCCGTGGTAACGGCGCGGGAGTTCCGCATGGTGCCTCCTTGAAGTGGCCGGCTAGGCCCGAAGAGTAGACGAAGCGGAGTCACCCGGTTACCGACTGGAGTAGGGAATCGACGGGGCCGCGCTACCACCTGCTCCTCTGTCGATGAGTGCGTGGTCGGCGATCATGCGGCCGATGATGAGCGCCCGCGCGGCACGCACCGACGGCTCGCCGTAAACCGGCCCCCATCGCAGCCCCTCCCGCAGGGGCCCCAGGTCCGGATCCAGCAGCACATCGGCCAGCTCCGCCGGACCGGCCGGGAAACCGGGCACCGGTTCGTCCAGGTCGGTCAGCAGTTCGCCGGGCAGGTCGTCGCCGTCCCGGGGCCACGTATAGCAGCTGCTTCCGCGCCGAACCTCCGGAAGGCTGTAAAACAACGAGATCGGAGCGCTCAGGCGCGGTGCGCCGGGGACGTCGACGGCGACAGCCAACGCCTTGTCGCCGTCCAACCATCGTGCGCTGGGGTCCACATCTGTCGGTGCAGCATGTCTTATGCCCTCTCGTCCTACCTAGCCGCCGTGGCCGCGAACCCGAAGAAATGGACGACCCGCAGCATCGCCAGTACTTTGCCACGGAACGTGAAGTGGCCGTGCTGGTTGGCCCAACAGGTCCACAGTTCACCACTCTTCTACGCCGACGCGGCGTGGTTCGGCGGTGACAACATCGAACCTGTTTTGACAGAAAACCAGAAGGCCGATTCCCGAGCCGTCGAACGGCTGCGGCACGGCGCGAGCAGCGAGTCCGTCGAGAACGGCCGCTGGCGGACGGCGGTCTGCACCGAAAGGACGTCGGCGGCGGCCGTTTCGATGAAACTGGACGCGCCCAATCGAACGACCGCGGTTATTACCGCGATCAACGAAGGCTTGGTCTGAATGCCCCTGTCGGGTCGTGCACGCCCGGCTCTTTGCTGGCCGAGGCCACCCGCAGCCCCAGGCACCCGCGCCTCGGCCGTCGGAGCTGCGCGCGGCCGGTTCCGAGATTCGGGGATACCCCGACACGGGGACGGTTCACCCGATAGGGTGCCCCCCAACGATGTCGATCTAGAAGATGTGGATGGTTGACGTGACGAAAATCCGCCGGCTGGCAACGATCGCGACCAGTGTCGTGGCAGGGGTGGCGTTGGCGGCCGGGCCGGCTTCGGCGGCGACGTCTTCAGTGGATCTTCCCGAGGGGATGACCGCCAGCTACCTCGTCGTCGATCAGGAGACCGGCCAGGCCTTCGGCAGCGACGAGCACAAGCAGTACCGCTCGGCCTCGCTGGTCAAGCTGTTCATCGCCCTCGACTACCTCGAATCGCACGGCCCCGACTACGAGATCCCGGCCGACGACCTCGCGCTGCTCGAGCCGATGCTGCGCTCCAGCAACGACGACGCCGCCAGCACGCTGTGGGTCCGTGACGGCTGGGAGGAGATCGTCAAGCGAATGGTCACCAAGCTCGGGCTCACCGACACCGCGCCGCCCGCCAGCCGCGGCAAGTGGGGCTACACCGCGATCAGCGCCGCGGACATCGCCAAGACCTACCAGTACATCCTGCACGACGCGGACCCGAAGTACCGCGACTTCATCATGAGCAACCTTGCGCAGTCGACCAAGTGCGGTTCGGACGGCTTCGACCAGTCGTTCGGCCTCCCGAGCGCGATCCCCGGCCCGAAGGCCGTCAAGCAGGGCTGGTCCGGTTTCGGCGCCGGGCCGGCGCCCGGTGAGGAATGCACGGCGGCCGACCCCGACGTGCGGCGCGTGCTGAACTCGCCGGAGGTCGAGGCCGCCACCGCGGTCGCCTCCAGCGGCGAAGGCACGTCCGGCGGCAAAGGCACGTTCAGCGCCCAGGACATCGACCTGACCAGCCGCGCCATGCACACGAGCGGCACGGTGGGCGCGGACTGCGGCAAGATCGTGGTGGTGCTGACCCTGGAGCCGACCACGCTGTCCTGGCAGGACTCCGCCGGCCGGATCACCCAGCTCACCCGGGACGTCTACGACAGCTCCACACTCTGAAAGCTCGCAGCCGGAAAGATTCGCCACTGCCGGTCCATTGTGGACGAAGGGTGACTGCCACCGTCGTGGCAGTCACCCGAGGCGGCGACCTTTCCGCTCGGCCTCAGCCTTTCCGCCTCCCGAGGAAGCCGAGCAGCGCCTCGTTCACGATCTCCGACGCCTCGAGCTGCGGCCAGTGGCCCACGCCCTCGATCGGCAGGTACCCGTCGAGGTTCGGCACGACGCTGGTGAGGTCCCCCTCCTTGAACGCTCGCATCCGGACCATGCCGTCCTCAGTGCCGAACGCGAAGAACGCGGGCTGCCGGATCTTCGCTCCAGCGAACGCTCCGGCCTGGTCGAAGTAGGGCTGCATGGCGCGGTAGGTGTTGAGCGGGCCGTGGAAGCCGTCGCGCCGGAAGCCGGCGATCGCCGCCTCGACGTCCTCCCGGTCGGCGAAGGGCGGGATGCCGATCGGTGACGGCCGGTTGAGGCTCTTGGCCGGGTCCATCGGGTCCCACGCCTCGGCCGCATCGGGCAGCCCCGACGTCCAGTAGAGCATGCCGGGCAGGGTCGTGGCGGCGTCCGCCCACTCCCGGTCGGCTTCCGGCCGCATCTGCCGGAACATGTAGAAGTCGTTTTCCTTGCCGGCGGACTTCAGCCGCTCGAGCATGCTGGGGCCACCCGGCAGCACCGGCGGGACGCTGAGGCAGAAGACCGCGTCGAAGAGGTCCGGCCGCATCACCGCCGCGTTCCAGCTGACCGTCGCCCCGAAGTCGTGGCCGACGAGGGTGGCGCGCTCGATCCCGAGTTCCGCGAGGACGCCGACGAGGTCTCCGACGCCGTAGAAGACCGTGTAGAGCGCGGGATCTTCGGGCTTGGAGGTCTCGCCGTAGCCGCGCATGTCCAGCGCGATCGCGCGGTAACCCGCGGCCGCCACCGCCGTCATCTGCCTGCGCCACCCCCGCCAGCCGTCGGGGAAGCCGTGCACGAACAGCACGGCCGGGCCGTCGCCCTCCTCGACCACGTTCAGCGTGACGCCGTTGGTCTCGATGTACGCCTGCTTCATTGAGCCGCTCCCTATCTGTAATCGTGACTACAGAAGTACGCTAGCAGAGATCTGTAGCCGGTGTTCTAGAATGAGGGCATGGCACCGTTGGGACGACCACGCGGGTTCGATCGCACCGTCGCGCTCGACCTCGCGCTGCAGGCGTTCTGGGAGCAGGGGTTCGAGTCGACCTCGATCGCCGAGCTGACCCGGCGCCTGGGCATCGGCCCGCCGAGCCTGTACGCGGCGTTCGGGGACAAACGCGCCCTGTTCCTCGAGGTGCTGGACCTCTATTACGACCGCTTCGTCCAGTTCCTCGACCAGACGCTCGCGGTGCCGGGTGCCCGGCGGGACGCGATCGCCGCGGTGCTGCTGGGCATCGCGCGGTTCTACTCGACGCCGGGAGTGCCGAGGGGCTGCATGGTGAACACCGTGGCGGCGCCGACCGGGGAGCCGGCCCTGCTCGCCCGGCTCGCCGAGCTGCGGTCGTCCGTCCAGGAGCGGCTGCGCCGGGAGATGCGCGCGGCGGCCGACGCCGGCGAACTGCCGCGGGACGTGGAGCCGGATGCACTGGCCGCGGTGCTCTGGACCACGGTGCTGGGCATGTCCATGCGCTCCCGCGACGGCGCCGACCGAGCGGAGCTCGAATCGACCGCGCGCTCGATCATGACGATCTGGCCGCCCATCCGCTGATCGCCGCCGCACTGAAGATGCCGCCGGCATACCGGCAGCAGGTCACCCTTTCCGCGCTTGGAGGACCCGGACGAACGCCGCGGTCAACCGGCAGCCGTCGTGGACGATCGTCAAGAGAGACACCAAATCGCCCTGTTCCTGGACAGCAAAAAAGCCCAGGTCATTGACCCGGGCTTTGCTCCCCCGCTTGGACTCGAACCAAGAACCCTCCGGTCAACTGGAGGTTCCAGCCGTGGGTCGCCGTCAGTCGATCCAGCTGGGATGTTTGCAATCGCTCATGCTCTGGTTCGGCGCCAATCGACGCAGATCGACGCCGTTTATGGAGCATAAATGCTCCCTCGTTCGGGTGCCTCCGTCGACGGCGGCCGCGAGAGAGGTGTGCTGCGAGGTAACCCATGTACACCAGCAGCTCCACTAGCGCGGTCACGAACAGCACTCCCAGTGTGCGGATCTCCCCAGTGAACGCCGTCGGCCCGATACGCATGACGAGCACGGGCAGCGCGATGCCGACGATGGCGGTCCCGCAGCCGGGTGGCCTCGGCGTCGGCGTCTTCGAGATGCTGTGCGGTGCGTTCCTTCTCCGTCGTCAACCGCATGCGCTGCTGCTCGATCCGCTGCGCAGCCTGGTTCGAGATCGATCTGATGAAGGCCGACGGCGGGATCTCCAGCCCGCTCATCAGCCTCTCGTGGAAGCCCGCGGACGGAAACTTCGCCTGCAGATCGGCAAACCCTGCCGCAGCCATCCCCTCTTCGGTGAACGACTACGACCCTGGCAGATCGCCGGCCTGGCACTGGGGTTCGCGGGCGTCACCGCGGCGGTCAGCTCCGATCTGGCCGGCTACGGTACCGCCGCCGGCATCCTCGCCGCCGTCGGCGGGGCTCGCCGGCTCAGCAGGCGCATCCTCTACCAGAAACACTTCGGCGACGACATGGACCTGCGGACCGGCATGTTCATCCAACTGCTCGCCGCCACCGTGAGCATCCCCTTCACCGCGGTCTCCGGCGGGTTCGCCCTGCCACTCACCTTCGCCGCGATCGGATCCGTCGCCTGGCTCGCGCTCGTCGGATCCATCACCGCGTTCGTCCTGCTCTTCTACATCCTCAAACGACAACCCAGCGCCAGCGCAACCAGCTACCTGTTCCTCGTGCCCCCCGCGACCGCCCTGGCCGGGGTCCCCATCCTCGGCCAGCACCTCACCCCCGCCGCGATCGTGGGCTTCGCCCTCGCCGCGATCGGCGTCGCCCTGGTCACCCGACGCCCCACGGACCGGCGCCACTTGAACCCGCAGTGCGTAGGTTCACTGGCGGGGTCCAGTCAGTCATGACGAACCGGTCTGGCCGAGCTCCCGAGATCACTTCGATGGTGCCTGCGTGGGTTCTTTTGGCGGCGTTCACCGTGCGCGGAACAGGACTTCCGGGTAGGCCGGGGCGGGGCCGTCGAGCAGATGTCCGCGGTAGCGGAAATGCAGGTCGTAGAACGCAAGGGGGTATGCGCGTTGGATGGCCATGGCGCGGTGAGGTGTTATCGTGCCGACCTGTTCCTCGAGTTCCCGCTGGGGCATGTCGAGCAGGTCGGCCAGGCGCCGGTACAGAATCTCGAGGTCGCCGTAGGAATAGTGAGCCGAGTCGCGCATTGTCACGGCCAGGCGCCACGCGCGTAGCTGGGAGAAGAACTCCCGCAACGCCGGATCGTTGTTCATGCCGCCCTTGCCTGAGGTGTCCATGACCAGGTAGGGACGGTCCAGTCCGGCCGCCGCGACGGCTCCGATGGCTGAGCCGTCCAGGCTGACACCGGCTTTGACACGCTGATCGGCGTACATTGTGGACGCTGTGGTGGCTCCGCCGAGGGAATGACCGAACATGCCGACACGGCCGAGGTCGAAGGCGCCCTTCAGGTCGGCGGGCAGCGGGTGCTGGTGGACGTCGGGGTTGATGCCCCGGTCCAGGTCGGCGATCCGGTCGAGCACGAACCGGAAGTCGGCGACGCGGATGTCGACCGCCTCGGCGAACACGGGCCGGCCGCCGTCCGGGACCTGGCCCGTCACGACCCTGCCGCCGGGGAACTCGACCATCAGGGCCTCATAGGTGTGGTCGACGGTGACGACCAGATATCCGTTGCTCGCCAGGTCTTCCACCACGGCGGTGTTGAAGACCCGGGAGGCGTTGAAGCCGGGCGAGTACAGCACGAGCGGCAGACGCCCGGTGCGGGCGACCGGCACGCCTTCGGCGGCATGCGTGTCCGGCAGTGTCACCTGGGTGCTGTTCAGCCCGACACCGGCCAGGAACGTCGCCGCGGCGCCAGGCGTCAGCCAGGGCACGGCTCGGCACGGGTTTTGTGCTGCCGGATACCAGATGCTGATCATCAGTTCCCGCGTGGGAATCGAGGAGACCCAGGGGGCGGGTCGTGACCGGTCCTCCAGGTGCAGCGACACGGTCCCCACCGGGTGAGGGCCGGTGGGTGGCGGCAGTGTGACGCGAAGGGGGCGCGTGGCGGCTGAGGCGGTCGGGGTTCCGAGCGTTCCAGCGGCCACCATGAGCGCGGCGCCGGTCAACACTGTTCGGCGAGACGGCATGACTTTGACTCCTTTGGTTATGCGGCGGCGATCGCGGTGACGGGGTCCAGGCGCGCCGCACGGCGGGCCGGTGCGACGGCGGCGACGAAACCGGCGACGAAACCCGCGAGGACGATCGCGCCGACGACGAGCCACGGCACTGCGAGAATCTCCATGCCACGGGAGGACATCGCCTGCTGGGCACCCACTCCCCAGCCGAGGCCCAGCAGCAGGCCGAGGGCCGTCCCGGTGAGCGCGATGACAGTCGACTCGACGCCGATCATGTGCGTCACCTGGCGACGGGTGAGGCCGACCGCGCGCAGCATGCCGATCTCGCGGAACCGTTCCACCACGGACAACGCGAGCGTGTTGATCACACCAAGGATCGCGATGAGCACCGCGAGGCCGAGCATCGCGTACACCAGCATGAGGACGTTTGTCGCCTGGGTCTGCGCGTATTCCTTGTACGCGGCCCGATCGCGGACGCTCGCCTGCGGGAAGCCGGCCAAGGCCTTGGTGAGCGCGGCGCCGACGGCGGTCTTGTCCGTGCCGGGCGCGGCGTTCACCATGATCAACGCGTCCTGCGCGGCCGGCGCGATCCTGGTCAGCACATCCATGGTGACGAACGGGGCGTCACTCCGGCCGATGGACATGCCCGGTGGGTCGGGCGTCCTGATGGCTCCCACTTGCACGGTCACGCTGCCGGCCGGTCCACGCAGGTCGATCCGGTCGCCCACAGCCAACCCGAAGTCCTGGGCGTAGGACTGGCTGAGCACGATCTCGCCGCGTGCCAAGCTGTCCACCGGCGACCCCGAGACGTAGTCCTGGCGGAACATCGCGGGGAAATCCGGGTCGACACCCTGCACCCAGCCGCCCCTCGTCGACCGATTCCCGCCGACGATGTCCACCCGGATCTCGCGCTGTCGCACCACCTGGCCAACCCCCGGTACCGTCCGAACCGCCGTGGCCACTTCACCGGTGAGCGGCGGCTGTCCCTTGCCGGATCGCACGATGGTGAAATCCGCGCCGAGGGTACGGTCGATCCGATCCGCCATCGACGAACTCATCGACGCGGACACCACGGACAGGGCCGCGGCCACCGCGACCCCGATCATCAGCGCGGCCGCGGTCGCGGCTGTCCGCCGTGTACTGCGCAGCGTGTTGCGGATGCCGAGCTTGCCGACGGCGCCGAACAGCCGGACGACCACCACACCGAGCACGGGCACCGCGACCCGGACCAGCACTGGTCCGAGAACCAGCAGACCGACAAGGGAGGCCGCGACACCGAAGACGAGCGCGCCATCCGACCGGGCTGCCAGCGCCGCCGCCCCGAGTACCACCAGCGCCCCGCCGACCAAGCTCCGCGGGCGTGACCGGGGATCCGCCGGGACTTCGGCCGCAAGAAGCGCTGCGATCGGCGTGATCCGGCCCGCCTGTCGTGCGGGGAGGAGCGCGGATGCGACCGTCACGGTTGTGCCGACCAGGTACGACACGATCGGCGCCAGCGGCGTGACCGCGAGAGCGACACCCGACAGGTCCAGTCCGAATCCGGCCACGGCTCCACGCAACGCCGCCGCCGCACCGATCCCGACCGCGAGACCGACGGTGCTCCCGACGAGGCCGAGGACGAACGCCTCGGCGACGACAGCACGCCGCACCTGCCGGCCGGTCGCGCCGACCGCTCGCAGCAGACCCAACTCCCTGGTCCGCGCGGCGA
The DNA here is from genome assembly GCF_040638285.1 of Amycolatopsis sp. NPDC026612. Lineage (NCBI taxonomy): Bacteria > Bacillati > Actinomycetota > Actinomycetes > Pseudonocardiales > Pseudonocardiaceae > Amycolatopsis > Amycolatopsis sp. NPDC026612. Next base: position 93,420 of record NZ_JBEZYB010000017.1, read on the forward strand.
TGAGCATCGAGAACGTGTTGAAGATCAGGAACGTACCGACCAGGATCGCGATCCCCGCGAACCCGAGCATCACGTAGGTGACCAGGTCAAGGCTGTCATCGACACCGGACTCGGCCACGATCCGGGTCTTCGTCAGCACCTCGAACGAATCACCGAGGGCCGCCCGAATCCGTTGACGCAGCACTTCCTCGGACACACCAGAAGCGGCGTACGCCTTGACGGCCGTGACACCGTCCGGAACGCCGAGCAGTCGCATCGCCGCGATGGTGTCGTCGAGGAAGACCAAGTTCTTCCCGGGGTTGGGAGTTGTGTACTCGGCAAGCCCGACCACGGTGACGTCGAATCCGCCTGGTGTGGCGGTGACGCGCACCCGGTCGCCGATCCGGACCCCGGACTTGGCGGCGGAATCCTTGTCGATCACCACCTCGCCGTCCCCGGTCGGCGCACGCCCGGCCGCGAGCCGCACCGGCGCCCGGCCGGTCGTCTGCCAGTTCCCGGCTTCCGTCGGCGCGCTCTTGACCACCGTGACGGCCTGGTTCCGGCGGTCCAGGACGCTGACATCGGACACGTTGACCTCGGCGAACACCGCGTCGACACCATCGACCCGGCGAACGCGTTCGGCCTGTGCGGCGGTCAAGGTCGCTGTTTCCCTGGACGGCCGTACCGTCACATCCGCGGCACCGGCTTCGGCGGCCGCGCGCGTCACGGTCATGACCGTGTCGCGCATGACCAGAGTCCCCGCCACAAAGGCAACCGACAGCGCTATCGCCATCAGGGACAGAGCGAGCCGGACCTTGTTGCCCGCCAGATTGCGGAGACTCGCCTTCAGCATGACGTCTCCGCCCGGTCAAGGCGCTTGAGGACGTCGTGCACCAGGCCGGGTGTCGGGTCGGCGATCTCGTGCACGATCCGCCCGTCGGCCAGCATGAGCACACGGTCCGCGTAGGACGCGGCGACAGGGTCGTGCGTCACCATCACGATGGTCTGGTCGAGCGCGTCGACACCGCGCCGCAGCAGGCGCAGGATGTCCGCACCTGATCTGGAGTCCAGGTTCCCGGTGGGTTCGTCCGCGAAGATGATCGCGGGGCGGGTCGCCAGCGCCCGTGCACAGGCCACCCGTTGCCGCTGCCCGCCGGACAGCTCCGCCGGCCGGTGGGCGAGCCGGTCGGCCAAGCCGACCGTGGTGATCACCTCGTCGACCCACGACCGGTCCACGGCCACTCCGGCGATGTCCAGCGGAAGCGTGATGTTCTCCAGCACGGACAGCGTCGGCACGAGGTTGAACGCCTGGAACACGAACCCGACGCGCTCCCGCCGCAGCAGCGTCAGCTTGTCGTCGGGCAATCCGGTGATCTCCGTGTCCCCGATCCACGCGTGCCCGCTGGTGGGGGTGTCGAGCCCGGCGAGGCAGTGCATGAGGGTGGACTTGCCCGACCCGGACGGGCCCATGATCGCCGTGAACGTGCCTGTCGCGATCCGGATGGCGACCGAGTCCAGCGCGACCACCTGTGTCGCGCCCTCGCCGTACGTCTTGGACAGGTTGTTCGCGCTGGCGGCTGTCGACGTCTTCATGGCGTTGAACGATGCCGCGAACGCCGCACTGTCCGCGTCGGGCCACGGCCCCCACTTGCCGGCCCGAACCTGGTCGCAAGAACGACCCACCGTGTCGGTCCACAGACCGACGCGTGGACGATCCGTGGTGATCTAACGTCGGAGCGTGGATGAGCACCTGCGCGCCCCCTTCACCCACCGGCTGACATTCGCCCACCTGGTGGCGGTGGACGTCGTGTTCGCGGTCCTGGTCGGCCTCAACGGATGGGCGACACCCGACCAGCTCAAGCGGCACGACCTGTCCATCGAACTGTTCGTGGTGCTGCTGGTCATCGTCTGTTCGACCATCGTGATCCGGCGGTGGCGGCCCATGGTCGCGCTCGCGCTGGGGCTGATCGGGTACGTGGCATTCTCGGCGACCGACTTCACCAAGGCGCCGGAGTTGCCGATCGTGTTGGTGCTCTACGTCGTCGCGCTGGTCGAACCGATGAAGGTCGCGGTGACCGGACTGGCCGCCGCGATCGTGATGACCATGGCCGGACTGGTCGTGGCCAACGTCGTCTCGGCCGGCGTGTGGTTCGGTTCGTGGGACGACTGGAGTCTGCTGACGGCGAGCAGAATCAGCCCGCTCCTGGCGGGCTGGGCCGTGGGGCTGGCGGTCCGGCGGCACCGCGGCTACCAGGAGTCAGTGCGGGAACAAGCGGACAGGCAGACCCAGCACCGAATCGACCAGGCACATCGGACAGTCGCGGAAGAACGGTTGCAGATCGCGAGGGAGCTGCACGACGTGGTCGCCCACAGCATGAGTGTGATCGCCGTCCAGGCCGGGATGGGCAGCCACGTCATCGCTTCCCAGCCCGACGAGGCCGCCAAGGCGCTGGCCGTCATCGAGACGACCAGCCGCGCGACTCTGCGTGAGATGCGCGCCCTGCTGGGAGTACTGCGCGACGACACGCCGGACTCCGCCGAGCTTCCGCCGACGCCTGGTCTCGCGGAGCTGCCTCGCCTGGTGGCCCGGACCGAGCGTGCCGGGCTGCGGGTCGAATTCAGCGTGCGGGGCACCGCCCGCGAACTGCCACCCGGCGTGGACCTGGCGGCCTACCGGATCGTCCAGGAGGCGTTGACCAACGTGGTGAAACACGCCCGCACCAACCGCAGCCGGATACTCGTGCACTACGACGAGAACAACGTGCGGATCGAGGTGACCGACGACGGCGCCGGCCCGACCGGCAGCACCGACAGCACCGGCAGCACCGGCCACGGCCTGGTCGGCATGCGTGAACGGACCGCGCTCTACGGCGGCGAGTTCAGCGCCGGCCCATTGCCGCTCGGCGGGTTCCGGGTCGCGGCCCGGCTGCCCACCGAGGTCCCGGTATGACGGTCAAGGTCGTCATCGCCGATGACCAGGCGCTGGTCCGGGGCGGGTTTCGCATCCTGGTCGACTCGGCACCGGACCTCACGGTCGTCGGCGAGGCAGGCGACGGCGCCGAAGCGGTGAACGTCATCCGCCGCGAACGTCCCGACGTCGCGCTGATGGACATCAGGATGCCCGTGCTCGACGGGATCGAAGCCACCCGGCGGCTGCTCACCGGCACGGGTGACCTCAAGATCATCATCCTGACCACGTTCAACCTCGACAAGTACGTCTTCTCCGCCCTGCGCGCGGGCGCCAGCGGGTTCCTGCTCAAGGACACCCCACCCGCCGACCTGCTGACCGCCATCAGGGTCGTCGCCGCAGGCGATGCTCTGCTCTCGCCCACGGTCACCAGGCGGCTCATCGAAGAGTTCACCCAGCGCCCCGAACCCGTCATCCGGCACCTCGACGGGATCACCGCCCGTGAACGCGAAATCCTCCTGCTGGTCGGCCGTGGACTCACCAACGCCGAGATCACCGCGGCGCTGCACCTGTCGATGTCGACCGTGAAGACCCACGTCAGCCGCCTGCTGACCAAACTCCAGGCCAGGGACCGCACCCAATTGGTGATCGCCGCCTACGAATCCGGCCTGGTGACAGCGCGAGCCGGCTAACCCCATCCTCGTAGCGAAGCGGCTCAGATACCGTGACCGTGCTCTATGGCGTCCGGGCCGTGTCCTTCGAACCCCTCGGCACCGAAGCCGTGGACGGCGGCGGCGACCAGGCCGGCGACGATCACCGCGGCCAGTTCGTGCCGATAGCGGAGCCGCTCGAGCCAGCCGAAGCGTTCTTCGACTTCGTCCATCGTCAGCCGGCCTTCGCCTGCCGCCGCGAGCGCCGGCGAACGTTAACCTTCGATGAGAATTCGGCGCTCTCGCGACCACCTCGACTACAGTTACCCTGTGTCATCATCAGGTGAGCGAAGGGATGCCGGTGCACTTGGTGATCGTCGACGACGAGACGGCTGTGCAGGCCTCGCTGTCGCGAACGCTGCGGTTCGAGGGCTACACCGTTTCCGTCGCCGGTGACGGGGTCGCCGGACTCGCGCTGATCCGCGACGCGGACCCCGACGGCGTGCTGCTCGACGTCAAGATGCCGATGCTCGGTGGCCTGGAGGTGTGCCGGCTGCTGCGGGCCGAGGGCAACACGGTGCCGGTCCTGATGCTGACCGCGCGGACGGCGGTGACCGACCGGGTCGCCGGTCTCGACGCGGGAGCCGACGACTACCTGGTCAAGCCCTTCGCCCTGCAGGAACTGCTCGCCCGGGTCCGGGCCCTGCTGCGCCGCACCGAGTACAACGCGCCGTCTGCGCCGCCGGCCCCGGCTGCGCTGCGGTTCGCCGACGTCACCTTGGATCCGGCGACGCGGGAGGTGTTCCGCGGCGTGCGCCCGGTGCACTTGACCCGTACCGAGTTCGCCATGCTCGAGACGTTCCTGCGGCATCCCCGGATCGTGCTGACCCGCACCGCGATGTTCGAGCAAGTCTGGGGCTACGACTTCGGCACCGCGTCCAACGGGCTCGACGTCTACGTCAGCTATCTGCGCCGCAAGCTGGAGGCCGAGGGCGAGCCGCGGCTGCTGCACACCGTGCGCGGAGTCGGCTACGTCCTGCGCGAGGAACCGCTGTGAAACGGCCCCGCTGGAAGACGCTGTCCCTGCGCGGCCGGCTCGGCATCCTCGTCGCGGCCGCGGTGGCGATCGCCGTGGTCACGGTATCGGCGATCTCCTGGAGCATCACCCGCGCCGACCTCTACGACCAGTTCGACGCGCGCCTGCAGTCCTACGCGCAACTCGCCGCGAAAGCACCCTCGCCGGAAGAAGCGCTCTCGACGCTGCGCTCCACCACCAATCCCGGGCCGGACCGGAACAACGGCCTGACCGTCCAGTTCAGCTCGGCCACCGGCGCGGTCACCGGAATCGCGGGCGCGATCCCGGAACTCCCGCCCCCGCCACCGCAAGCGCCGTTCTCCGTCAGCCGGGCCACCAACATCCACCGCGACGGGAGCCGGTTCCGCATGTGGACGGCCCCGCGATCCGACGGGGGCACGATCCAGGTCGCCCAGGATTCCGAAGACGTCGAGGACGCGTTGACCCGGCTGGGCTTCTGGCTGCTCGTGGTGTCCGCCGCCGGGGTGCTCGGCGCCACCGTGGTGGGCCGGGCGATCGCCCGGTCGGCGCTGCGGCCGGTCGACGATCTCACCTCGGCGGCCGAGAACGTCGCCCGCACCCAGGAGCTGTCGGCGGCCATCGACGTCAGCGCGTCCGGCGAGATCGGCAGGCTGGCAACGTCGTTCAACGCGATGCTGGCGGCTTTGAGCCGTTCCCGCGACGAGCAGCGGCGGCTGGTCGAGGACGCCGGCCACGAGCTGCGCACGCCGTTGACGAGCCTGCGCAACAACATCGAGCTCCTCATCCACGCCGACGCCAATCCCGGGCGCCGGCTGCCGGCCGAAGACCGGTCGCGGCTGCTCGCCGACCTCGACACGCAGGCCACCGAGCTGACCGCGCTGATCGGCGAGCTGGTCGACCTGTCCACCGGGGAACGGCCGAGCGAAGCCGAGGAGCGTCTCGCGCTGGCCGACGTCGTCGGCTCGGCCGTCGAACGCACCCGGTCGCGGTGGCCGAACGTCACCTTCGACGCCGACCTTGCCGACGCCGAGGTCGTCGTGCGCCCCACCGCCCTCGAACGCGCGGTGCTGAACGTGCTCGACAACGCCGCCAAGTGGTCGCCACCCGGCGGTTCGGTGCGCATCTCGATGGCGGTCGAACCCGGTGCGGTGCGCGTCCGCGTCGACGACGAAGGGCCGGGCATCCCGGAAGCCGACCTGCCGCACGTGTTCGAACGGTTCTACCGGGCCGACGCTGCCCGGCCCCTGCCTGGCTCCGGACTCGGCCTGGCCATCGTCGAGCAGGTCCTCACCCAGCACGGCGGCCGCGCGTCGGCTTCCCCTGCCGACGGCGGCGGCGCGCGGTTCGACCTGGTGCTCCCGCTGGCCGCTTCTTAGCGAAACCGCGCGCGATCTTCATCGAACTCTCATGGCCGGGCAGCACCGTCTGACAGGTGACTCCACGGACCGCGCTTTCGCCCACGCCGCTGGCAACGCTGACGCTGGTCATGGCCGCCGTCGCGCAAGTGATCATCGCAGGCCTGACCCTCGGGTTCGCCGGCCACGTCAGCCCCTGGCGCGACCCGGTCAGCGACTACGCCTGGCACCGCGGCGGCCGGCTGCTGTTCGCGGTGGCTGTCGTCCTCCTGCTCGCCGCCGCGGCAGCGCTCGTGGCCGCGGCCCGCCTCGCCGCCTTGCCACACAGCCCGCCGGCGACCGTCCTCTTCGTGCTCTGGATTGCCGGACTCGTGGTGGTCCTGGTCTTCCGCAGCAACCTCAGCGCCTCGAATCCCACGGCGTCCGGGACGATCCACCGCGTCGGCGGCGGCGTGTTGTTCGCCAGCCTGCCCCTGGCGGCCTGGGTGTTGAGCGCCCGGCTGCGAACCGAACCCCGCTGGCTCACTGTCGCCCCGGCGCTCCGTCGCGGGGCGGTTGCCGGAGTCACGACCGCGGCGGCGTTCGGCACGGCCCAGGTCGTGGGCCGGCTCCCGGCAGGCTTCCTCGAACGCATCGCCCTGCTGGCCGAATTCCTGATCATCGCCATCGTGGCGACCGCCCTACGGCGGGCCGTCAGCGTCAGCAGCACGCCCGAACCCCGGTCCGTCACCGCGACGGCGGCCAAACCCGGGAGGGCCGTCCGATGACCGCATTCGCCGTCGCCTGCGCACTGCTCGCCGCCGTGTTGTTCGCGATGGCCGCGAGCCGGCAGCACGCCGAAGTCACCGACCTGGCCGCCGAGGGCGTCCCCGGACTGCGTGCCCTGGCCCGGCTGCTGCGCTCCCCCGGCTGGTGGGCGGGCACCGCACTGGCCACCGGCGGCAGCCTGCTGCACGTCGTCGCCCTGTCACTGGCGCCGCTTCCGGTCGTCCAGCCGCTCGGGGTGTTCAGCCTGGTCCTGACGGTCGTCTTCGGCCGCCGCGTGCGCGACCGCCGGGTACTCGTCGCTGTTGTGGTCGTCGTGGCCGGAGTGGCCGGGTTCGTGACGCTCGCGACTTCCTCCACCCCGACCACGGCGATCAGCCCGGGCACGGCCGAAGCGGTGGCTGTGACCGGGTTCGTGGTGGCCGCGCTCGCCTGGTTCGCCCGGGCCGGCTGCGCCACACTCGCCGGTGCGGCGGCCGTCCTCTTCGGACTCGGCTCGTCGGTCGTGCACGCCGCCGCGTCGCAGCCGATCGCGACGGCGGCGCTCCTCGGCGGTCAAGCCCTGCTGCTGCTCGGCGCCGGCGGCGTGCTCCTGCACCGCGCGTACGCCGCGGGATCCACCGCGGTCGTCGTCGGCACGACAACCGTGCTCGATCCCCTCACCGCCGTCGCCGTGGCCGCCCTGGCCTACGGCGAGGTCCCCCGGCCCGCGGCCGCGCTCGCCGCGGTCGTCGCGCTCGCCGGCGTGCGCGTGCTCGCCGGTGCCGTTCCGCACGCCCGTCCGAAGATCGAGGAGAACCCCGTGCCCGAACACCCGACCGGCCTTCGCGTCCTGATCGGCGCCGACACGTTCCCGCCCAACATCAACGGCGCGGCGTTCTTCGCCGAGCGCCTGGCCCGGGGACTCGCGGGCCGCGGCCACGACATCCACGTCGTCTGCCCCTCCGACGACGGCCCGGCCCGCACCGAGCAGCGTGACGGCTACACGATCCACCGGGTCCGTTCCCGCGCGATCCCGTTCCACGGCGAGTACCGGTTCTGCGTCCCCGGCAGCGCCCGAGCCGCCGTCGGCGAGATCCTGGACCGCGTCCGCCCGGACGTCGTCCACGTCCAAGCCCACTTCGGCGTCGGCCGCGCCTTGCTCGAATCCGCCGCCGAACGCGACGTCCCGGGCATGGCCACGAACCACTTCATGCCGGACAACCTCCTCGGCTACACCCCGTTCCCGCGGTGGGTGAAGAACGCGATCGCCCGCTGGGCCTGGAAGGACCTGGTGCGCGTCTACCGCGACGCTCGCATCATCACCACGCCCACCCCGCGGGCGGCCGAAGTCCTCGCCGGGATCGGTCTCGACCGGCCGGCCCAGGTCGTGTCCTGCGGCATCGACCTCGCCCACTACGCCGCGCCGGCCCGTCCGGCCGACCGGCCGGTGTCGGTCCTGTTCGTGGGCCGGCTCGACGCGGAGAAGAACATCGACCAGCTTCTGCGCGCCCTCGCCCCGCTGCCGCACGTCCGCGCGGACCTCGTCGGCGACGGCACCCGCCGGCACGAGCTCGAGGAACTCGCCGCGGAGCTGGGTGTCGCCGGCCGCGTGGCCTTCCACGGGTTCGTCTCCGACGCCGAGCTCGTGCAGCGCTATGCCGAGGCCGACGCCTTCTGCATGCCCGGCACGGCCGAGCTGCAGAGCCTCGCCACCATGGAGGCCATGGCCGCAGGCCTTCCCGTCATCGCCGCCGACGCGCTCGCCCTGCCCCACCTGGTCCACCACGGCGAGAACGGTTACCTGTTCGAGCCAGGAGCGATCACGACGATCACGCGGTGGATCGCCGACCTGGCCGCCGACCCGGATCAGCGAGCCCGCATGGGCGAGGCGTCCCGCACGATCGTCGCGCGGCACGACATCGCCGACGCACTGGCGACTTTCGAGACCCAGTACCGGATCCTGCTCGGACTTCCGGAACCGTCGGTGGTCAGCCAGGCCGCGTAACCCCTGCGTGGTACTTGCGCGTAGTGCCTATGCCGCAAGTACCACGCGGGGAAGCCCGAAATCGGCTTCGCCGCGACGCCTGGCCGGGTGGGCCGGTGAGTTCGTCGAACCGGACGCGCTGGTCATCGACGACACCGGGTTTCCCAAAGACGGCAAGGACTCTCCTGGTGTGGCGCGGATGTACTGCGGGGCGCTGGGCAAGACCGGGAACTGCCAGATCGGGGTCAGCGTGCACGCGGTCACCGACTGGGCATCAGCCGCGATCAACTGGCGGCTGTTCCTGCCCGAGTCCTGGGACGACGCCAAAGCCACCGAGGGCGAGGCCGCGGCCGAGATCCGGCGGCGGCGGGCCCGCTGCGCGATCCCGGAGCAGGTGCGGCATCGGGAGAAGTGGCGGCTGGCGCTGGACATGCTCGACGAGGCCGTCACCGGGTGGGGTCTGCCGGACCGGCCGGTGGTGGCCGACGCCGGCTACGGCGACGCCACCGAGTTCCGGCTCGGGCTGACCGAACGCGGCCTGACCTACGTGCTGGCCGTCAGTCCCACCGCGACCGCGCATCCAGCCGACGCGGTATCGGTAACACCGGCACGGAAGGGCAACGGCCGACCGCCGGGACCGCGTTATCTCGACCCGCCACAGGATCTGAAGAGCCTGGCCATGGCGGCCGGCCGATCGGCAGGCCGGTACCTAATATGGCGCCACGGATCGAAGAAATCTCCGGGCAACCCGACGGCGAGCATGCGGTCACGGTTCCTGGCCCTGCGAGTCCGCCCGGCCAACCGCAACATCCCCCGCAGCAGCGACGGCAGCCTGCCCGAATGCTGGCTGCTGGCCGAGTGGCCACCCGGGGAACCCGAACCCACCGACTACTGGCTCTCCACCCTGCCCGCCGACACGAAGCTGCGGGATCTGGTGCGGCTGGCCAAGATCCGCTGGCGCATCGAACACGGCTACCGCGAACTCAAAGACGGCCTCGGCCTGGATCACTTCGAAGGCCGCTCCTGGCTCGGCTGGCACCGCCACGTCACCCTCGCCGCCGTCGCCCAAGCCATCTGCACCCAGCTCCGCCGCACCCCAAAAGCCCCTGCGCAGGCCTGACCCTCTACGCAGTCCTGCGCGAACTCCAAGCCCTGCTCGCGGCCTGGACAGGCACCTGCCACACCTGCCGACAACCCATCCAGACCCGAACCCCGCAACAGAAACCCCAGCTCAACACCACCTAACAAAGCACTACTAGTGCGGTGACCAGTAATGATCACCGGTTTGGTGACACGCCGGGCAGTGCGCGTGACTTGGACGGTGGGCTGGCGCCGGTCAAGCGGATCCTTGAGCTGAACCCGACGCACCCGTTGGTCACCGGCCTACGGAAGGCGTACGAGGGCGCAAGGACGACGCGTCGCTGACCGGGAGTCGAGCTGATCCACGGGAGGCCCTGCTGGCCGAGGGCAGCGAGCTGAAGGACCCGCCGCGCTTCACCCGCCTGCTGGCCGACCGTCTCGCGCACACCTTGTAGCGCGGGTCTGGAGATAACGCTGCTGAGGCAGGCTCATCGTGAGGCGGGCCGCGTGTTCGTAGGACACCCGGGCCGCCTCACGGTTGCCGGACATTTCGAGCAGGTGCGCGCGGACCGAGTGCAGCCGGTGGTCCTTGGCCAGCGTTGTCTCCAGTGGGCCGAGCAGGTCCAGCCCGGCCTGGGGACTGTCGGCCATCGCGACCGCGACGACGTGGTTGAGCCGTACCACCGCGTTGTCGTTGATCCGCAGCAGTACCTCGTACAGGGCTTTGATCTGCGGCCAGTCGGTGTCCGCGGACGTGGGTGCCTCGTCGTGGACGGCGGCGATAGCGGCCTGCAACTGGTACGGGCCGATCGGCCCGTGGGGAAGCGCGCCGCTGATCAACGCGACGCCCTCGGTGATGAACCCGGTGTTCCACAGGCTTCGGTCTTGTTCGTCCATCGGGATCATGCCGCCGTCCGGGCCCGTGCGGGCCAGCCGGCGGGCGTCGACCAGCAGCATGAGCGCCAGCAGCCCGGTGACCTCGGGGTCCTCAGGCAGCAGGCGGTGCACGATCCGGGTCAGCCGGATCGCCTCGGTGGACAACTCGGTGCGGTGCAGGTCCGGGCCGGCCGTGGTGGCGTAGCCCTCGTTGAAGATCAGGTACAGCACGTGCAGGACGGCGCCGAGCCGTTCGCCGCGGTCGGCTGGCATGCCGAACGGGATGCCGCTGTCCTTGACGGCCTGCTTGGCGCGGGTGATCCGCCGGGTCATCGTCGACTCCGGCACCAGGAACGCGCGGGCAATCTCGGCCGTGGTGAGACCGCCGACCGCGCGGAGCGTCAGCGCGATCTGGGACGCCGGGGACAACGCCGGGTGACAGCACAGGAACAGCAGGATCAGTGTGTCGTCGAAGTCCACAACGGGTCCGGTGGGGACCGGCCGCTGGTCCAGTTCACGGCGGTGCCGGGCCTGCTCGGCCCGCAGCAGGTCGGTGAGCCGGCGCGACGCGACCATGATCAGCCAGGCCTTCGGGTCGTCCGGGACCCCCGCGGCCGGCCACTGCTGGGCGGCCGCGATCAACGCCTCCTGCACGGCGTCCTCGGCGGTGTCGAAATGGCCGTAGCGCCGGACGACCGCGCCGAGGACCTGCGGCGCCAACTCACGCAGCAGGCCCTCGGCGAAACGGTCGTTCACTCCAGCGACTCGGCCGCGGACCCGGCGATCGGCCGGATGTCCACGTGCAGGTCATGCACGAACGTGGCGCCTGCCGGGTGGGGTGTGTTGACGAGTTGGGCGGCGATCTCGGTGGCCCGGTCATAGCTCACGCAGTCGACGATGGTGTATCCGCCGAGCACCTCCTGGGTCTCCGCGTACGGCCCGTCGGTGACCACCGGGACGCCGTCCTTGAGCGAGACCCGCCGCGCGTGAACGGGCGGGGTGAGGCCGTGCGCGTCGACGAACTCACCGGACTCGACCAGATCGTTGTTCCACTTCGCCATGAACTGGTGCAGCGCGGCCGCGTCCTGCGGGGACCAGCTGGCCATCATGTCCAGGTCCTGCTGGGTCAACGACAACATGATCATGTACTTCACGTTCGTGTCCTCTCCACTGGGAACCTTTCAGCGGAGACGTCGGAGTCGAGCCGCCGGTCCGGACACGAAGTCTAGTGACGGTGACCACTATTGATCACCGAGTCGGTCACGCTGCCCGGCGTTGAGGACGGCCCCACCGGCGATGGCGTTCGCTACGTATCCGAGCGCGTTCCCGGCGTTGCGCGGCCAGGCTCGAACATCGCGAGCGCAAGGCACGAGCTCGGACCGGCTCGTTGCGCGATGCCCTCTGAGTGAGGCGCGAAGGCGAAGGGGCAACCTGGAGTTTCGGATGCTCGGCCCGCTCGAGGTCTTGGCACGACGGTGCACCAGTGGAGTTGGGCGATCAACAGCAGCGGTTCGTCCTCGTCCTGCTGCTCTTGAACTCGAGCAAGCCGGTCTCGGCTGAGCGGCTCGAGACCGTCCGGTCCCGAACGTCAGGCGATGGCAGCCGTCGTGGTATCCAGCGCTTTCCGCCACAAGGCCATCTGACGATCCGGAGGATGGTGACCACCAAGATGTTCGTGGAGGAAATCTTTCAGATTCATTTGAGCCAAGGACGAACTCGCATGAGCGTCGAGTAGATCGACCAGCGTTCGGCCGCCCATCGTGACCACGTACTCGAGGAGTTCGAGCTCGTCCACGCCCATGATGTGCAGAAGTCGCAGCTCGGAGTCCTGGAGCACGCCTTCTAGCCGAAGACGCTCGTCGATCACCGCTCGAGTGACCGGCCCCAACGGAAATCCCTCGCTGATGGCCAGAACGGGAACGAACCTTCGGTTGTCCATGCGAGGACGTCCGGTGAGCGGACTTTCGTCGCGCCGCAACCGGCTCAAGGTGGCTTCGAGTTGCTTCGCTTTCGCCACGACGCCCCTCACCACATCCTCCAACAGGGCCTGCGGAGACGCGGCCGCGACCAGCTTGCGCTGCACCTGCCGGGAACTCACCTCGAAGGCGACCCAGGCATCTGCTTCTTCAATCACCGCATCGCAGACCTGCCGCCCCTTCTTGCGTGGGTAGGCCGCTATCAACTCGTCTTCACCCCAGAGCCGCTTGAAGATTCCGCGACGCGGCGCAATCGCTTCGAGTACCTCCAGCACGTAGCGCTCGGTATTTTTCCTGAGATAGCCCACGACCGTGTCTAGCTCGAGGTCGGAGTTTCCTGGCTCCACATCGACACTCTCCGCCAAAGACTTCATCGCAAACGCGATGTCCCACATCGGCAGCCACCCGTAGACCCGGTTCATCACGAATTCGGGATCGATGACGACCATCTCACCCGAATCAAGCAGGAGGATCGGGAACCGCTCGAACGCGTTGAACGACCATGTTCCGGCGAACCCGTCGTCATCGATGACCTGAAGGAGAGCATGCCGATCCCGCGCCAGCAGCCTCAGCACGGCATCAAGCTGCTCGCGCCGCCACGAGAGCCTGTGCTGCACGGCAACAGGGTCGAGTACCGGTTCCCCTTGCATGGCCACGCCCCACAAAACGGGTCGCGAAGTCGATGACGTCGCCGAGCGGAACACCGACCAGCGAGCGATAGATCCCATCGAGGTCGAACCCACGACCAGCTGCCAGGTCCTCGGCGGGAAGCTCGCGCCAACGACGCTGGAACCGAGCGACCAACGATGCGATGTCTAGCTCCGCGTTGAAGTACTGGTTGGCGACCATGTCCGCCGCCAGCACAGAGGCGCGTTCATTCGGTTCGCCATCGATCCGAAGTCCCAGATCCGGGACTGGTTCGCTGACCTCGGATTCCGTACCGAGATGCTCGTTGAGCACGAGCGCCATCCATGCCAACGACGCGAGCTCCGGTTCACCGTCCTCCCCGGTGTAGCAGTGCCGGAGCGCGTACCCGATCAGAGTCAGGATGTTGTGCGCGGTGAACAGGTGCTCGCCGTTCCTGATTCGCGTCTGCACCTGACCGAGCAGATGATCAGAGAAGACCTCGGCAGCGAAGGCTAGCTCGACATCACGACGCGAACCCTGAGGATCCTTCAACTGCACAAGCAACTGCACCAAGACCTTCACCGTGCCACCGAGCGGACACCGGGCAAGCTCCGCAGCGACATCCTCCATAGTCGGTGCGCCCAGCCCGACGTCGTCGGAACTGATGACCAGGCCGATCAAGTCGATCGGCTGCCTCGAGGCGTGTGCCGACGTCGGAACGAGCAGTCCGGAAGGCTGAGTCGTCAGCTCCCGAGCGCCGAGCACCGGTAGGGTCGAGCCGGGATGAGTCGGACCCGGACGAGCGACAGCCAGGTAAGAACCAGCCAAGCCAGACGGCTCGCCGCCGGTCCAGGCCCGTACCGCACGCTGGATCCACTCATCGGAGTCGCCCGGCCGGCGACTGGCACCCTGCGCCATAAACGCAGGTTACGTCGGCCACCGTTCATCAAGCCGGAGCACTTCAGCGTGTCGCGCCGAAGGCAGCTAGGGCGCCAATGTGACACATGGTTACAGATTCGTGACGGGCTGGCCTGCCCTACGGCACGCCAGCGGCAGTGTCAGCAGTCGACGGGCTGCCGTTTGGACGCCTGTCAAGTTAGACACCAAATCGCCCCTACTCATGGGTAGCAAAAAAGCCCAGGTCGTTGACCTGGGCTTTGCTCCCCCGCTTGGACTCGAACCAAGAACCCTCCGGTTAACAGCCGAATGCTCTGCCAGTTGAGCTACAGGGGAATGTTGCTCACTTCGGGTGCCGGTCTCTCCGACCGACGAGAAGAACTTTAGCCCACGCCCCCGAACCGCTTCACACCACCCCCCACTTAGCGCAACCACCCCCGCGGGGCCGATTTTCCTGGACAATGGACAGTCGGACGACCCAGTGACGGAAGGCGTGGACGCGGATGAAGAAGTTCCTGCTGGGGGCAGGCCTGGGGTACGTGCTGGGCGCCAAGGCAGGCCGGGGGCGGTACGAGCAGCTCGTGCGCACCTACCGCCGGGTCGTCGACCATCCCATGGTGCAGGGGGCCGCCGGCGTGGCTCGCGCCAAGATCGGGGAGCAGTTCAAGCGCTGACTCGCGCCACGAAGAACACGCGGCGGAACTCGAACCACGTCGTGCCGTCGGCGCGGGCCGGGTAGGCCCCGTCCAGGAGCGGGGCCAGCTCCGCGCGGAACTGCTCCCACTCGACGTCGTTCAGCGCCGCGCGGACCGGGCGCAGGGCCGTGCCGGTGATCCACTCCAGCACCGGCCGGGGTCCGTGCAGCGGCTGGACGTACGTCGTCTCCCAGGCGTCGACGCCGCAGCCCGCGTCGGCCAGGAGGTTCGCGTAGCCGAGCGGCGTCGATACCGCGTCGTCTTCGCGCAGCACCACCTCCGCCAGGCGGGACGCCCAGCGCGGGGACGCCGCCAGTTCGCGCGTCAGCACGTGGGACGGCGCGTCGAAGTTGCCCGGGACCTGGACGGCGAGGAACGCGCCCGGCGGCAGCTCCGCGGCCCAGCGGCGCAGGAGCGGACCGTGGTCCGGCACCCACTGCAGGACTGCGTTCGACACCACGACGTCGGTGTCCGGCGCCGGTGTCCAGTCGCAGACGTCGAGCAACGCCGCGTCGAGACCGCGGGCGCGGGCAGCAGTCACCATTTCGGGTGAACTGTCGCCGCACTCCAGTGCCGCCGTGGGCCAGCGGTCCCGGAGGGAAACGGTCAGATTGCCCGGACCGCACCCGAGGTCGACGACGCGTCTCGGCGCCGCAGCGGTGATCCGGGAGGTCAAGTCGTGGAACGGCCGGGCCCGCAGGTCGGCGTAGTCGAGGTACTTCGCGGGATCCCACACGGTCGCCTCCCATAACAGTACGCCTGTACTGAGTACGAGCGTACTGCTACTCGGCGGGGTTGACCAGCTTCGCGGCGACCTGCTCGGCGATGGCCCCGACCAGCGTGACGTCGGTGCCCGGGTCCGGCCGGACCTGCAGGACCGTGCCGTCGCGGCCGGGGACCTTGCGCTGCACGAACCACGCTCCTCCGGCGCCGATCTCCTGCCGGTGGCGCGACCGCACCGAGCCGTCGACGCGCAGGCGCACCTCGTGCGGCACCTTGCCCGGCGACGGCAGGCGGAACCGCACCGGCGGCAGGTCGGCGAGCACGACCGCCGACCCGGCGGTACCCGTCTCGACCGACTCGGTCAGCACGAAGACGCCGTCGGCCCAGGCCGCCTTGCCGATGAGGTGCCAGCCGACGCGCCGCGCCGCGCCATCGGAAGGGATCCACAGACCCAGTGCCGTCACGACCAGGTGCCCGCCGTCCTCGACGGCGGCGCTGTCGAGGACGTCTTCGCCGGGCTCGAGAACGCCCGGGAAACCGGCGGGCGTGCGGTCGCCCAGCAACCGGCGCAGCGAAGGAAAACGGCTACCCATGACTCAGCTCCACGCGCCGGCGGCCGCCTGCTCGCCCAGCGACTTCTTGTACTGCTCCAGCGCGACGAGGTCGCCGAACAGCGCGCGGTAGTCGTCCGGTGCTTCCACCGGTGACAGCCGCTGCAGCTTTCCCTTGATCTCCGCGATCTGCCGCCCGACGAGACCCTCCTGCAGCCGCGCGAGGATCGACGAGATGTACCGCGAATCGACCTCGTCCTTGGCCTGCAACGGTTCCACGGACAGCTCGGAGAGCACCCGCCGGACCGTCCCTTCGGGACAGTGCGGGACAGCCGCGTCCAGCAGCGCCGGGCCGGTCAGGCCCGAACCCGCGCCGCCCGCCTTGAGCACGGCTTCGTGCACCGCGACGTACACCGGGTGGGTGAACGCCTCCAGCGGCAGCGCGTCGTACTCCGGCCCGGCGATGGCGGGCTGCTGCAGCGCGGCCTTCAGCGCTTCGCGCTGCACCGCGAACCGCGGGTCCTTCGGGGCCGGGCGGGCCATGTCCTCGGCGGCCGGGGCCGGAGCCGCCGGGGCGCCGGCGCGCGCGGGCTGGCGCAGGGGCGCGCCCCCGCGCTTGTCCGTCACGCCCGCGCTGCCGCGGACGCGGTTGACCACCTGGGCGACGTCCTGCCAGCCGACCCACCAGGCGAGCTTCGACGCGTAGCCGTCCCGTGCCGCCCGGTCCTTGATCGACGCCACCATCGGCACGGTCTTCTGCAGCGCCGCGACCTGGCCGTCGACCGAGTCGAGGTCGTAGTTCTTCAGCGTGCTGCGGATGACGAACTCGAACAGCGGCGTCCGCCGCGCCACCAGGTCCTTCACCGCGCTGTCGCCCTTGGCCAGCCGCAGTTCGCAGGGGTCCATGCCGTCCGGCGCCACCGCGATGTACGTCTGGCCGGCGAACGTCTGGTCGCCTTCGAACGCCTTCAAGGCGGCCTTCTGGCCCGCTTCGTCACCGTCGAAGGTGAAGATCACTTCGCCGCGGAAGGCGTCGTCGTCCATCATCAGCCGGCGGAGCACCTTCATGTGGTCTTCGCCGAACGCCGTGCCGGACGACGCCACCGCCGTCGGCACGCCCGCCGCGTGCATCGCCATCACGTCGGTGTAGCCCTCGACCACGACGACCTGGTGCCGCTTCGCGATCTCGCGCTTGGCCAGGTCGAGGCCGAACATGACCTGGGACTTCTTGTAGATCGGCGACTCGGCGGTGTTGAGGTACTTCGCCGAGATCCGGTCGTCGTCGAACAGCCGCCGCGCGCCGAAGCCGACGACCTCGTTGCCGACGTCGCGGATCGGCCAGACCAGCCGCCGGTGGAACCGGTCCATCGGGCCGCGCTGGCCCTCCTTGGACAGCCCCGCCGTGAGCAGTTCCTTGACCTCGAAGCCGCGGGTGAGCAGGTGCTTGGTGAGCTTGTCCCAGCCGCCGGGGGCGTACCCGCAGCCGAACGTCTTCGCCATGGCGGCGTCGAACCCGCGCTCGGACAGGAAGTCCCGCGCCGGGCGTGCCTCGTCGGTCACCAGCTGCTCGGCGTAGAACTCCTGGGCCGTGCGGTGCGCCTCGATCAGCCGGCTGCGGCTGCCGCGGTCGCGCTGGATCGTCGCGCCGCCGCCCTCGTAGGTGAGCCGGAGGCCGACCCGGTCGGCGAGCCGCTCGACGGCCTCCACGAAGGTGATCAGGTCGATCTTCTGGACGAACTTGATCACGTCGCCGCCCTCGCCACAGCCGAAGCAGTGGAAGGTCCCGTGCGCGGGGCGGACGTTGAACGACGGCGTCTTCTCGTTGTGGAACGGGCAGAGGCCCTTCAGGCTGCCCCCACCGGCGCGCCGCAACGCCACGTACTCCCCGATGACCTCGTCGATCCGGTTCCGCTCGCGCACCTCCGCGATGTCGCTGTCCCGAATCCGTCCTGCCACGCCACCCACTCTAGTCTTCCCGCTCTCCCCGGCTCCCCCCGTGTGCGGCACACTCGGGCCATGGCCTCGACGCCCACCGCCCAGGAGACGCTCGCCGCGGAGTTCGCCGCGCACCGCAGTCACCTGATCGGGGTGGCCTACCGGCTGACCGGCACGCGTGCCGACGCCGAGGACGCGGTCCAGGAGTCCTGGCTGCGGCTGGCCGGCCTCGACGACGCGGGCCGCGCGGCGATCCGGGACCTGCGGGGCTGGCTCACCACGGTCGTCGGCCGGATCTGCCTCGACCGGCTGAAGTCGGCCGCCGCGCAGCGGGAGAAGTACGTCGGCAACTGGCTGCCGGAGCCGGTCGTCACGCCGTTCGGGCGGCCGGTGAGCGAAGACCCCCTGGACGTCGCGGTGCGTGACGACGGGCTGCGGATGGCCGCGCTGGTCGTCCTCGACAAGCTGACCCCGGAACAGCGCGTGGCGTTCGTGCTGCACGACGCCTTCTCGGTGCCGTTCGCGGAGATCGCGGACGCGCTCGGCGTCTCGGTCGAGGCCGCGCGCCAGCACGCCTCCCGCGGGCGCAAGGCACTGGCCGACGCCGACCCGGCGCCGCGCGTCCCGCTCGAGGACCAGGCGAAGATCCTCGAGAAGTTCCTGATCGCCCTGCAGCAGGGCGACATCCGGGCGATGACCGAGCTGCTGGCGCCGGACGTGGTGCTCATCGGTGACTCGGACGGCAAGGGCCGCACCGCCCGCCAGCTCATCCTCGGCCCGGACAAGATCGCCCGGTTCTTCGTCGGCCTCACGCGCAAGTACGCACCGGGGATGTCCGAGCGCGGCGTCCCCGTGCTGGTCAACGGCGACCTGGGGATGTACCTGCCGCCGATGCCGGGCCGCGACGGCTTCCTCGCCCTCGACGAGCACGTCCAGTCGGTCAGCATCCGCGACGGGAAGATCGTGGCCGTCTACGATGTCGTCAACCCCGACAAACTGGCGCGGATCACGCGTCCCGGTGCTGCACCTTCGTGATCCCGGCGGCCAGCACGACGGCGGCGAAGGCGCCGTAGTAGGCCAGCGCCCAGCCCGGGCTCAGCGGCGAGTCGGACAGCACCGCGGCGTTGCCGCCGTCCCGGCCCGCGTTCGCCTCGCCGCTGCCGCTGAGGAACCTGGTGGCGGCGTTCAGCGGCAGCCACCGGTGGATCGCCTGGCCGGCCCGCGGGATGAGCTGGACGACGTTCTCCGCCATGAGCGGGTAGCCGACGACCAGCGCCACCGCACCGGCGGTGTGCCGCAGAAGCAGCCCCACACCCACCCCACAGACGGCGGTGAGGGCGAACACCGGTCCGGTGCCGGCGACGATCCGCCAGTCCGCGGCGCTGTTCAGGGCCAGGTCGGCGTCCGGGGCGAGGAGCCGGGCCACCAGCCAGGCCGCGAACGCGGCGGCTTCGCCGAGCAGGAAGGCGTACCCGGCGACGAGCGCGGCTTTGGCCAGCAGCACCGGCGTCCGGCTCGGCACGGCCTGGAAGGTGCCGTGGATCGTGCCGGAGTGGTACTCGCTGGTCACCGCGAGCGCGGCCAGCACCAGCACGGCCACCAGGGCGAGCTGGGAGCCGAACTGGGTGCTCGCGACCGTGGGCGGCCGGTGGGACTCGGTGGCGGTGAGCGCGGTGAGCACGGCCGGGAAGGCCAGTGCGACCAGGGTGAAGACACCGCACACCCAGGGCGTGGCGATGCTGAAGAGCTTGATCCGTTCACTGGCGACGAGGTGCATGCCGTGCACGGTCCCGCGGCGGACCCCGGTGGCGCGTCCCACCGGGGTCGGGTTCCCGGCGTCCTACGGGAGCGGGACCCGGCAGGCGTCGCCGGAGGTGAACCCCTGGTCGACGAGGCCGAGTGCGCTGTTCATCCGGGCACGGGAGTTCTCCAGCGCGATCTGGTAGGTCAGCTCGAGGACGCCGTCGCGGCCGAACTCGCGCTCGAGTTCGACGACCTGTTCGTCGGTCACCGTGACCCGGTCCGCGGACATCGCGTCGGCGTAGGCGATGGCGAGCCGCTCCTGGTGGCTGAAGGCGGGCGAGCTCGCGTAGTCGTCGATCTCCTTCAGCCGCTCGATGTCGAGGCCGTCGTGCTTCTGCAGCATGGTGCCGAAGTCGACGCACCACGAGCAGCCGATCCGCGTGGCGACCCGGTAGACGGCGAGTTCCCGCACGTTCGGCGGCAGCTTCTTCGACGCGCGCTCGACCAGCAGTTCGTGGGCGATGCTCGCCCGCAGCAGGCCGCGGTGGTGGGCGGTGACGGCCATCGGCTCCGGCACCGCACCGTAGCGGCGGCCGGCGATCCGGTAGAACAGCTTGAGGACCGGTCCGGCTTCCGTGGCCTTCTTCGCGGGGATACGCGGCATTTCGCTCTCCTTGGTCTCGGTTCTACCGCCTGGACGAGACGGCGTCCGGGGACGTGACAGCCGGCGACGTGAGCCACGCCACCAGCAACGTCACGGCCGCCGCGGCGAACACGACGGTCAGGCCCGGCGCGGCCGGCCCGCCGGTCGTGGCCCGCGCGAGCCAGCCGAACACCGCGGCCCCGGCCAGCCCGCCCGCCCGCCTGCCGGGCGAAGGTCAGCGAGCCCAGGGTGACGCCCACCAGGTCGCGCGCCGCCCGGGTCTGGCCGAGGACGGTGTAGGCGGACGTGCACACGGCGAACGCGGCCCCGATGGCGAACAACCCCGGGACGAGGAGCCAGGGTGCGCCGCCGAGGGCCGCGGCGGCGGCGGTCGCGGCGAGCCCGGCCGTGCCGGGCAGGCAGCCGAAGCGACCCCAAGCGGTCACGTCCGGGCGGCGGCGCGCCAACGCGGCGAAGGACGCCGAAAGGGCGAGCTGCCCGGCGGTCATCGTGACGAGCAGCAGCCCGGTGCCGACCGCCGCCGAGCCGAGGCGGCGACCAGCGCGACGTAGCTGAAGGTGCCGTAGAGGGCGGCGCCCGCCAGGCCGTTGACCACCACCGCGCGGGCCGGCACGGAGTCGGCGAGGGCGGGCACGCTCAGGGGCAGGTTGACCAGGAAGATCCACCGCCAGCCGGGCGGTCCTCGGCTAGCTCTCCGCCAGGATCGCGTTGAGCGCTTCCCAGGCGTGCCAGGCCCGGGTGACGCCGAACTGGGCGGTGAACCGCAGCGCCGCGCGGACGTCCTCCGGCGCCGCGCCACCGCGCAGCGCGCGCCCGACGTGAATGCGGAAGGTGTCGGCCAGGGTCTGGTAGTGGACGTCGACACTGAGGCTGACCAGGCCGCGCTCGCGTTCGCTGAGCGTCCCCGGCCCGTGGTCGGCGCGCATCCGCGACTGCAGGTCGAAGTAGCCGGTGAAGTGGGCGTCCAGCTCGTCGAGCCGGGCCCGCACCGCGTCCGGCAGCGGGCTGGGTGCCGCGTCCGGCCCGGCCGGCTCCGGGGTCGACGAACCGGGGTCCGGATGGGCCAGGCCCAGCTCCGTCTCGAGCTCGGCGATCCGCTCGATGCCCGCCGTCGCCGCGTGGTAGCCGCAGTCGTAGGAGACGAACCGCAGCAGCTCGCGGACGTCCGCGGTGGACACCCCGGCCGCCAGCCCGGCGCGCACGTGCGCCCTGAACGCCAGGCCGAGGCTGCCCTGGCAGACGTCGGCCGTCACGCACAGGAACGTCTTCTCGCGGTCGGTCAGTTCGGGGATCGACCGGACGTACCGAGCGGTGGCCCCGGCCATCCGGGCGAACGCCGGGTCGAGCGCGGCGAGCCGATCGAGGTCCGTCGGCGTTGCAGTAGTGGTCACAATGACGCTCCCTCAGTAGCAGAACATTCGTAGCGCTACAGCCGTAGTGCTAGTGACGCTACACCTGTAGCGCAATAGGTGTCCAGCTACACTGGCGGGACCATGACCGAGATCCGCCGTCGCCCCAACGCCCGCGGCCAGGGCGAACTCCTGCGCGAAGAAATCGTCACGGCCGCCGTCCGGATGCTCGACGAGCTCGCCGACGACGAGGCCCTGTCCCTGCGGGCCGTCGCGCGCGCGGTGTCGATCGCCGCGACGTCGGTCTACCTGCACTTCCCGGACCGCGACGCCCTCGTCCTGGCCGCCATGCAGCGCTGCCACGAGGACCTCGTCGGCGTCGGCGACGCGGGCGCCGCGGCCGCACCCGGGCCGGCGGCCGCGCTGCGCGCCCGGATCCTGGCGCAGGCCGCGTGGGCGCACGAGCACCCGGGGCTCTACAAGGTGCTCCACGAGAGCAAGGTCCACCGGCGCCACGGCATGCCGTTCAAGGAGGTCATGGTCGCCCGCACGACCGACGCGGTCCAGCGGTGCATGGACGCGGGCGTGGCCCCGGCCGGAGACGCCGCGACCGTCGCCATCGACCTGCGGACCGCCGTCAACGGCACGCTGGCGCAGCGGATCAACGAGCCCGACCTGCCCTGGCCGCCCGCGGTCGAGCAGCTCGACCGGTTCCTGGCCAAACTGGTGGGCCTGCGGCTCTGACTTGTGCGTCCGGCCGCAACCGGCTTGGGTGGGCCGGTATGAACCCGCGTTTCCCGACGGTGGTCCCGCGGATGGTGGTGAGCGATCTCGTCGCCGCCGTCGCGTTCCTGCGCACGGTCTTCGGCGCGACCGGCGAGGTCGAGAGCGGGCGGCCCGCCGAGCTGCACCTCGGCGACTCGCTGGTCATGGTGTCGGCCGAGGGCGAGCGGGCGCTCTTCCCGGCGTTCCTCCACATCTACGTCGCCGACGTCGAGGCGACGTACTGCCGCGCCCTCGACTGCGGCGCGGCCAGTCTGGAGGAACCGGCGGAAATGCCCTACGGCGACCGGCGCGCGATGGTCCGCGACCCGTTCGGCAACGTGTTCCAGATCGCGCAGCGCCGGAACTGACCCGCTTCGTCAGCCCGCCAGCCGGCGCAGGGCCCTGGCCGACGGCGAACCCGGGTCCGCCGTGATGAACACGACCTGCTGGTCGTCGTCCGGCAGGGGCAGCACGTCGCAGTTCACCCGGATCGGGCCGAGCTCCGGGTGCTCGAACGTCTTCCGCCGGTGGCCCGGTGCGTGCACCGGGTGGGTGTCCCAGACCGCCGCGAACTCCGCGCTGCCCGTGCGCAGTTCGGCCAGCAGCCCGGCCAGCCGTTCGTCACGCGGGTAACGCGCCGCGGCCGCACGCAGGCGGGCCACGGCGATGTGCGAGAACTCCGCCGCGCCCGAACTGACCGGCCCGCCTCCGAGAAACCGCCGCCGGGCCAGGTTGGGGTGCGCGCCGAGATCGCCGAGGAGCGCCCCGGCGAGGGGATTCCACGCCACGACGTCGTAGGTGGCGTCGGTGACGATCGCGCCCGCCTCCGGCATCCGGTGCAGGAGATCCACGACGTGCGGCCGGACGCGGTGCACCGGCCCGGGCGGCGCCACCGGGAGCACCCCCGCCAGCCGGAACAGGTGCGTCCGCTCGGCCGCGCCGAGCCGCAGCGCGCCGGTCAGGGCGTCGAGGATCCGCGGCGACGGGCGCGGACCGCGCGCCTGCTCGAGCCGCGTGTAGTAGTCGACGGACATGGTGGCCAGCCCGGCGACCTCCTCCCGGCGCAGGCCGGGCGTCCGGCGGCGCGGTCCACCCGGCAGGCCGGCCTCGGCCGGGCGCAGGTGCTCCCGCCGGTCACGCAGGAAGCGGGCCAGTTCGTCCCTCGCCACGTCGTGCCTCCCTTGCCTGGTATCGATCGTCCCTGGTTCCCGCGGTGCGCCGGGGGCACCGTCGAAGCCATGAACAGTTTCACGGCTTTGGTCACCGGTGCCAACAAGGGTATCGGCAAGGAAATCGCCCGGCAGCTCGTCGCGGCGGGCCTCACCGTTCACCTGGGAGCGCGCGACGCCGAGCGCGGCAAGCAGGCGGCCGAGGAGATCGGCGCCCGGCCCGTCGTCCTCGACGTCACCGACCCGGCCGGCATCGCCGCGGCGGCGCGGGCGGTCGGCGAGCTGGACGTCCTGGTCAACAACGCGGGCATCCTGCTCGGCGGCGCGGCGCCCGGCGAGTCCGATGTGGACATTTTCCGCCGGACCTACGAGACGAACCTGTTCGGCGTCCTCGCGGTGACCAACGCTTTCCTGCCCGCCCTGCGCCGGTCCGCGCGGCCCCGGATCGTCAACATTTCCAGCGGCACGGGGTCCCTGGCCTGGAGCACCGGGCCGCAGTTCCCGCATGCGGGCACGTCGGCGGCGTACCGCTCCTCGAAGACGGCGTTGAACGCGCTGACGGTGTTCTACGCCCACGAACTCGCCGAAGCTGGGTTCAAGGTGAACGCGCTGGCCCCCGGCCTGCGGGCGACGGACCTGAACGACCGGGCGAAGGCCGAGGGCGACGACCCGGCCGAAGCGGCGGCGGCCGCGGTCCGGCTGGCGCTGCTGCCGGACGACGGTCCGACGGGCGGCTTCCACTCCTGGGACGGCACCACGGCGCCGTGGTGAAAGGGCCGGGGTGAACGGGCCGGGGTGAAACGCCGGGGTGGGTGTTCCGCTCCGGCTACTCCCCCGCGCTGCCGTCGATCGACTCGCGGATGAGGTCGGCGTGGCCGTTGTGCCGGCAGTACTCCTCGACCATGTGAACGACGATCCAGCGCAGGCTGGGCGTACTTCCGTCCAGCCGAGCACGCCGGGCCCGCTGCGCGAGGTCGCCGTTCGCCAGCGCTTCCCCGACCACCGCCCGCGAGCGCTCGACGGCGTCCTCCCAGAGTTCGCGCAGCCGCTCCGGGGTGTCGTCCGCGGCGGAGTCCCAGTCCCAGTCGGGCGTGGCCGTCCAGTCGACCGCGTCGAACGGGGCTGCCCGCTCGCGGCCGGCCAGCACGTAGGAGAACCAGTGGTCCTCCACGTAGGCCAGGTGCTTGAGCAGGCCGCCGAGCGTCAGCTCGGACGGCGGGTGAGCCGCGCGCAGGTCCGCCGCGTCCAGCCCGGCGCACTTCCAGGCCAGCGTCGCGCGGTGGAAGTCGAGGAGCGTGGTGGCTTCGTCCCCGTCGAGAGGCGGTTCGGGACGGCCCTGTTCGTCCGTGATGGTCACGGAAACCGACTCTACGTCGTCATCGGACGGACGTCCCAGATCCACACCCCGCCGACGAACTCCGCCGGTTTGCGCAGCAGCAGCTCCACAGTGGACTTCAGCGCTTCCTGGTTCTGGCGCGGCCCGACCACGAGCACGTCCGCGTTCCAGTACCGCAGGTCCGCGAGCGCCTGGGTGCGGTCCGCCTCCGTGACCTCCGCGGCCTGGCCGGTGCGCTCGACCTGGGCGAACAGGTCCGACGTCGGCCGCGGGACGGCGCCGTACCGGCCGCTGCGGTCGTCCGGGGACGTGGGGCCGACGAAGTAGCCCTCCGGCATCGGGTAGCCGAGGCCCGCGTCGACCTGCCAGTGCAGCGGCTCGGCCTCCCCGGTGCTCGGCAGCGGCACCGGCACCAGCGACCCGCCGGGAGCGACGTACTGCCGCCAGATCCCGTCGGCGAAGAACGGCGGCGAGAGGGGGCGCTGGTGCGTCACCAGCTCCGTCGGGGCGATCGGGAGCAGCACCGCCACGATCGCGCCGATCCAGATCATCCGCAGCGGGAACGGGGGTTTGCCGTCGAGCGGCGCCGGCTGCTCGGCCGCCGCCGTCCAGACGCGGTGCGTCGCGATCGCCAGGAGTGCCCCCACCACCGGGATGCAGCCCATCGCGAGCCGCGATTCGAGCAGCGAGTCGAGCAGCGGCAGCTGACCCAGCCACTTCCACGGGCCGGCGAGGCCGGTGTCCTCGTGGGCCACCGTGATCTCGACGCCCAGCGAAAGGAGGGCCATCACGTACGTCGTGATCGCGAGCGCCCGCGAAACGACGTCGTGCCACAGCCAGACCGTGAGCACCACCACGAGCACGATCAGCGGCCAGCCGAAGAACGCGTTCTCCTCGGTGCGGTTCATCGACACGTCCGCCGCCGCCTCGGGCGCGCCGGCGATCGACTGCGTCGCGAAGCGCGTGAACGCCGCCGTGTCGTTGCCCGCCGAGCCGTGCAAGAGCGAGTGGAAGCTCTGCGGGCCGAAGAACTGCCAGTACAACGGGAATCCGGCGATCAGCAGGGCGACGACCGCGCCGATGCCGACGCCCTTGGCCAGCGGCGCCAGCATGCCGCGGATTTCCGCGCGGTGCGGGATCAGGTACGCGATCACGAACACGAGGAAGGTGAGCGCGAAGATCATCAACGGCTCTTCGCCCAGCAGGATCTGCCACGCGACGAGCAGGCCGAGCACGATGCCGTTGCGCACCGGGCGTTCGTTGTGCGCGATCTGGATCGTCTTGAGCGCGATGAAGGGCAGCACGAACAGCACGACGAAGTTGGGGTGCGCGTTCCCGTGCGAGATCATCGGCGGCGCGAAGCCGCAGAACGCGCCGCCGATCGCGGCCGCCGTCCGGTTGGGGACCAGGTGGCGGGAGAAGACCCAGTACCAGCCGAATGCGGTGCCGGCGAGGCCGGCGGTGAGCACGATCGCCCACGTCAGGGTCGCGCCGAAGGTGAGCGTGAGGGGCGCCAGGGGGATGTTCAGGCCGAACATCGCCGCGTTGGCCGCCATGTTGACGCCGAGCGGGTAGTTCTGCAGGTCCGTGGTGAACGGGTTCTGGAAGTGCAGGACGGACTTCGCGACGACCGTCGAGTACCACTCCCACTGGCTCTGGTCGGCCGCGCCGTTCCAGAGGTAGCCGCGCTTGAGGTCGAACCACAGCCCGTTGTAGAGCAGGATCGTGAACAGCAGGAACCCGCCGGCGATCGCGGAGTCCGGCCACGCCCAGCGCTTCGGGCCTGCCGGCGGCTCCGGAGCGGGCGGGACCAGCTCGGGGACGGCTTCGGACTTCAAGCTCACGGTTCGACCACCCTGGCGAGGAAGTGGAGCGCCCCGGTACCGGCGTGCCGGACCAGCAGCAGGAACGGCCGGTCCACCGTGACGGCGACCGGGTCGTCGATCATCATCGAGGTGAGGCGCATGGTCAGCGCGGTGGCCGCCGCCCCCTCGAACCCTTGTTCGTCGACGCGCAGCACCGCTTGGTGCAGCACCTCGGACACGGTCAGCCGCGGGTCCGGGGAGAGCCCGCTCAGGTCGGCTTCATCGGTGAACACCGTGCGCACGCCGAGGCCGCGCAGCACGCCGGTCAGCGAGCTGGCCACGTCGAGCGAAACCTTGGGAAGCGCGAGTTCCACGCGCTTGAAGCGGATTTCGCCGAGCAGGCTCGTCAGCGACGCCGCCTCGAGCGCAGCCTCGGCTTCGGCGAGGTCGCCGTCGGGCAGCAGCACCACGGCCTGCAAGCCACCGGCCGCAGCCAGCTGCACCGCCTGCCAGCCGCCGGCGTGCGCATGACCGACGCTCTCGCCCAGCCACATGGTCGGGACGTCGCGGGTGCCGGACGGTGCGTGGAACGGCGCGTCGCTGGTGTTCGCCTCGCGGAAGGGCAGTTTCCAGGCGGCCTTGAGGTACAGCGCGTTGACCAGCACGGCGGCGACGTCGGAGTCGATCGAGCCGGGCGGCAGCAGTTGCGGGATCAGTCCGCGCGTGGTGCGGCCGACGTCGTCGTTGATCAGTGCGCGGGCGGTTTCGGGTTCCTTCTCGAACGGCGCGCTCGCGACGGCCGCCCCGGGCCACCCGGCGAGCTCGGCCTTGAAAGAGTCCTCGAGCGGCAGCCGGTCGTCCGCCCACAGCGTGTTGGCGACGGCCAGCTCGGGCTGTTCCTTGCTCTGCGCCTCTTCGGCGAGCCGGGCGGCGTCCCGCAGCAGGACGGCCTGCTCAGCCGGGTCACCGAGCAGCGCGACCAGCTCGTCCCGGGTGCGTCCCCGGGCGGCGAGCGCGGCGAGGGTCAGCGCACTGGCCACGGAATACGGCGAAAAGCAGGTGTTCCCGCCCCCGGCACCGAGGGCCGACTGGACGGCGAGAGCGAACCGGAGGTGGCTGTCCGTGGCCATGCGGGCGAGACTACCGGAACGGCGAACGCCGTGAATGACTGTTTACAGCGCCCACCGGCTGCTCACCGGTGCAGGCGGGTGACGTGCCAGGAGTACCAGGCGTGGGCCTGGGCGTCGGTGAGCGAAGCGACCTGGTCGACCACCACCCGGAGCAGGCCGGCGTCGTCCTCGGCCGCGTTCCAGGCCGGGACGAAGAGCGGGTCGAGCGACTCCGGGGCGCGCCGCGCGAGCGCGTGGACCAGCTCGGCGAGCAGCTCGCGCTGGCCCTCCTGCATCGCCAGGCGCCGCCGGTCGCTCATGACGTACCGCAGGGCCAGCGCTTTCAGCAGGGCCACCTCCGCCGCTACCTGGTCGGGGACGCACAGGCGGGCCCGGTAGCGGCTGAGCGGGCCCTCGCCGAACTTTTCGCGCGTGCCGGTGACCGCTGCCGTCGTGAAGCGGCCGACCAGCTCGCTCGTCAGCCGTTTGAGGGCGACCTGGGCGCTCGGCGAACCGTCCGGCTCGGCCGACGCCAGTGCCGCCACCACCGGCAGCGCCAGCAGTTCCGCCGCCGCATCCTCCAAAGTGGACACCGACTGGCCGGAGAAGTGCTTGGCGGCGGCCTCGGCGACGGCCGCGCGCTCGTCCGGATGGGCGAGCACGCGCAGCTTGATCCGGCCCGCCAGCACCCCGTCTTCGACGTCGTGCACCGAGTACGCGACGTCGTCGGCCCAGTCCATGATCTGGGCCTCCAGACAGGTCTGCTCGGCAGGCGCCCCCGAACGGAACCACTCGAACACCGGGACGTCGTCGCCGTACACGCCGTACTTCACCTGCCCCGGCTTGCGCGGCCACGGGTACTTCGTGGTCGCGTCCAGGCAGGCGCGGGTCAGGTTGAGCCCCACCGGGTCGCCGTCGGCGGAGAGGAGCTTGGGCTCCAGCCGGGTGAGGATGCGCAGCGTCTGCGCGTTGCCCTCGAACCCGCCGCACGCGGCGGCGACCTCGTCGAGCGCGCGCTCGCCGTTGTGCCCGAACGGCGGGTGCCCGATGTCGTGCGCCAGCCCCGCGGTGTCGACCAGGTCCGGGTCGGCGCCCAGCTCTTCGGCGATGCCACGGCCGATCTGGGCGACTTCCAGCGAGTGCGTCAGCCGGGTGCGCGGGACGCCGGTGACCTCGGCGCCCTCCCCCGGCCCGACCACCTGGGTCTTGCCGGCGAGCCGGCGCAGCGCGGCGGAGTGCAGCACCCGGGCGCGATCGCGGGAGAACGCACTGCGCCCGTCCGCCCGGGCGCCGGGCAGCGCCGCGCCCTTCGCCGGCTCCGGCAGCAGGCGGGCGGTGTCGTGCTCGGTGTAACCGTCGTTCACCCGGCCAGCTTAAGCGGGCGGACCGACAAAATCTCAGCCCAGGAAGGTGGCGAACAGGTCGTCGGCCGGGGTCTTGGTCAGCCGGTAGTACAGCAGCGCGCCGGTCTCGCGGACGATGTACCGCACCTGGGTGACGCGCTCCTGGACGATCGGCCCGCTGTGCGTCGGCGCGGTCCAGGCGTCCAGGCCGAGGTCGCCGGCCATCGTCCGGGCGCGGAAGGAGTGCCACGGGTCGCTGACCAGCACCGCCGTCCGCCAGCCGCGGGCTTCGACCTGCTGGGCGACCGCGCGCAGGCTCCGCAGCGTGTCACTGCCTTCGCCGACGGCGAGCGTCGCCGACGCCGGCACGCCGCGCCGGGTCAGCCAGAGCTGGCCGGCCCTGGCCTCGGTGAAGTTGTCCTCGGCCTTCTTGCCGCCCGCGGTGACGATCATCTTCGCGACGCCCGCGTCGTAGAGCTGCTTGGCCTTCTCCAGCCGGGCGGCGTAGATGTCCGACGGCTTGCCGTTGTACTGGGCCGCGCCCAGCACCACGATGACGTCGGCGGGTGTCCGGTCGTTCTCGCGGGCGACCTGCCACACGCGGAACGCCGTACCGCCGACGAGCGCCAGCAGCATGAGGACCGTGCCGAAGGCGATCCGGCGCGCCCAGCTCGCCCGCGACGGTTTCGTGCGTTCAGCGGTACCCACCCGGCCCATCTTGTCAGAAGGCCACCGGCCGCTCAGAGCCAGCCGCGCTCTTCCGAGACCCGGACCGCTTCCGCCCGGGTGCGCGCCCCGGTCTTGCCGATCGCGGCGGACAGATGGTTGCGGACGGTGCCCTCCGACAGGTGCAGCGCGCGGGCGACGTCGGCCACCGTGCTGCCGTCTTTGGCTTCCCGCAACACATCCCGCTCCCGCCCGGTCAGCGGGCTGGCACCGGTGGCGAGGGACTCGGCGGCCAGCGCCGGGTCCACCACCCGGAGTCCACTGTGGACTCGCCGGACGGCTTCGACGAGCTGCTCCGGCGGGGCGTCCTTGACGACGAACCCGGCCGCGCCCGCCGCCATCGCGCGGGCGAGGTAGCCGGGACGGCCGAACGTCGTGCAGATGATCACCCGGCACGACGGGAGCGCGGCCCGCAGGTCGGCCGCGGCCTCCAGGCCGTCCTTGCCCGGCATCTGGACGTCCAGCAGGGCGACGTCCGGCCGGGCCTCGCGAGCGGCGGCCACCACCTCGTCGCCCGAGCCGACCTGACCGACCACTTCGATGTCGTTCTCGAGGCCCAGCACGGTGGCCAGGGCCCCGCGGACCATGGCCTGGTCGTCGGCCAGCAGCACCCGGATCAAGCGAGTCCTCCCGCGGGTTCGGCGCGCACGGCCGGGGCGGCCGGGCTCGGTTCGCGCAGCGGGATCTCCGCCCGCACGACCAATCCTCCCCCGGGCCGGACCGACGTCCGCACGGTGCCCCCCACCCCGGCCAGCCGCTCGGACAGCCCGCGCAGGCCGTTGCCCGCGACGACGTCGGTGGCGGTGCCGTCGTCCTCGATCTCCAGCCAGTTGCCGCCCAGCCGCACGCGCACGCGCTTGGCCCCGGAGTGCCGCAGCACGTTCGTCACGGCTTCGCGCAGCACGTAGCCGAAGGGGTTCTGGAATTCCGGCCGGACGTTGTCGACGGCGTGCGGCAGGTCGGCGTCGATCTCCGCCGCCCGCAGCGCGGCCCGGGCCCCGACGAGCTCCACCGACAGCGACACCTCCCGGTTCGCCGACACGGTCGCGCGGACGTCGGAGAGCGCACTGCGGGTGAGGCTTTCGACCTCCCGGATCTCTTCGACGGCGCGCGGGATGTCCCCGGCGGTCTCCAGCACCCGCCGGGCCAGCCCCGCCTTGACGGTGATCGTGGTGAGGCTGTGCCCGAGCAGGTCGTGCAGGTCGCGGGCCAGTCGCTCCCGCTCGTTCGCCACGGCCAGCGTGGCGATCTCCTCGTTGGCCTGCTGCAGCCGGCGGATCGCGCGGACGAGGCTGGACATGAAGAACATCGCCATCGTCACCGAACCGACGGTGATCAGATCGCCGAAGTTGTCGCCGAACCGGCCGTCCAGCAGCAGGATCCCGGCGCCGAGCAGCAGTGCCGCGCCGTCGAGGAGCACCACCCAGACCAGCGGCAGCAGGAACACCAGCGCCGCGGTGCCGTAGAGCATGACGAACGGGCTGGTGTCCGCCGCGGCGACCACGGCGAGGCCGAGGACGAGCATCCACACGCTGTAGGCGAACCGGAACGGGCGGCTGCGGTCGAACGCCACCGGGAAGAGCGCGTACGAGACAGCGACGCCGTAGACGAGCACCCACAGCACCACCACACCGGGCGTCACCCGGTCCACGGCCAGCAGCCTCTTCGTCACCGGGATGAGGTAAGGCAGGGTGAACACGATCGACAGGACCGGCCACCGGAACTTGTCCGGCCCGCTTCGGCCGCGGTTGACCGGCGGGTCCTCCCACCACGTTTCCTTCGTGCCCAGCCCGTACTTCCGGCTCACGTCGTCCTCGGCCATTTTTCCCCTCCAGCCCTCAGACGCGGGCACTGTCCTTACGGTATCGCCTGATCACCAGCGCCCCGAGCACGACCGTCCACGCCCCAAGCACACCCGCCGCCGTGGGCAGCGAGACCACCATGTCGCTGGTCACCGCGGGCCGGGCCACCTGCAGCACCCAGTACGTCGGCATGATCTGGGCGACGTCGTGCATCCAGCCCGGCATCGTCTCGATCGGGATCCACAGACCGCCGAGGAAACCCATGCCGAGGGTGACGATCATGCTGATCGGCTGCATCGAGTCCGGCGTGCCGAACTGCCCGATCAGCAAGCCGAGCAGCACCAGCGGGAGCGTGCCGAGGAAGACGCCGAGGAAGATCCGGACCCAGCCGGCCGCGTCCAGGTGCACGCCTTCGACGGTCACGGCCAGCAGTGGCACCAGGATCAGCGCGGGGAGCCCGACGAGCATCCCGGACAGCGCCTTGCCGCCGAGGTAGCCGAAGCCGGTCAGCGGAGTAAGCCGCAGCTGCCGCTGCCAGCCGAGCGCGCGTTCCAGGGCGAGCCTGCCACCGCTGGTGTTGGCGGCGGCGAACGCGCCGAAGGTCATCATGTTGATCATCACGATGGCCGCGAACTCCGCGTGCTGCGGGTCGCTCGCCTTCACGAAGACACTGGCCTGCAACAGGAACATGAGCACCGGGAACGCGATCACGAAGACCAGGAACCGCGGGGCGCGGAAGTTCCGGCGGATCTCGGTGAACAGGTAGGTGGCGTTCATCGCACGGACTCCGGGGTCTCGTCGGCGGTCAGGGAGAGGAAGGCGCCTTCGAGACCGATGGCGCTGATTTCGACGTCGTGCACGGCCGGGAGCGCCGCCTTGAGCGCCCACAGCGTGGCGTCGGAATCGGCGCTGGAGATGGCGACGCGGTCGCCGCGCAGCTCGAACTCCTTGACGCCGGGCAGCGCGGCGATGACCGCCTCGGTGGCGCCGGGGACGGCCGCGCGCAGGGTGCGTCCGCCGGCCAGCGCGCGGACCTCGGCGACGCTCCCGTCGGCGACGATCCGGCCGCGGCGCATCAGCACCACCCGGTCGGCGAACTCCTCGGCCTCTTCGAGGTAGTGCGTGGCGAACAGGACCGTGCGCCCGGACTCGGTGAACGAGTACATCGACCGCCAGAACTCGCGCCGGGTGCCGACGTCCATCGCCGCGGTCGGCTCGTCGAGGATGAGCAGATCGGGGTTGCTGACCAGCGCGACGGCGAAGCGCACCCGCTGCTTCTGCCCGCCGGAGAGCTTGTTCGCGCGGCGGCCGGCCAGCTCCTCGACACCGGCGGCGCGCAGAGCCTCGGCCACCGGCATCGGCTTGCGGTGCAGCGCCGCGACCATGCCGACGGTCTCGCCGACGGTCAGGTCGTCCATCAGGGCGCCGCCCTGCAGCATCGCGCCGATCAGGCCGTCGCGGACGGCGTCGATCGGCTTGCGCCCGAACACGCGCACTTCGCCGTCGCCGGGGCTGGTCAGGCCGAGGATCATGTCGACGGTGGTGGACTTGCCCGCACCGTTCGGGCCGAGCAGGGCGACCACCTCGCCCGGGGCGATCGTCAGGTCGACGCCGTCGACCGCGTGGACTTCGCCGTAGTGCTTCCGCAGGCCGGTGAGGTGAACCGCGGCCCCCGCCGCCACCGCCTGGATGTCTGTTTCTCGCATGCCTCCAGGCTGCCGCCCGGAAGGCCCGGGTCCCCAGACCGTGCGTCACGACCTGACCGTGACAGGTGTCAGGGGTACCCGGGCCCCGGGTGGATCAGCAGCCGAGCAGGCGGCCCGCCAGGTAGGACTCCAGCTTGTCGATCGCGACGCGCTCCTGCGACATCGAGTCGCGCTCGCGCACCGTCACGGCCTGGTCCTCGAGCGAGTCGAAGTCGACCGTGACGCAGTACGGCGTGCCGATCTCGTCCTGACGGCGGTAGCGGCGGCCGATCGCCTGGGCGTCGTCGAAGTCGACGTTCCAGTGCTTGCGCAGGGTGGCCGCGACTTCCTTGGCCTTCGGGGTCAGGTCGGCGTTGCGCGACAGCGGCAGCACCGCGACCTTGAACGGCGACAGCCGCGGGTCGAGCTTGAGCACCACGCGGGTGTCGGTGCCGCCCTTGGCGTTCGGCACCTCTTCCTCGACGTAGGAGTCCACCAGGAACGCCATCATCGAGCGGCCGACACCGGCCGCCGGCTCGATGACGAACGGCCGGTACCGCTGACCCGAGGCCTGGTCGAAGAACGACAGGTCCTGACCCGACTGGTTCGAGTGCGTGGTCAGGTCGAAGTCGGTGCGGTTGGCGATGCCCTCGAGCTCGCCCCACTCCTGGCCCGCGTTGAACGCGAACCGGTACTCGATGTCGACGGTCCGCTTCGCGTAGTGCGAGAGCTTTTCCTTCGGGTGCTCGAAGTGGCGCAGGTTGTCGGCCTTGATGCCGAGGTCGGTGTACCACTTCGTGCGCTCGTCGATCCAGTACTGGTGCCAGGTCTCGTCCTCACCCGGCTCGACGAAGAACTCCATCTCCATCTGCTCGAACTCGCGCGTCCGGAAGATGAAGTTGCCCGGCGTGATCTCGTTGCGGAAGGACTTGCCGATCTGGCCGATGCCGAACGGCGGCTTCTTCCGCGTCGTCTGCTGGACGTTGGAGAAGTTCACGAAGATGCCCTGCGCGGTCTCCGGGCGGAGGTAGTGCAGGCCCTCTTCGGACTCCACCGGGCCGAGGTAGGTCTTCAGCATCATGTTGAAGTCCCGCGGCGCGGTGTACTTGCCGCGCGTGCCGCAGTTCGGGCACGGCACCTCGGACAGGTCGTCCTCGCTGGTCTCCTTGCCGGTGCGCGCCGCGAACTCCTCGGCGAGCTGGTCGGCGCGGAACCGCTTGTGGCACGACAGGCACTCGATCAGCGGGTCGGTGAACACGTTGACGTGCCCCGAAGCCACCCACACCTGGCGCGGCAGGATCACCGAGGAGTCGAGGCCGACGACGTCGTCGCGGCCCTGCACCACGGTCTTCCACCACTGGCGTTTGATGTTGTCCTTGAGCTCGACCCCGAGCGGCCCGTAGTCCCACGCAGAGCGGGTGCCGCCGTAGATTTCTCCGCTGGCGAAGACGAAACCACGGCGCTTGCACAGGCTGATGATCTTCTCAATGGTGTTCGTGGGCACTCCACGCTCCGAAAAGCTTGCGGGGACGGTTCATCGGACTAGAACGTCCAGGGTATCCGCCGGGGCCCACTCCTTTTCGCGCAGGTGAGCCTACGGCCGGGAGACCAGCGACGCCGTCACGACGCGGTTGTCCTCGTAGCCCTCGCTGCCGCCGACGTACTCGCCGCCGCAAGTGACCAGCAGCAGCTTGTGCGGCCCGTCCGGGTCGAACAGCTGCTCGGACCGGCCGGCGAGGTCCGACTTGTGCACGGTCTCCGTGGCGTCGATCCGGTACACCCAGCTGGCGCCCGCGGCGTCGGTCAGCTTGACCTCCTGCCCCTGCTTGACCTGCCAGAGTTCGTTGAACGGGCCCTTCTTGCCCTTCCAGTTCACGTGCCCGGACAGCAGCGCGACGCCGTGGTCGGCCCCCAGCCTGGCGCCCCACCAGGCGGCCTCGTCGAGCCCCTCCGGGATCTTCAGCGCACCCGCGGCGTCCAGGTCCTCCTGGACCAGCTTCGCGGTGCCGCCGCCGGGCAGGGACAGCCGCGCGGGGTCACTGCCGGTGTCCTGCCGGGTGCTCTGCGACGCCGGCTGGTTCGCGGCCGGAACGGGCGCCCCCGTGCCGTTCGCGACGGCGGCTTCATCCTTTCCGGTGAACACGAGCAGGGTCACGACCAGCGCCGCGACCACGAAGGCCCCGGCGACGGCGACGATCCACCAGCGGCCGGAGCTCTTCTTCGGCTCCTCCGGATTCCGGTCCTGCATGTGCTTGTGCTCCTTCGCTGTCGTGGCCAGTGCACCGACAGGCATGCCGCGAGGGGCGCAGGAGGTTGCACCGAAGATCGGTCAGCCGGTGGGGCGCGTCACCAGCCTGGCCGTGACCAGGCGGTTCTCGGCGTAGCCCTCGGTGCCGCCGACGTAGTCGCCCCCGCAGGTCACCAGCACCAGCCGGTGCGGGCCGTCCTGCCCGAACCACCGGGCGGCCTGGGCTGGCAGCGTCTCCTTGGGCAGCGTGACGACGTCGTCGACGCGGTAGACCCACCGGCCGCCGCGCGCGTCGACGACGCTCACCTCGTCACCGTCGCGCATGCGCCACAGCTCGTCGAACGGCCCGCGCCGCCCCTCCCAGTTCACGTGCCCGGACAGCAGCGCCGCTCCCTGGGCCGCGCCCAGCTTGGCGCCCCACCAGGCGGCGTCGCCGAGGCCGCGCGGGATCGGCAGCACGCCCGTGTCGGTGAGTTCGGTGCGGACCAGCCGGACGGTGGCGCCGTCGGGCAGCCGGACCGTGCCCGGCCGCTGCTGGGCGGCGGACTCGCTGTCCGCGGGGAGCACGGCCGGGGCGGCGTTCTCCCCCGGCAGCGCGCCCGGCGGAGGGGCCGCCGCCGGCGGCGGTGTGGCTGACGGCGGCAGCCAGGTCAGGACGACGATCCCGGCGGCGAAGGCCGCCACGGCCAGCGCCGCCGCGAGAGCGGCCAGCGCGGTGCGCAGCACCTAGTCCGTCCCGCTCCGGCGCCGCCTGCCCAGCAGGAGGGCGACCGCGGCGAAGAACACCCCGCCGAAGAGCAGGCCGATGCCGAGCGGGACCCGGGAGCCGTCACCGCCGGTGGCGGGCGCGGCCGCGCCCAGGTAGCCGGCCGGGACCTGCGTCGGCACGG
The DNA here is from genome assembly GCF_040638285.1 of Amycolatopsis sp. NPDC026612. NCBI lineage: Bacteria > Bacillati > Actinomycetota > Actinomycetes > Pseudonocardiales > Pseudonocardiaceae > Amycolatopsis > Amycolatopsis sp. NPDC026612. The sequence continues at coordinate 130,094 of NZ_JBEZYB010000017.1, forward strand.
CGGCCTGCGTGGCGGTCGTGCCGCCCGCGGGGGTGGCGGTCTTCGCGACGAACCCCTTCGGCACCGAGCAGCTGACCCCGCCGAGGACGATGGTGGTCCGCACGTCCTGCAGCGCGGCACCCTGGGCGTCCTTGACGTGGGTGGTGATCTCGGCCCGCCAGCCGGCGACGGCGGTGAAGTCGCCCCCGCGCCAGCCGTCCTGGCGGATCAGCTGGTCGAAGGCGGCGACGCGGGTCAGCTTGAGGTCGGAGACGGTGGTCGCGCGGTCGGCGTTCGTGATGTCGCCGGGCGGGCCGAGCCGCAGGTTCTTCAGCTGCAGACCGGCGTTGCCGCCGGGCATCGGGACGATCCCGAGCGCGCCGTCGGCCTGGCGCACCCACAGCCGGGCCACCGACGAGGTGCCGGACAGCTTCGCCGGGCCGGTGCAGTCCACCGACGTCTTGGCGCCTTCCAGCACGAGCACGGTGTTGTCGGCCGGCTTGGTGCCGCCCTGCCAGTTGTCCCGCAGCGCGTAGTTCGTCTCCGCGACGGCGGTGGGCACGGTGGTGGCCTGCAAGGCGGCGAAGACGTTGTGGTCCCGGCTCGCGATGCCCGCCGGGTACGGGTCCTGTGACGCGCTGTAGCGGCCGAGGTCGATCTGGTAGTGCCCGCCGAAGGTGGCCCGTTCGCCGTTGTCCTTGGGGACCGAGACGCGGTCGGTGCCGAGCTTCGACTGGCCGGGCAGCAGCGGCGAGCGCTGCGTTTCGGTGATCAGGGCGCCCCCGTGCTGGCCTTCGTCCCCGATCCGCACCGACGCGATGTTCGCGAACGAGACCGGCCCCGTCTTCTCGTCGACCGCCTGGGTCTGCGCCGCGGCGACACCAGCTCCGACCAGCGGGAACACCACGACCGTCAGCGCGGCCGCCTTCGTCACGAAACGCCTCATGTCTCCCCACTGCTCTGCTCGGGGCGGGTCGCCAGCGTGCGAAACGCTCCGCGACCACCTTGCACCGTCGGCCACGACATGCGAAGCCACGGAGCCAATATCCCACGAACTCACCCGAACGGGGTAATACGACCGGCCGAACCTCGCAGCTCGGCGCCGAGGCGGAGGTCCCGGACGAGGGAACACTAGGATGGGCCGGACCGTTATCGGCAATGACTACGGAATTCATGGTCGCAGGCGGTGCGACCGGCAGCGTGGAGGCGGGAATGGCGGCGGTGACCGGGAGTGACCCCCAGCCGGGGCTCGCGGAGTGCCCCCCGGCGTCCCCGGTGGCGCCGGCGCACCCGTCGCCGTCGGTGCTGACCGACGCGGGTGACCTGCTGCGCGCGCTGGCGGCACCGGTCCGGATCGCGATCGTGCTGCAGCTGCGCGCGGCCGACCGGTGCGTCCACGAGCTGGTGGACGCCCTCGACGTGGCGCAGCCGCTGATCAGCCAGCACCTGCGGGTGCTGAAGACGGCCGGGGTGGTCCAGGGCGAGCGTCGCGGCCGCGAGGTCGTCTACCGGCTCGCCGACGACCACCTGGCGCACATCGTGGTCGACGCCGTCGCCCACGTGCAGGAAGGAAAGTGATGAACCCCGCCGCGTCGCGCAGCCAGGCCCCGGTGCCCGGGCGCCGATCCACCCGGCAGCGGTCCGCGGTCGTCGAGCTGCTGAGCACGATCGACGACTTCCGCTCCGCCCAGGAACTTCATGACGAACTGCGCAAACGCGGCGACGGCATCGGCTTGACGACGGTGTACCGCACGCTGCAGTCCCTGTCGGAGGCCGGCGAGATCGACGTGCTGCGCACGGACTCCGGCGAGGCGATCTACCGCCGCTGCTCGGCCCACCACCACCATCACCTGGTGTGCCGCCTGTGCGGCCGCACGGTGGAGGTCGAGGGCCCGGCCGTCGAGCGCTGGGCGGAGAAGATCGCGGCGGAGCACGGTTTCTCGGAGATCTCGCACACGGTGGAGATCACCGGCACCTGCGCCGAGCACTGACCGCGGGCGGTCGCCCGGATCGGCTGGAGCGTCAGTACTCGTATGGGTCCTTCGGAGCGGGGACCGTGGTCAGCGAAGCCGGGGTGAAGTCCGGTGTGTAGCTGTTCGTCTTCGTTGCCGTGCCCGGGACCACCTGGCCCGTCACCTGGATCCAGGCGTCGCTCGCCAGGTGGTCCGCTTCGCCGCCGCGGAGGCGGACCGTCACCGGGAACGCGTCCGCCGCGCAGCAGCTGATCACCAGACGGGCCAGCAGTGTGCTGCCTTCCGTGTGCACCACGAAGCCCGTCAGGGAAACCGTGCGGCCGTCGAGCGTCCCCGCCGCGTCCCAGCCCGCGCGGCTGACGAACTCGTTCACCGTCAACGGCACCACCGCCCCAGCGGGCAGCGGGGGGAACGCCGCCGCGGTCGCCGAGGCCGCGCTCGCCGGGACCCGGGCCTCCGAGCGGATCACCGAGTCGGCGCCCAGTGCCGGCGGGGCGACCAGGAACACCGCCAGCACCGGCACCAGCAGCAACCACGCCGGACGCGCCGAGTGCGCGTGGCCACCGTGGCCACCGTGGCCGAGGGACGCCGACGCCCGCGCCGCCACGAGGTCGCGGACGATCGCGACCGCGCCCAGCAGCACCATCACCGCGCCGCCCGTGATGATCCACGGCTGCTGCGCCGGTTTGACGTACCGCAGGTAGTCGCCGTTGACCGCGATCTTGACCAGCGCGCCGCCGAGCAGGATCAGCAGGATGTTCTGGGTTTCCCGTTTCACGCGACTCCCACCAGGATTCCGGCGACGAGCGCACAGGCCACCGCCACCACGAACGTCACGGGCGAGAACCGCACCGCGAACGACCGGCCGAACGTGCCGGCCTGCAGGGCGAACAGCTTGACGTCCACCGCCGGGCCGACGACCAGGAACACCAGTTTCGGCAGCAGCGGCAACGCCGTCAGCGACGCCGCGACGAACGCGTCCGCCTCACTGCACAGCGCCAGCACCACCGCGAGCACGGCCATCACGACGATCCCCAGCACCAGCTGGTCGCCGAGGACGCCGAACCACTTCGCCGGCACCAGCACGTTCAGCGCCGACGAGATCAGCGCGCCCAGTACCAGGAAGCCGCCGGCCTCGACCAGGTCGGTCCGCGCGGTCTCGGCGAACACGCGCCACCGCTGACCGCCCGCCACGTCGGGCAGGCGCCGCAGCGCGCGCTCGGCGATCCACCCGAGCTTGCCCCAGCGGGCCCACAGCCAGCCCATCACCATCGCCGTGGCGAGCGAGCCGGCGAACCGCGCCAGCACCATCTCCGGCTTGCCGGGGAACGCGACCGCGGTGGCGACCAGCACCACCGGGTTCACCGCCGGCGCCGCGAGCAGGAACGTCAGCGCCGCGGCCGGAGCCACGCCCTGCCCCATCAGCCGCCGCGCGACCGGCACCGAAGCGCATTCACAGCCCGGCAGCGCGACCCCGGCCAGCCCGGCGACGCCGACGGCCGCACCGGCCCGGCGGGGCAGCACCTTCTCCAGCACGCGGGCGGGCACGAACGCGGCGATGGCGCCGCTGATGAGCACGCCCAGCACGAGGAACGGCAGGGCCTGCACGCAGACGGCGACGAACACGGTCGACCCGGTGCGCAGCGCGGGCACGTCGAACAGCTGCTGCAGCCAGCCCTGGGCGAGGATCGCGATCAGCAGGATCGCGCACAGCACCTCGACCGAGCTGATCCGGAACCGGCGCGTGCGCCGGCCGGGCTCGGCCTCGGTTTCGGAAACGATGTTCACGAGGGCGATGATGCCAGTGCGGTCCGGCACCCCGGGACCCGCACGGGGTGCGAACGGAGGATCACGGTCCGTTTCGGCCGTGAATCCTCCGTTCGCGGCGGAATGTCCACCCCGATCGGGTCAGTCGCCGGGCACGATTCCGGGCAGATCGGTCCGCAGCTGCGACGCCGTCGACACCACCAGCATCAGCAACGTCCCGAGCGCCGCCGCGTCCAGACCGGCCGCCGGGAACGCGTACCGCAGGGTCACGTCCACCCCGTTGTCCGAATGCCCGACTCCGAGCGTCCCGAACAGCCCCTGCCCCGCGCGCTCGGCGACGGCGATCGACAGTTCGGGTGCGTCCGCCAGGTCCCAGCCGACCACGCAGGTCAGGGTGAGCACCGTGAGCCCCTCGCCGAGCCGGGTCGCCTGGATCACGCACGGCACGCCACCGTGGGAGAAGGTCAGCGCGCCGTCGTCGTCGACGTGGACTTCGAGGTAGCGCTCGAGAGCATCCTTCGCCTGCGTCAGCAGCTCCGCCGTTTCGGCCGCTTCGGTGGCGCTCACGAAGAAGCCGCCTGGTCGACGGCGGCACCGAAGCGGCGATCCCGCTTCGCGAATTCCAGGCAGGCCCGCCACAGGTGGGTCCGGTCGAAGTCCGGGAACAGCGTGTCCTGGTAGACCATCTCGGCGTAGGCCGACTGCCACAGCAGGAAGTTCGACGTCCGCTGCTCACCCGAGGGCCGGAGGAACAGGTCCACGTCCGGCATGTCCGGCTGGTACAGGTACTTCCCGATCGTCTTCTCGTTCACCTTGTCCGGGTTCAGCTTCCCGTCGGCGACGTCACGGGCGATCCGCTGCATCGCGTCGCCCAGCTCGGCGCGGCCGCCGTAGTTGACGCACATCGTCATGTTCAACGCCGTGTTGTGCTTGGTCTTCTCTTCGGCGGCCTGCAGTTCCTTGATCACCGACGCCCACAGCTTCGGCCGCCGTCCCGCCCAGCGGATGCGCACGCCGATCGAGCCGAGGTAGTCGACCTGGCGGCGGATGGTGTCGCGGTTGAAGCCCATCAGGAACCGCACCTCTTCGGGGCTGCGCTTCCAGTTCTCGGTCGAGAACGCGTACACCGAGAGCCACTTGACGCCGATCTCGACCGCGCCGGCCGCGACGTCGATCATCACCGCTTCGCCGCGCTTGTGACCTTCGATCCGCGGCAGGCCGCGCTGGTTGGCCCAGCGGCCGTTGCCGTCCATGACCAGCGCGACGTGCTTGGGCACCAGCTCGCGCGGGATCTCCGGTGGCTTCGCGCCCGACGGGTGCGGATCCGGCGCCCGCAGCTCGGATCGCGACGCCTTGTTCTCGCGTCCCCTGCGCAGCACTGCGTGCCTCCCTGGATGGGTGAACCGATCAGGCCCGACCCTACTGCCCGGGCACCACCTGTCTGTCGGGGGTTCGGGGGGCGGAGGCTCCGGCCTGGGGCGAAGCCCCGGATATCACCACCGCCTCCCGGGCGCGTCGCTCGACCAGGGGAAGGGACCTCAGCTGCCGCTCCAGGTGCCACTGCAGGTGCGCCGCGACCAGGCCGCTCGCGTCGCGGCGGGTGCCCGGCAGGGTCGACTCGGCCAGCGGCCATTCGCCGTGCAGCAACGCGGTGAGCAGGTCCAGGACCTCGGGGGCCGGGTGCACGCAGCCGGCGATCCGGCAGTCCTGGCACATCGAGCCGCCCGCGGCGATGCTGAACGCCTTGTGCGGGCCCGGCAGGCCGCAGCGGGCGCATTCGGTGAGCGCGGGCGCCCAGCCGGCGTAGGACATCGCGCGGAGGAAGAAGGCGTCGAGCACGAGGGAGGCGTCCCGCTCCCCCGCGGCGAGCGACCGCAGCGCGCCGACGACGAGGAGGTACAGCTTGAGCACCGGCTCGCCCTCTTCGGCCGAGAGCCGGTCCGCGGTTTCGGCGATCGCGCTGGCCGTGGTGTAGCGCTGGTAGTCGGCGACCAGCGGCAGCGCGAACGCGTCGACGGTCTCGACCTGGGTGATGACATCGAGCGTCCGCCCGGTGTAGAACTGCACGTCGACGTGGCCGAACGGCTCCAGCCGGGCCCCGAAGCGCGACGAGGTGCGCCGCACGCCCTTCGCCACGGCGCGGACCTTGCCGTGCCGCCGGGTCAGCAGGGTGACGATCCGGTCGGCTTCACCCAGCTTGTGCGTGCGCAACACCACCCCGGTGTCGCGGTAGAGGTTCACCACCCCGACATCGTCCCACTTCCGGGCGACGCCGGGGTGGACCGGCCCGGGTTCGGCGGCGACGGCTTCCGCCGGGCGGTGCCGCCGGTCGCGCTAGTACTGCGGCGGCTGCTGCCCCGGGTGCTGCGCGGGCGGCTGACCGAAGCCCCCGGGCGGCGGCTGGGTGAACCCGCCGGGCTGCGGCAGCTGGCCGAAGCCTCCCGGCGCGGGTTGGCCGAAACCGCCGGGCTGGGGCTGCTGGGGCTGCTGCGGAAAGCTGCCCGACTGCGGCTGCGGAGGTTGCTGGGGCTGCTGCGGGAACCCGCCTGTCTGGTGCTGGGGGAACCCACCCGTCTGCTGCTGCGGAAAACCACCGGACGGCGACGGCGGCGGGCCGAACTGGCCGGGCTGCTGGCCCGGCGCCGGGTGACCGAACGGCTGCGCGGCGCCCGGCCCGAAGGGTGCGGCGCCCGCGCCCTCGAGGGTGATCACGACCGTGCCGGCCATCTTGTCCGCGAGCGTCTGCGACTTTTCGTCCCACAACGGCCACAGCCAGCCGAGGTAGCAGATCACGTTGTCGACGACGTGCGCGATGTCGCGCACGAACGCCACGCCGAAGCCGGTGGGTTGCCCGGTGTCCGCGCGGACGAGCTTGATCTTCGCGACCCGCTTGCCGAGTGACTGACCGGTTTTGCCCTGCAGGTACCACCGGTTGAAGATCGACCAGCCGAGCCAGACGATCACGACGATCACGGCGGCGGGCACCAGTGACTCTTCCCAGCGCCGCTCGGTCGCCACGGAGAGCCCGGCGATCAGGTAGGTCACGATGACCGGGGCGAAGTCGATGAGGTAGGCGAGAGCGCGCCGGCCCCAGTTGGCGTAGTAGCGCGGCGGGCCGAACTGGTTGCCCTGGGGTCCGTACGGTGCCTGCGCCTGACCCGGCCACGGCTGCCGGCCGTAGGGATCGGTCATGGAGCCTCTTGCCCCCGTTGCTCGGGTGACACCGCCGGGATTCCCCCGGCGGTGTCACGGAAGTCGGTCAGTGGTGCGGCGGCTGGTCGTTCGGCTGCTGCCCGAACTGGCCCGGCTCGATCTTCTGCGTCTGCCCGGCGTCGCCTTGGGCCTCCGGGCGCAGCATCTGGGTGCGCTCGGCCTGCTCGTCGAAGGCGGACCCGCTCCCGGATTCCGGGCGGAGCATCTGGGTGCGCTCGACCTCACCGAAGGGAGAGCCACCCGGCGGCGGGGTGCCCGGCTGGCTCGGCTGCTGGCCGAACCCACCCGGCTGCGGCTGCTGGCCGAAACCGCTCGGCTGCGACGGCTGGGCGAAGCCGCCGGAAGACGGCTGCTGCTGCTGCGGGAAACCGCCCGGGGTGGGCTGGCCGAAGCCCCCGGACTGCGGCTGCTGCGGGTAGCCACCGGACGGCGGCTGGCCGAACTGGCCGGGCTGCTGCCCCGGCGGCGGGTAGCCGCCGGCGAACGGCTGCGCGCCGGGCTGGCCGAACGGCGCCTGGCCGGTCGAGGGCGCACCGTCGGCCGGCACCACGACGGTGTTGAGGATCTTGTCCGCGAAGGTCTGGCTCTTGTCGTCCCACAGCGGCCACAGGTAGCCGATGTAGCAGGGCAGGTTGTCGACGATGTGGCAGAGGTCGCGCAGGAACGCCGAGCCGGCGCCGATCGGCTGCCCGGTGTGTTCCGAGATCAGCTTGATCCCGAGGACGCGCTTGCCCAGCGACTGACCGGTGTTGCCCTGCTGGATCCACCGGTTGTAGATGGTCCAGCCGAGGCCGGCGAGCGCGCCGAGGCCGTACAGCGCGGCGCCGAAGCCCTGTGCACCGCTGGCCGTCACCACGAGCGCCAGGAGGTCGATGACCAGCACCGGCGAGATGTCGATCAGGAGGGCGCCGGCGCGCTGTCCCCAGTTCGCGTAGTTCCGCGGCGGGCCGAAGGGAGCGCCCTGCTGCCCGTAGGGTGCCTGCTGCTGACCGTACGGCGCCTGCTGCCCGAACGGAGCCTGCTGACCGTACGGCGAAGGCTGCCCGTACGGCGCCTGGCCCGGCTGCGGCTGCCCGAACGGTTGCTGGCCACCGGGCTGCTGCCCGAAGGACTGCTGACCGTAGGGATCGGTCATTGGGTCTCCCCCTCGCTGATCACTCGCCCGCACGCCCCGTGCGGAACCGTCCGGATGTGCGGCACGGTCGGCGGGAGCGTACTCGGTTCGCCTCCGGCCGCGCCGCCCAGGCTTCAGCTGTCCGGGTGAACCGCATGCGCGGTCCGACGCGGCGCGCGGCGCACCGGTTCCCGCCCGTCCCGATCAGACGTGCAGGCCGGTGAACGGGGCGAACGGCAGGTTGCGGATGACGAACCAGACCATGAACACCACCCCGAACACGAGGGGCGCCCAGCGCCAGTGCAGCCAGCTGCTCATCGCGCGGCCGCGCAGGCGCCCGAGGGTCCACGCGGCCATGCTCCAGCCGAGCAGCAGCACGAAGACGAACGACACGGCGTTGTAGTGCAGGGCGGCGGGGATGTCCCCGTGCATCACGCTGTACGCCATCCGCATGCCGCCGCACCCCGGGCAGTCGATGCCGAACAGCGCCTTGGTCGGGCAGACGGGCAGGAACCCGCCCGGGGTGGTCGGGTCGCCGACCCAGACGGCCACGCTGCACACACCCAGCCCGGCGACGGCCGCGAGGGGTGGCCCCAGCGCCCGCAGCTTCTCCCGGGTGCCGCGGGCGGGGATTCCCGTGTAGACGGTCGGGGCGGTCACTACCGCCCGCCCGCGGACAAGCCGACGCCCAGCACGACCACGAAGATGATCACGTAGAGCAGCAGGAGGATCCCGATCGCGATGGCCGACCACATCGCCCACTTCCGGGCGTCATCGGCGGCCTTCCGCGCCTCGGCGTGGAAACCCTGGAACCACAGCGACTGCACCTGGCTCGACTTCACGATCGCCACCACACCCAAGGGCAGGCAGCAGAGCACCGTGCTCAGGACCGCCCACACCATGTTGTTGTCGGGTGGCGGCCCGTAGTTCGGCGGGTAGCCGTAGCCGTAGCCGGGTGGCGGCCCGCCCGGGGGCGGGTACGGCGGGTACTGGTCGGTCACCGGGATCCTCCTGCTGCTCGGCTACGTCAGTATGGCGACGTGGTCACCTGCGTGGTGAAGACCCCCGCGGCGTAGAGGATGATCACCAGCACGTTCAGGACGACACCGATGGACGCCGCGATGATCGCCCACTTCTTGGCGGCTGCGGAGGCCTGCTGGGCGGCGGCGGTCTGCCCCTGCGCCCACAGCCCGTTCACCTTCGCGGCCTGCACGATCGCGACGATGGCGAGCGGCCAGCAGCACAGCAGCGACAAGATGGCCCACACGAGGTGGTTGCTCGGGGGCGGGCCCGGCTGGTAGCCACCCGGCTGCCCGCCGGGGTAGTTCGGCTGCCCGCCGGGCTGGTTCGGCTGGTCGCCGGGGTAATTGGGCATGCCCTGGCTATCGGTCATGATCGGTTGTTCCCCTTCGTCGTGCTCCAGAGACGACCACCGGATCCGCTGCCGCCCCGATCGGCCGCGATGTGGTCGAAGCCGCGACTGTAGGGGGCGGCGTGGGCACGCGTCCGGCGTTTCATCCCGCCGCGACCGAATCGAGACCAGGAATTCCGCTGATCCTCCCCCGGCGGGGGAAAGCGCCGGTCAGAAGCCCAGCCGGCGCAGCTGGCGAGGGTCGCGCTGCCACTCCTTGGCCACCTTGATGTGCAGGTCGAGGTAGACCTTCGAGCCGAGCAGCGCCTCGATGTTCTTGCGGGCGGCGGCGCCGACCTCCCGCAGCCGTTCGCCCTTGTGCCCGAGGATGATCCCCTTCTGGCTGGGCCGTTCCACGAACAGGAACGCGTGCACGTCGATGAGGTCGTCGCGGCCTTCGCGGGGCAGCATCTCCTCGACGGTGACGGCGATCGAGTGCGGCAGCTCGTCGCGGACGCCTTCGAGCGCCGCCTCGCGGATCAGCTCGGCGACCAGGGTCTGCTCGGGTTCGTCGGTGAGCTCGCCGCCGGGGTAGAGCTGCGGGCCCTCGGGGAGCTTGCCGACGAGCAGGTTCGCCAGCGAGTCCACTTGGAACCCGTCCACTGCGGACACCGGGATCAGCTCGGCGAAGTCCATCACCCGCTGCAGCGCGAGGAGCTGTTCGGCGACCTGCTGGGGCTGGACGAGGTCGGTCTTGGTGACGATGCCGATCACGGGGGTACGCTTCGCGATCTTCTGCAGCTCGGCGGCGATGAACTTGTCGCCGGGGCCGATCTTCTCGTTCGCCGGCACGCAGAGGCCGACGACGTCCACTTCGGACCAGGTGGCGTGCACGATGTCGTTGAGCCGCTCGCCGAGCAGGGTGCGCGGCCGGTGCAGGCCGGGCGTGTCGATGAGGACGAGCTGGGCGTCCTCGCGGTGGACGATGCCGCGGATCGCGTGCCGGGTGGTCTGCGGCTTGCTGGAGGTGATCGCGACCTTGGTGCCGACGAGGGCGTTGGTCAGCGTCGACTTGCCGGCGTTGGGGCGGCCGACGAAGCAGGCGAAGCCGGAACGGTGCTCGGTCATCGCTCGCGCACCTCGAGCACCGTGCCGTCGGGGGCGGCGAGGATGATCGGCGCGTACTTCGCGATGTCGCGCACGGCCTGCACGGACGCGCCCTTGAGCAGTCCCTCTTCGCTGACGACGGCGGCGGCTTCGATGCCTTCGGCGCCGCTGGACAGCGCCGCGGCGACCGCGGCCTGCAACGCGGTGAGCTTGAACGACGGCTGGTCGACCGTGCCCGCCGCGTAGGTGCGGCCGTCGCTGTCGCGGACCGCGGCGCCTTCGGGGGCCTGGATGCGGGCTCGCGAGGACCGGGCGAGGACGACCAGCTTCTGGTCCTCGGCCTCGAGGTCAGGCATGTTCGACGCTCCTGTCGCGTTCGTCGGTGTGGGGCAGGCGCGTGCGGCGGCGCGTCCGGTCGACGGGGTCCGTCATCGCTTCGGCGTCGGCCGGGTGCACGACCACGGAGGTGATCCGCATCCGGCCGCGCCGGTCCTTGCCCCCTTCGGCGAACAGCCGAAGGCCGGCGACCTCGGCTTCGGCCCCCGGCAGCGGGACCCTACCCAGTCGCTCCGCGAGCAGCCCGCCCACGGTCTCCACGTCGTGGTCTTCGAGGTCGATGCCGAACAGCTCGCCCAGGTCGTCGACGCTCATCCGGGACGACACGCGGACGGCGCCGTCGTCGAGCTCCTCGACTTCGGGGCGTTCGTCGGCGTCGGACTCGTCGGTGATTTCGCCGACGATCTCTTCGAGGACGTCTTCGATGGTGAGCAGGCCCGCCGTACCTCCGTACTCGTCGACGGCGATCGCCATGTGGTTGTGCGAGCGCTGCATCTCCTTGAGCAGCTCGTCGAGCCGCTTGGAGTCGGGGACGAACGAAGCCGGGTTCATCCGGGAGCCGACGACCGTGCCCGGTCCGCCGGCGTCGAGGTAGCCGGCCATGAGGTCCTTGATGTTGACGACGCCGACGATGTCGTCGACGGACTCGTCGATCACCGGCAGCCGGGTGAACCCGGTGCGCAGCGCGAGCGCCAGTGCCTGCCGGACGGTCTTGGTGCGCTCGATCCAGACGATCTCGGTGCGGGGCACCATGACCTCGCGGGCGACGGTGTCGCCGAGTTCGAACACCGAGTGGATCATCTCGCGTTCGGAGTCCTCGACGACGCCGCGTTCCTGGGCGAGGTCGACGAGCTCGCGCAGCTCGACCTCGGAGGTGAACGGGCCTTCGCGGAAGCCCTGGCCGGGGGTGATGGCGTTACCGACGAGGATGAGCAGCCGGGACAGCGGGCCGAGGACGGACCCCAGGACGCGGACGGGCCCGGCGACGAAGCGGCCGATGCGGTAGGGGTGCTGGCGGCCCAGGGTGCGGGGGCCGACGCCGATGAGGACGTAGCTGACGACGACCATGACAACCGCGGCGACCAGCACGGCGAGGCCGAGCGGCTCGAGGCGGGTGCCGACGAACACGGTGACCAGCACGGTCGCGGTGAGTTCGCAGCCGAGCCGGAGCAGGAGCAGCAGGTTGATGTGCCGGCGGCGCTCGGCGACGACGGCGGCCAGGTGGCGGGCGCCGGGCAGCCCGAGCCGGGCGAGGCCTTCGGCCCGGGCTTGCGACACGGTGCTGATGGCGGCGTCGGCCGCCGCGAACACACCCGCCAGGAGGACGAGCGCGATCGCGAAGAGGAGCTGTTCCATGGCTGGCGCCTAGTACCGCGCTTCGGGGTGCCGGCGGCAAGCGCCCCAATGTGGCCTTGGGTGCGTTGAACGCACCGAAGGCCCCAATGGGGGGGGTGGTGCGGAGGCGAGTTAGGGGACGCGCGACACAAGGTAGT
>NZ_JBEZYB010000018.1:0-141967 GCF_040638285.1 Amycolatopsis sp. NPDC026612
GTGACCCGGAGTGCGCACTCCGGGTCACTTTCACGTGAAAGTGCCGCCTACGTCTTTGAGAAGACTTATCGAGTTCTCTGTTAACTTTGCGGGGTAAATCTGGTAAGAATGCCGTGTGAGCGGCGGCACAGCAGCATCCGGAGACCGGAAGACCCGGCCGTCCGATGCTGTCGTCGAGCGGCGGCGGCAGGACATCCTCGACCACGTCATCGAGCAGGGCGAAGCGCGGATCGACGATCTCACCGCCCGGTTCAAGGTCAGCCTGATGACGATGCACCGCGACCTCGACGACCTCGCCGAGCGTCGGCTCCTGCGCAAGCTCCGCGGCAAGGTCGAGGCCTACCCGGCGCTCACCATCGAGTCCGCCGCCCGGTTCCGCGACACGCTCCACCACGGCGAAAAAGAAGCGCTCGGCGAGGCCGCCGCGCGCCAGGTGCAGCCCGGTCAGACCGTCTTCGTCGACGACTCCACCACCCTCCTCCCGCTGGTCAAGCGGCTCGCCGAGATCGACGCCCTCACCGTCGTCACGAACTCGCTGCACGCCGCCCGCCTGCTCGGCCCCAAGGTCGAGGTCGTCCTCGCCGGCGGCCGCTACAGCCACGAGTACGACTCTTGCGCCGGCCCCGAGGTCATCAACCTGCTCGACAGCATCCGCGCGGACGTCTCGTTCGTCTCGGTCACCGCCGTCGCCGTCGGGCGGCTCTTCCACCCCGATCGCGACTACGCCGAGCTGAAGAAGGCCGCGCTGAAGGCCGCGAACCACACCGTCCTCGTCGTCGACCACTCGAAGTTCGGCCGCACCGCCACCTACGCGCACGGCGACGTCGGCGACTACGACCTGCTGATCACCGGTGAGTACACCCCCACCGAGGAGATCGAGGCCGCGCTCAACGCGGGCACGGCCATCGAGATCGTCGAACACGTCGCAGAGGGGCAGCCCTATGACAGCTGAACTGGTCGCCGGCATCGACTCGTCCACCCAGTCGACCAAGGTCGTCGTGTGCGACGCCGCCACCGGCGAGATCGTCCGCACCGGCCGCGCGCCGCACCCCGACGGCACCGAGGTCGCTCCCGCCGCCTGGTGGGACGCCTTCCAGGAAGCCACGAACGGCCTGCTCGACGGCGTCCAGGCCATCGGCGTCGGCGGCCAGCAGCACGGCATGGTCACGCTGGATGAAAACGACGACGTGGTCCGGCCGGCGCTGCTCTGGAACGACACCCGGTCCGCGCAGGCGGCGCTCAACCTCATCGAGGAGCTCGGCGGGCCGTCGGCCTGGGCGAAGTCCGTCGGTTCGGTGCCGGTCGCGAGCTTCACCGTCACGAAACTGCGCTGGCTGGCCGAGCACGAGCCGGAGCTCGCCGACCGCGTGACGCGCGTGCTGCTCCCGCACGACTGGCTGACCTGGAAGCTCACCGGCGGAGATCCGGTCACCGACCGCGGCGACGCGTCCGGCACCGGGTACTTCTCGCCGTCCGACAACGCCTACCGCCTCGACGTCCTGAGCCATGCCTTCGGTGGCCGGACGCCGGAGCTGCCGACCGTGCTCGGCCCGGCCGACGCCGCCGGCCACACCCCGGACGGCGTGCTCGTCTCCGCCGGCACCGGCGACAACATGGCTGCCGCGCTCGGGCTGGAACTCCAGCCCGGCGACGCCGTCGTCTCGCTCGGCACCAGCGGCACCGTGTTCGGGGTCGCCGAGACCGGCGCGGCCGACGCGAGTGGCGAAGTCGCCGGGTTCGCCGACGCCACCGGCCGCTTCCTCCCGCTCGCCTGCACCCTCAACGCCGCCCGCGTGCTGACCGCGACAGCCGCGATGCTCGGGGCGACGCTGAGCGAGTTCGACCGGCTCGCCCTGGCCGCCGAGCCCGGGGCCGGGGGGCTGACCTTCCTGCCGTACCTGGACGGTGAGCGCACCCCGAACCTGCCCGGCGCCACCGGCTCACTGGCCGGGCTGACCAGGGAAAACATGACCCCGGAGAACCTCGCGCGCAGCGCCGTCGAAGGCATGCTCTGCGGCCTGGCCGCCGGCCTCGACGCGGTACGCGCGCACGGCCTCGACGTCCAGCGCGTGCTGCTGATCGGCGGGGGCGCGCAGTCGCGGGCCGTCCGCGCGGTCGCGCCGCTGGTGTTCGGCGTGCCCGTGCAGCTGCCCGAAGTCGCCGAGTACGTCGCGCTCGGCGCGGCGCGGCAGGCGGCGTGGGCCCTGGCTTCCAGTGCGGAACCCCCGTCCTGGCAGAAGAACCGCAAGCTCCGGCTCGAGCTGGACGAGCCGACCGAGGCGCAGCGCGCCGAGGGCCACCGGATCCAGCAGCGCCACCTCGAAGCCCGCGAAGCGGCTTACGGGGTCCGGCGGAATCTCGGAGAGGACTGACCGATGGCTTCCATCACCTACGACAAGGCGACCCGGCGTTACGCCGGCTCGGAGCGCCCCGCGGTCGACGCGCTGGACCTGGAGATCGCCGACGGCGAGTTCCTCGTGCTGGTCGGCCCGTCCGGGTGCGGCAAGTCGACCAGCCTGCGGATGCTCGCCGGTCTCGAGGACATCGACGACGGCGCCGTCTGGATCGGCGACCGCGACGTCACCCAGCTGCCGCCGCGGTCCCGTGACATCGCGATGGTGTTCCAGAACTACGCGTTGTACCCGCACATGACGGTCGCGCAGAACATGGGCTTCGCGCTGAAGATCGCCGGACGGCCCGCGTCCGAGATCAAGCAGAAGGTCCTCGAGGCCGCGAAGCTGCTCGACATCGTGGACTACCTCGACCGCAAGCCGAAAGCGCTCTCCGGTGGTCAGCGCCAGCGCGTCGCGATGGGCCGCGCGATCGTCCGCGAGCCGCAGGTCTTCCTGATGGACGAGCCGCTGTCGAACCTCGACGCCAAGCTGCGCGTGTCGACGCGCACGCAGATCGCCGCGCTGCAGCGCCGGCTCGGCGTCACGACTGTCTACGTCACGCACGACCAGGTCGAGGCCATGACGATGGGTGACCGCGTCGCCGTGCTGTCGGACGGCCTGCTCCAGCAGTGCGACACCCCGCGCGCGCTGTACGACCGGCCCGCAAACGCTTTCGTGGCCGGCTTCATCGGTTCCCCCGCGATGAACCTCGTCACCGCGAAGCTGACGGCCGACGGTGCCGAGGTGGGCGGCGCGCGCGTGCCGCTGACCCGCGAGACCATCGCCGCGGCCGACGGCGACACCGTGACCCTCGGCTTCCGGCCGGAGGCCCTGGAGGTCGCCGCGGGCGAAGACGGCTCCTTGCCGATCAAGGTGGACCTGGTCGAGGAGCTCGGCTCCGACGCCTACGTCTACGGCAAGCTCGCCGAGACCGACGCCGCCGACAACAAGTCCAACGTCGTGGCCCGGGTCGACCCGCGTACGCCGCCGGCCATGGGCGACACGCTCCACCTGCGGATCCGCCCGGACGAGCTGCACGTGTTCTCCGCCACGTCCGGGCTGCGCCTGCCCTGACCTCGGCTCATGGGAAACTGGAGGGCGCCATGTCCTCCAGTTCTCCCCGTGAACCCAGCCCCCGCGCCCAGGCCGACATCGACCTCGACGCGATCCGCCACAACCTCACCCTGCTGGGCGCCCGGGCGCCCGGCTCCCAGGTGATGGCCGTGGTGAAGGCCGACGCCTACGGCCACGGCGCGCTGCCGGTGGCGCGCGCCGCGGTCGAGGCCGGGGCGGGCTGGCTCGGCACCTGCTCGCTCGGCGAAGCCCTCGCCCTCCGCGAAGGCGGGCTCACGACCCGGCTGTTCAGCTGGCTGGACACCCCGGACGTCGACTTCGCCCCGGCCATCGAGGCGGACGTCGATCTCGCCGCCAGCTCGCTCGGTGAGCTACACCGCATCGCGGCCGCCACCCGAGCGGGTACCCGCGCACGTGTGCACCTCAAAATCGACACCGGGCTCTCGCGCAACGGCTGCCCGCCCGCCGCGTGGGCCGAGCTGGTCGAAGCGGCGGCCGCCGAACCGCGGGTCGAGGTCGTCGCGATCTGGTCCCACCTCGCGTGCGCCGACGAACCCGGGCACCCGTCGATCGACCTGCAGGCCAAGCGCTTCGCCGACGCCTACGACGTCGCTCGCGCGGCCGGGCTCGACCCGATGCGGCACCTCGCGAACTCCGCGGCCCTGCTCACCCGGCCGGACCTGCACTTCGACGTCGTCCGCCCCGGCATCGCGATGTACGGGCTCAACCCGGTGCCGCAGGCCGAAGACCTGCGCCCGGCCATGACGTTCCGGTCGACGGTCGCGCTGGTCAAGCGGATCGAGGCCGGCGAATCGGTGTCCTACGGGCACACCTGGACCGCGGAGCGCGAAACCACCCTCGCGCTCGTCCCGGCCGGGTACGCCGACGGCGTCCCGCGGTCGCTGTCCGGACGCATGGACGTCTTCCTCGGCGGGCAGCGGCGGCCGGTCGCCGGGCGGGTCTGCATGGACCAGCTGGTCGTCGACTGCGGTGACCACGAACCGGCCGTCGGTGACGAGGTCGTCCTGTTCGGCGCCGGGACACACGGCGAGCCGACGGCCCGGGAATGGGCCGACAAGCTGGGCACCATCGACTACGAGATCGTGACCTCGATGTACCGCCCGCGGGTGCGGCGCCGGTATCTGGGGGAGCGCTCGTGACACCTTCACGACGATTGCTGGCCATCGCCGGCGGGATCGGGGCACTGGCCACCGGGACCGCCGCCGTCATCGCCGTCGCCACGCAGCAGCGGCGGTACAGTGAGGATCCGTACGTGGACGAGCCGCTGGGGGAGCTGAGACCGGACCGGACTTCGACGGTCGCGGCCGAGGACGGCACGCCGCTCTCGGTCGAGGAGATCGACCCGGAGGACGGCGGGGAACCGGAACTGACCGTCGTGGGCGTCCACGGCTTCGCGCTTTCGCGGCGCTGCTGGCATTTCCAGCGGCGTGACCTCGCGTCGCTGCGGCTGCCTCGCGTGCGTCAGGTGTACTACGACCACCGCGGTCACGGGCTGTCCGGCGCGGCTTCCACCGAGACGTCGACCATCGAGCAACTGGCGCGGGACCTGGACTGCGTGCTGCGGTCCGTGGTCCCCGACGGACCGCTCGTGCTGATGGGGCACTCGATGGGCGGCATGGTGATCATGGAGCTGGCCGCCGAGTTCCCCGAGCTCTTCGAAGAACGCGTGGAAGGCGTGGCCTTCATCGCGACGGCCGCGGGCGAAGTCGGCGCACGCGGGCTGCCGCGTTCCCTGCTCTCGAAGTACAACCCGCTGACGCGCGCCGCCGGCGGGCTCGCCGGGTGGCAGCCGGGCCTCGTCGAGTTCGTGCGCGCGGCGGGCGGGCAGCTGACGCGGCAGGCGGTGCGGCGGCTGGCGTTCGGCAGCCGCGAGGTCGCCCCGCGGCTCGTCGACTTCATGCTCGAAATGCTGGAAGTGACGCCGGTGCGCGGTCTCGTCAACTTCGTCGACACGCTCGGCAGCCACAACCGGTACGCGGCCCTGGCGGGGCTCAAGCACGCGGAAGTCCTCGTCATCGGCGGCGATTCGGACCGGTTCACGCCGTTCTCGCACGCCGAGCGGATCGCGGCCGAGCTGCCCGACGCCGAGCTGGTGCGGGTGCGCGGGGCCGGGCACATGGTCCAGCTCGAGCAGCCCGAGCTGGTGAACAGTCATCTGATCGATCTCCTGCAACGCTGTTCCGGTGTGGACGGCGTGACCTCGTCCCGGCGAACCTGGTGGTGGCAGCGTTGAGTTTCGTGTTCCCGACCCCCGAAGACACGATGGAGTTCGGGCGGTCCCTCGGCCGGTCCCTGCGCGCGGGTGACCTGGTCCTGCTGGCCGGGCCGCTCGGCGCGGGCAAGACGACGCTGACCCGCGGCATCGCGGACGGCCTCGGTGTCGGCGGCCGCGTCAGCTCCCCGACGTTCGTGCTGGCCCGCGTTCACCCGGCGGGCGCTCTCGGCGTGCCGTTGGTGCACGTGGACGCGTACCGCCTGGGCGGGGACCTGTCCCAGCTGGACGACCTCGATCTGGACACCGACCTGGAACGGTCGGCGATCGTCGTCGAGTGGGGCGAGGGTTCGGCGGAGCGGCTGTCAGAGGACTACCTGGTGGTCCGCTTGGACCGCCGCGAGGACGACGTCCGCGAGATCACCCTGGAGCCGCACGGCACCTGGGCCGACCGCACTCCGGACCTGGTACCGGCGTAAGTGCCCGCTACCGCAACTCTTCAGGCGCAGCAGGGCAGCGACCGCCAGGTGTCCACGGTGGTCGCCGCCCCCGGTAGCTGCTCTCAGCCGCCGTTGTACTGCTGGTAGGCCGGTGCCCGGAATGCCCTGGTGCCCGCGCCCGCGATCTTGTCGACCGCGCGCAGGAACTTCGGCCCCATCTTCGCGGTGGCCTGCCGGACCGGGTGCGTGGCCCCGAAGTCCTCCGGGTTCGCCTGGCCGTGCGCGAACATCGAGTAGATCAACACCGGCTTGCCCGCGGCGTCGAACATGATTCCGGCCTCGTTGCGGCCGTCGTTCAGCCAGCCCGCCTTCGTGGCGATCCTTGCCCGATCGGCGGACGACATCTCACGGCGGATTCCGTCGGTGAACGCCACCTGCGACCGCAGGATGGACAGCAGGTAGTCCGTCGACGCCGGGCTCAGCAACGTGCCCGCGACCAGCGCCTTCAGCAGGTCGTGGGTCTCGCGCGGAGTGGTCTGGCCGAGGAAGTAGCGGTTCGGGTTGGCCACCGGCGTGACCTGGGTCTTGGGGAAGCCCTTGGCCACCAGGATCTGGTTGATCTCGGCCGCCGGAACCACGAGCCCCACCAGCCGGACGCACGTGTCGTCCGAAACCGTGAGGAACAGCGACAGGACGTGGCCCAGCGTGAACGCGCTCGGGTACGCCTTGTCCAGGATGATGATGCCGTCACCACCCGGCACGACGATGCTCGCCGGCACCTGGACCTGCTGGTCCAGCGTGAGCAGGCCACGGTCGATCTTGTCCATCAGGGTGACCGCGACGGCCACCTTGTTGACGCTGTACGCCTCGACGATCTCGTCGGACGCCACGTCGACGGCCACCTGGTCGGCCACGCTGATGTAGGAGTTCCAGATGCCACTTGCCTCGGCGGCCGCGTTGTCGTAGACGCGCTGCACTTTCTGCCTGGCCCGGTCCGGTGTGGCCGGGCTGGCTTCGATGTCTGCTTCCTGCGCGTACGCGGGAGAGCCGGCCAGAATGCTTCCAGCGGCGACGGCGGTCCCCAAACCGAACGCCGCTCGCCTGTTGAGTTGATACCCCATCGCAAGATCCAACCACGGATGGATGAACCCGTGAGTGGTAACGCGGGTTCTAACCCGCTTTGACACTCACGACCGCCCGCGCGACGCCCAGATCCACCAGGTCCTGGGGTCGCAGGTGCAGCTGGTTGGCGATGTCCGGGACCTCCGAAGCCGGCCGCTTCAGGATCGCCGCCGCGGCCTCCGGGGACGTCACCGAGAAGTAGGCGTCCGGCGCCACCCACGTCGACCCGGCCGCGGCGAACGCCAGTGCGCCGCCCGACCCGCCTTCGCCGATCACCAGGGTCGTCACCGGGACCGAGGCCGTCGCCACCGCCTCGAACATCTCCGCGATCGCCCCGCCCGCGCCCGCCTGCTCCGCTGCCGCGTCGTTCGCCGCGCCCGGGGTGTCGACCAGCGTCAGCACCGGGATCCCCAGCCGCGACGCCAGCTTGACCAGCCGCGCGGCCGTGCGGAAACCCGACGGCAGGGTCGGCGTGCCGCACTGCGCCGCGTACGCGATCGTCCGCCCGTCGCGCCAGCCGAAGCCGCAGGCGACACCGGGATCGGCGCCGCCGACGCGGTCGCCGCTGATGTCCTGCCGCCAGTCGAAGTACGCGTCGAGGTATTCGGCGGCCCGGGCCCGCTGCGGCGAACGGGCCGCCTGGACCGCTTCCCAGCCCGACGAAGGCAGCGGAGCCGCCCGCCGGGCGGAAGGTGGCGGAGCCGCGGCCGACGAATGCGCGGTCAGCAGCCGCAGCCACCGTTCCAGCACCGGACCGAGTTCGCCCGGCGACACGATCGCGTCGACCTGGCCCCACGCGTGCTTGGCCTCGGCGGTGTACGCCTCCGGCGAGCCGGGCGGGCGCACCCGGGAGCCCGCGAACCCGACCTGCGCCTCCGGCAGCGCGAGGACGACGTCGGCGCCCGCGCCGAGCGTCGCCCAGCCGCCGCCGGTCGTCGGGTCGCGCAGCACCGAGATCTGGGGGACGCCCACGGAACGCGTCAGCGCCGACGCCCGCGCCACCCGCTGCAGCTGCATCAAGGCGCGCATGCCCTGCTGCATGCGGCTGCCGCCGGTCGAGATCAGCGACACCACCGGCAGCCGCGCGTCGCGGGCGTGGGCGAACGCCGCTTCGATCCGGTCGCCGGTGCGCTGCCCGAGCGACCCGCCGAGGAACCCGAACTCGAAGGCGACCAGCACGGCTTCGACGTCGCCGATCTTCGCCGTCCCGCAGACGACCGACTCCTTCTCGCCGGTGTGCTCTTCCGCGCTCGCACGGGCTTCGCGGTAGCCGGGCCAGGCGATCGGGCCGTCGGCGGGCTCTTCGCGCAGCGGAGTGGCGAACTCCGCGAAGCCGTTGGCGATCGCGCCGACGACCTCGCGCGCCGGCAGCCTAGGCACTGAGCGCCCGCTTCATGACCTTGCCCATGTCGTTGCGCGGCAACGCATCCAGGAAGTGGACGACCCGCGGGCGCTTGTGCGGCGCGAGCAGCCGGGCGACGTGGTCGGCGAGCTCATCGGCCGACGGCGGCTCGCCGTCCGGCACGATCCACGCGACGATCCGCTCGCCGAGGTCGTCGTCCGGCTCGCCGGTGACGGCCGCTTCGGCGACGTGCGGGTGTTCGAGCAGCGCGTTCTCGATCTCGCCCGCGCCGATCTTGTACCCGCCGCTCTTGATCAGGTCGGTCGCCTTGCGCCCGACGATCCGGACGTACCCGTCGGCGTCGCGCGTCGCCATGTCACCGGTGCGGAACCAGCCGTCGTCGAAGGCGGCCGCGGTCGCGTCCGGGCGGTTGAGGTACTCGGTGAACAGGTTGGGGCCGCGGACCTGGATCTCGCCGACCGTCTCGACGTCGTCGAGCACCTCGCCCGCGTCGCCGACCAGCCGCAGCTCCACCCCGCGCAACGGCACGCCGACCGTGCCGGGCTTGCGCTCGCCGTCCGCGCGGACGCTGGTGTTCATCAGCGTTTCGGTCATGCCGTAGCGCTCGACGACCTGCTGGCCGGTCGCCTCGGTGATCCGCTGGTGGTCGTGCACCGGCAGCGCGGCGGACCCGGAGACGAGCAGGCGGGCACTCCGGAGGGCGTCGGCCAGCCCGGCGTCGGAGCCGACCTCGCCGGCGATCCGGTGGTACATCGTCGGGACGCCGAACAGCATGGTCGCCCCGGCCGTCAGCTCCCGCGCGACGCCGTCGGTGGAGAACCGGCCGAGGTGGCGCACCGAACCGCCGCGGCGCAGCGGGCCGAGGATGCCGAGGATCAGCCCGTGCACGTGGAACAGGGGCAGCGCGTGCACCAGGGTGTCCGCGTCGGTCCACCCCCAGGCGTCCTCGAGGGCGTCGAGCGTGGCCGCGAGCGCGCGGCGGGGGAGCACGACGCCCTTCGGCGGGCCCGTGGTGCCCGAGGTGTAGACGATCAGGGCGGGGGACCCGGCGTCCGGTTCGGCCGCGAGCGCGCCGGCCTCGCCCGTGAGGGGGATGTCGCGGCGCGGGAGGGCCGCCAGCCCGGCGGGCAATGCGACGCCCGGCTCGGCCAGGACGAGCGCCGGTTCGCTGTCGGCGAGGATGTGGGCGAGCTCGCGTTCGCCGATCTTCGGGTTGAGCGGCACCGCCGGCACCCCGGCCAGCAGCGCGGCGACCACCGCGACACTGGTGTGGACGGTCGGGGTCGCCCACACCGCGACGCGGCCGGGTGGCAGTTCCCGGGCGAGACTCCCGGCGACGGCGGCGAGTTCGTCGTAGGTCAGGGCGTGGTCGCCGAAGCGCAAGGCTTCCTTCGCGGCACCGGCGACGAGCGTGGGGAACAAGGGGTCGGGCACCGCGGGGACCTCCCAGTGTCGGACTCCAACAGCACGTTACCGTGCTGATCCGTCCCCTGCAGCAAGCAACCGCAGGCGCTGGTCGTAGGCTGGGACACCGTGTTGGTACTGGCGATCGATACCTCGACCCCGGCGGTGACCGCGGGCGTCGTCGCGCTGGACGGCGATCTGGTCGAGACGCGCGGTGACCGCGTCACGGTCGACCCCCGCGCCCACGGAGAGCTGATCACGCCGCACGCGCTGGCCGCCGCCGAAGCCGCTCGCGTGACCCTCAAGGACCTCGACGCGATCGTCGTCGGCGTCGGTCCCGGGCCGTTCACCGGCCTGCGTGCCGGGATGGCCACCGCCGCCGCGTTCGGCCACGCCCTCGGCATCCCGGTGTACCCGGTCTGCAGCCTCGACGCGCTGGCCGCCGACGTCGCACCGGGGGACAACGCTTTCCTCGTGCTGACCGACGCCCGGCGGCGCGAGGTCTACTGGGCCGCCTACGACGCCGCGGGGAGGCGCACCGACGGCCCGCACGTCCAGCGCCCCGCCGACCTCGAGACCGGCGTCGAGGTGGCGGCCGGGGACGGCGCCCTCCTCTACGCCACCGCGCTCGACGTCCGGCCGGTCGAACCGCGCTTCCCGTCGCCCGCCGGGCTGGTGAAGGTCGCGAAGGCCGCGTTGCTGGCGAAGGAGCCGCCCGCGCCGCTGACGCCGCTCTACCTGCGTCGTCCCGACGCCGCCGAGCCGGCCGCGCCGAAACGGGTGACCGCTCCGTGAGACTCGAACCCCTGCGCCGCATGGACATCGCCCGGTGCGTGGAGATCGAGAAGATCCTGTTCCCCGGCGACGACCCGTGGAGCGCCCGCGCCTTCCATTCCGAACTGGACGTGGGCAACTTCTACCTCGCCGCGCGCTCGGACGAAGGCGGCGAGCTGCTCGGCTACGCCGGGCTGGCCGTCGTCGGGCGCCGCCGCGGCGAGTACGAGGCGACCGTGCACACCATCGGCGTCGCCCCCGAACACCAGGGCCGGGGCATCGGCACGGCGCTGCTGCAGGCGCTGCTGGCGCGCGCCGACGAGTTCGAGGCGCCGGTCTTCCTCGAGGTCCGCACGGACAACACCACCGCGCTCGCCCTGTACGAGCGCCACGGCTTCGAACGGCTCGGCATCCGGAAGCGCTACTACCAGCCTTCCGGCGCCGACGCGTACACGATGGTCCGCCCGGCGCGGACGCGAGACGGGGTGGCGGGCTGATGGCACGCATCATCATGGGTATCGAGAGCTCGTGCGACGAGACCGGCGTCGGCCTGGTCCGCCTGCACGACGACGGCACGGTCGAGCTGCTCGCGGACGAGGTGGCCTCGAGCGTCGAGCAGCACGCCCGCTTCGGCGGCGTGGTGCCCGAGGTCGCCAGCCGCGCGCACCTCGAGGCGATGGTCCCGACGACCCAGCGGGCGTTCGCCACGGCGGGTCTGACACTGTCCGATGTGGACGCCATCGCGGTGACGGCCGGGCCGGGGCTGGCGGGCGCGCTGCTCGTCGGCGTCTCGGCGGCGAAGGCGTACGCGACGGCGCTGGACGTGCCGCTGTACGGCGTCAACCACCTGGCCGGGCACATCGCCGTCGACACGCTGCAGCACGGGCCGTTGCCCACGCCGTGCCTGGCGCTGCTGGTTTCCGGCGGCCACACGCAGCTGCTGCGCGTCGACGACATCGCGTCGTCGATCACCGAGCTGGGGTCCACAGTGGACGACGCGGCCGGCGAGGCCTACGACAAGGTGGCGCGGGTGCTGGGCCTGCCGTACCCGGGCGGCCCGCCGATCGACAGGGCGGCCAAGAACGGCAACCCGGCGGCGATCGCGTTCCCCCGCGGCATGACGGGCCCGCGCGACGCCAAGTTCGACTTTTCGTTCTCCGGCTTGAAGACATCGGTCGCGCGTTGGGTCGAAGGCGCTTTACGGCGTGGCGAGGAGGTTCCGGTGGACGACGTCGCGGCGTCGTTCCAGGAGGCCGTCGCCGATGTGCTGACCGCGAAGGCGATCCGCGCGGCGAAGGAGCAGGGGATCGGCACCATCGTGATTTCCGGCGGGGTGGCGGCGAACTCCCGGCTGTCGGCGCTCGCGGCCGAGCGCTGCGCGGCGGCGGGCCTCGAGCTGCGGGTCCCGCGCCCCCGCCTGTGCACGGACAACGGCGCGATGATCGCGGCCTTGGGTGCGCACGTGGTGGCGGCCAAGCGCCCGACGGCCCCGCTGGACTTCAGCGCGAACCCGGCGTTGTCGGTCGAGGTCGTTTCGCTCTAGTTCCGCCCGCCCCAACGTCGCGGGGCGGTGCTAGGAAGCCGCGGCCGGGCTCGGGGCCGCGGACCGCACGCCGAGCAGTTCCTCGATCGCCGCGACCGCCAGTACCGCCGCATTGCCTTCGCCGTAGGGGTTTCCGACCTGGGCCGGGCGCAGCTCACCGCTCAGCAGCCGCGCCGCCGTGTCGGCGATCCGGGCCGTGTCCGTGCCCGCCAGCCAAGCGCAGCCCGCTTCGACCACCTCGACGCGCTCGGTGACGTCGCGCAGCACCACCACCGGGGTGCCGAACGTCGGCGCCTCCTCCTGGATGCCGCCGGAATCCGTCAGCACCAGGGACGCCAGCCGCAGGGTCCGCACCAGGTCCGGGTACTCCAGCGGGTCCGTCACCGTCACCCGCGGCAGGCCGCCGAGCGCGGCTTCCACCTGGGCGCGGACCTGCGGGTTGGGGTGCGCCGGGAACAGCACCTGCACGTCCGGGTGCTCGGCGACGATCAGCTGCACGGCCGCGAGCGTCCGCTCCAGCGGCTCGCCCCAGGACTCCCGGCGGTGCGATGTGACGAGCACCAACCGCTCACCGGCCTCCGCGATCTCCATCTCCAGCAACGCCAGTGCCGTGTCCCGCGCCGGCAGGTCGCGGGCGGCGATTTCCAGCACGGCGTCGACGACCGTGTTGCCCGTGACCGCGATCTGTTGCCGCGCAACGCCTTCCGAGCGCAACGCCGCCGCCGCGCGGAGCGTCGGTGCGAGGTGCAGCGCCGCGAGCCGCGTCACCATCTGCCGCGCGCCCTCCTCGGGGAACGGCGCCGCGAGGTCGTGCGTGCGCAGCCCGGCTTCGAGGTGCACCACCGGGATGCCCAGCCAGAACGCGGCGAGCGCGCCCGCGAGCGTCGTCGTGGTGTCACCCTGGACGACGAGCGCGGCCGGGGTGTGCCGCCGAAGAGCGTCGTCGAGCGCGGGCAGCAGGCCCGCCACGAGCTCGGCCTGGCTGCCGGTGACGCGCGGCGGCACGTCCAGCCACACGTCCACGGCCAGGCCGAACGGCTCCACGGCCTGCTCGACCATGCCCGCGTGCTGGCCGCTGTGCACCAGAACCGGCCGCAGCACCGGATGGACCGCCAGCGCCAGTGCCAGCGGCGCGAGCTTGAGGGCTTCCGGACGCGTCCCGGCCAGCAACATCACATCCACCGCGCGGGACCTCTTCTCCACATGACCCATTGTTCAGCAATTTTCGACCCCCGGGGCCACCGGCGTGCGAGGGGCACACGCCGGCGGCCCGGGATCACCGCGTCAGTCCCGCGCCTGGGAAAGACGGCGGTTGCGGCGGTGGACGGCGATCAGCGCGACGGTCCCGAGCAGGACCAGGAGCACGCCGACGGCCAGCCACCACCCGATGTCGGCCCCGGTGGCGGCGAGGGTGCCCACCCCGCCACCGGCCACGCCGACGCCGGCGCCCGGCATCTTGTACATCGCCGACCTCGCTCAGGCCTGCGCGGAACGGCGACGGAAGATGCGGGTGCCGACCGGCACGGCGACGGCGCCGAGCAGGCCGAGCCCGATCCAGAGCCCGGCGCCGGACGCCAGCGGCATCGGCGGCGCGGCCGGGCCGCAGGTCGCCGACGACACGATCACGTCGCCCGAGCCGAGCGCGCTGAGCCCCTCGCCGAGCAGCTTCACGTGGACGGCGTTGACCGTGAGGCTGCCGTCCTTGTTGCGCACCTGCTCGTTCAGGATGATCGTGGCGACGTTCACCGGGCCGAGGCCCACCTTGATCTGCGTGTTCGGGGCCGGGGTGGCGTCGACCGCGCCGACGCTGCCGAGGTCCGCGCCGACCAGTTTCGTGCTGCCCTCGACGCCCTTCTGCGTCGCGGTGCAGACGGCCTCGACGAGCTTGATGCCGACGGTGCCCAGCGCCGCCTTGAGCAGCGGCAGCCCGACGTCGGCGGTGCTCGCCTTCGCTGTCACCGCACCGGAATTCTCGTCGCGCCGGGCTTCGGTGTTGATCACGCCGGTGGTGAGGACGCCGGTGAGGTCGACCTTCGCCAGGCTGTTGCTCGTCGGGCCCGCGGTGTTCGCGGCCGCGAACGGGCCCGCCTTCACCGCGTCCTGGCCGAGCAGCTTGACGTCGACCTTGACGCCGTAGGCGGACCCGTCACCGGGGGCCGCCGAAGCGGGGGCCGCGCCGGCGAGCACGACGCTCGCCACGACCGCGGCGAGCAGTCCGCCACGGCGCACGAGGGAGCTCTTCTTCAAGTGGTCCTCCGAATTCGCTGGATTTCTCGGGGGTGCGTGACCGCGGCGCGGATCGAACCGGCTTGCCTCGAGACTCGGCACGCGGATCGACTATCGCGAAGACCGGGCGGAATAGCACACAAAATTTCCCGAATCACCGGATCGGGTATCGCTTTCCGCCGTTTCCGCTGGTCGTTTTGGGATCACTCTGATGGCGTAACAAGGTTGGCTGAGTTCCAGCCGATTGAGGGCGCCAAACCACACCTCCGGGTGGAACAACCGGCTGGTTGTGTCCTACGCTCGCCGGGATCCGCAGCTTGATCCAAGAATCGACATCGAGAGGAACGTCGTGGCCGTAGCGAGCGCTCCGAACCCGGGTATGGCACGGTTTCCGCTGGTCATCGCGCTGAGTGTGCTGGCGGCCGCGGGTGCCGTGGTGGTGCTGGGCGAGCGGTTCTACCGGGAGCTGGAAGTGCGGCTCGCCGGGGCGATCCTCGAGGTGTTCACTACATCGGGTGTTTATGTCGCCGGCGACCGGGAGTCTGTTTACTTTGGGTTGACCGGCGCTGCTCCGTTCGGGTTGAGAATGACACCGGAATGTTCTTCGGCGTTCCTTTTGCTCCCGCTGCTCGTTGTGACGATGGTCATGATGTACTTCCGGCCAGCCGATGCCAAGCGGCTCTTCTTTTCCCTCGGCATTTCCGCGGTGGTCATCGTGCTGGTGAATCAGCTGCGCATTCTCACGATCGTCGGGCTGGTGCACTGGTTCGGCACGGACGAGGGCTACTACTGGGGCCACACGCTGCTCGGTTCGATGGTCAGCGTGTTCGGTGGCGCCGTCTCGATCGTCCTGTTCGTCTGGCTCGCCACGCGGAGGAAGAAGGCATGAGCGTCAAGGTCCTGCTGGCGATCACGCAGGCGTTCGCGCTCACGATGAGCGTGGCGTTCCTGGTCTACGTCGTGGTGATCGTGGTGCCGTACCTGCGCCGCCGGCCCGGCCCGGTCGGCGACCCGGCCGGCTTCACGTGGCACTTCTTCGTGCCGTGCCGCGACGAGCAGGCGGTGATCCGCGAGACCATCCACTACCTGCGCACGACCTTCCGCAAAGCGCACGTCTGGGTCGTCGACGACGATTCGGAGGACCGCACCGCGCGCGTCGTCCGGATGCTGTGGCGGCGGCACGGCGGCTACGACCCGTACCTGCACCTGGTGCCGCGCGTGCGGCCGGAAGCCCGCACCGGCAAGGGTGACGCGCTGAACGCGGCGTACCGCACCCTGAACGACTGGATGGGCCCGGACGCGAGCCGCGAAGACGTCGTCGTGGTGGTCGTCGACGCCGACGGCCGTCCGACGCCGAACTGCCTCGAAGTCTGCGCGGCGCCGCACCTCTTCGGCGACCCGGAGGTCGGCGCGGTGCAGCTGGACGTCCGGATGAGCAACGTCGCGACGCCGCCGCCGTCGCGCAACCCGGTCGGCCGCTGGTTCGGCCTGAAGCTCGCGCAGCTGCAGGACCTGGAGTTCCGCACGGCGATCGCGGCGATCCAGACGTCCCGCGGGTTCACCGGCACGATCTCCATGGGCGGAAACGGCCAGTTCACGCGGTTGACGGCGCTCGACTCGATCGCGGGCGACGGCGAAGAGCCGTGGCGCGGCTCGCTGCTGGAGGACTTCGAACTCGGCGTCCACCTGCTCACGGCGGGCTGGCGCACCGGCTTCACCCCGGACGCCCACGTGGCGCAGGAAGGGCTGTACAGCCTGCGCCGGTTCCTCGTGCAGCGCACGCGGTGGGGCCAGGGCACCATGCAGTGCGCGCGGTACCTCCGGCGGATCTGGGACTCACCGCACGTCAGCACGCTCGGCGCGGCGGAGATGATGTACTACCTGGCCCAGCCGTGGCTGCAGCTGCTGGGCTCGCTGCTCTACCCGATCCCGTTCGTGTTGCTGGTGGTGAGCACCGCGGGCGACCCGGCGCAGATGTGGACGTGGTTCACCGGCGGCGCCTGGATCCTCTTCGCCATCTACGGCTCGTTCGGGCTGCTGCCGTTCCTCGTCTGGGGCCCGATCTACCAGCTGAAGTGCTTGCGCAGCAAGAACATCCTGCGCGGGATCGGGATGGGCTTCGCGTACGCGGCGTACATCTACACGTTCTACGTGACGTCGTGGCGCGCGCTGTTCAGGCTGGTCCGCGGCCGCAACGGCTGGGCGAAGACCCGCCGCAACACCGAGCCGGCGGCCGGGGCGAAGGTCGCGCTCGACGCGTGAGCGCGACCTCCGCCGGGCCGGTCTAGAAGGCGGGCAGGATGCGCACGTCGTCGGCCTTGACGAAGGCGATCCGGTGCCCGAACTGGATCTGGACGTACTTGAGCTTGCCCTTCACGACCACGTGGTCGGCCACGTCGAACGTCGTCGCGTAGTAGTACTCCGAGCCGACCGTGCCGCCCGACGAGTACTTCTGGCCGGCGAGCAGCGTGTACGGCAGCGGCGTGATCGCCTGCACCGGCACGGCAGCCGGGTAGGCCGCCGGCTCGGGGTAGGCCCGCCCGAACACCGGCACCGACGCGATACCCGGCTTCGGCGTCACGACCCAGCCGATCGCGGGCTTCGCGACGCGCGCGGCACGGGGGTTGTGGAACCAGCCCTTCTGGCCGAGGTACCAGATCGCCGTCCAGTCGCCGCTGACCCCGGCGACGGCGTACCGCTGCCCGGTGGCGACCCGGCTGCCGACGTCGTCGACGGCCATCGTGGACGCCGTGCCCTTCGGGTGCAGGCCGATGTCGACCAGCAGCGGCGCCGACTCACTGGGCTCCGAGTGCAGGATGACGGCCTCCGAGCCGCGCGGCACGCAGGCGGTGCCGGGGCCGTCGCAGCCGGTGAACGCCGGCTGGTTCTTCGCGAAGTCCGGGTCGATGGTGACCAGCGACGAGCCGGGCAGCCCGAACCCGCCGAGCGGCGCGCCCAGCAGGTCGAAGTAGTGCGACCAGTCCCAGTAGGGGCCCGGGTCCCAGTGCATGCCCGGGATGGTGGCGGGGGTCGTGCCGGGCACGTTGTCGTGGCCGATGATGTGCGCGCGGTCGAGCGGGATGCCGTACTTGCGCGAGAGGTAGCCGACGAGCTTCGCGCTCGAGCGGTACATGGCCTCGGTGTACCAGGTGCCCTTCGCGGCGAAGCCCTCGTGCTCGATGCCGATCGATTTCGCGTTGACGTACCAGTTGCCGGCGTGCCAGGCGACGTCCTTGGCCGGCACGTGCTGCGCGATCAGGCCGTCGGCCGAGCGGATGGTGTAGTGCCAGCTGACGTACGTCGGGTCCTGGGCCATCTTCAGGACGTTGTCCCAGTAGCCCTCGGTGTCGTGGATGACGATGTGGTCGATCTTCTGGCTGTCCGGCCGGTCGGCCAGGTCGTGGTTGCCGTAGTCGTTGCCCGGCAGCTCCTGGTACGGCGCGGGGACCGACTCGCAGGCGACGGTCCGGGGGCACTCGACGTCCGCTGGGTTCCCCGCGTGTGCCGGCACCGGCAGGTCCGCTGCCGGGCTCAGGCTGACCTGCTGGCCGTCGTCGGTGGTCCGGGCCACGCCGGTCCTGAGGGTGTCGAAGACCTCGTCGGCGAAGCTCTGCGCGGCGGCGGTGCCGGCGGAGCCGCTGTAGCGCGCGACGGCGCCGTACCAGTCCTGCGCGCCGAGGTCCCGGTGGTACTTCGCGAGCAGCGCGGCGCCACCCCGGATGTTCTGCTTCGCGTCGGTCCGCAGGGTCGCGGCATCGGTGCCGGCCAGCTGCGCGGCCTCGTCGACGGTTTGCAGCCCCGAAGGCGGGGCGACGGGCCCGGCCTGGGGGTGCAGCGCGGGGCGGGCGTCGTCACCGCGCGGGTCCTCGGTGCCTTCGTCGTGGTGGCTGGTCGCGACGCCGGCCGCGCGGACGTCGGTGAGGTGCATCGGGCCGTACCCGGCGGAGGTGCTGGGCGTACCGCCGTTGAAGTCCCACCGGGACTCCAGGTAGGAGACACCGAGCAGGACGTTCTGCGGCACCCCGAACTCGTCCGCGGCCGCGGCGAAGTCGCGTTGCCGCTGACTGGTGGTGTCAGCGTGCGCCGGAGTGGCGAGACCGGTGAGGAGGGCGAGGGCGGCGGCTACGGCCACCGTTCTCGGGACGGGGCGGGACATGGGCATGAACCCCCAGGGTGCAGGTACCAGAGGTGAGAACCTAACCAGAAACTCACCTCGGGGGTAAGGGCTCGCCGCCGGAGGATCGGCTGGAAGGACAGCCTGACCTGGTCGATTCGACCGTGCTCGACGGACCGGCGACAGCTGGTCCGGACCGGGGGATCACCTTCCGGTGGACCCTGGTTGCACGGCTGGCACTCCCGTCGCTAGAGTGCTAATCGCACGGCCCGACAGCCCCGGCACCCGCGACGGCGGGGGTGGTAGAGCCGTAACCACATCCTGCCAACGCTTTCGACGACCGTGGAGGTCAACCCGGTGAGCGTGAACATCAAGCCGCTCGAGGACAAGATCGTTGTCCAGACGAGCGAGGCCGAGGAGACGACCGCTTCCGGCCTCGTCATCCCCGACACCGCCAAGGAGAAGCCCCAGGAGGGCAAGGTTCTGGCCGTGGGCCCGGGCCGGATCGACGACAAGGGCAACCGCGTCCCGCTGGACGTGAGCGTCGGCGACGTCGTCATCTACTCCAAGTACGGCGGCACCGAGGTCAAGTACAACGGTGAGGACTACCTCATCCTGTCCGCCCGCGACGTGCTGGCCGTCATCAACTGACGTCCGCTCGCAGCGCATGACGCCCCGGGCCCCGCACAACGCCGGGGAGCGGGGCGTTCGTGCGTTCAAGACCACCGGAAGGTAAGCGGAAAACGCTATGCCCAAGCAGATCAAATTCGACGAGGACGCTCGTCGCGCACTCGAGCGCGGGGTGAACAAGCTCGCCGACGCGGTCAAGGTCACGCTCGGCCCGCGTGGCCGCCACGTCGTGCTCGACAAGAAGTTCGGCGGGCCGACCATCACCCTCGACGGCGTGACCGTCGCTCGTGAAATCGAGCTCGACGACCCGTTCGAGAACCTCGGCGCCCAGCTCGCCAAGAGCGTCGCCACCAAGACCAACGACGTCGCCGGTGACGGCACCACGACCGCGACCGTGCTCGCGCAGTCGCTGGTGAAGGTCGGCCTGCGCAACGTCGCGGCCGGCGCCAACCCGTCCTCGATCGGCCGTGGCATCGAGGCC
This sequence comes from Amycolatopsis sp. NPDC026612, assembly GCF_040638285.1. Lineage (NCBI taxonomy): Bacteria > Bacillati > Actinomycetota > Actinomycetes > Pseudonocardiales > Pseudonocardiaceae > Amycolatopsis > Amycolatopsis sp. NPDC026612. The sequence goes on from NZ_JBEZYB010000018.1 coordinate 19,798, forward strand.
GCCGCGGAGAAGGTCATCGAGGTCCTCAAGGCCAAGGCCACCCCGGTCAAGGGCCGCGAGAACATTGCCCAGGTCGGCACCGTGACCTCGCGCGACGCGAACATCGGCGCCCTGCTCGGCGAAGCCGTCGAGAAGGTCGGCGAAGACGGCGTCATCACCATCGAGGAGTCGTCGACCCTGGCGACCGAGCTGGTGATCACCGAGGGTGTCCAGTTCGACAAGGGCTTCCTCTCGGCGCACTTCGCGACCCACCCGGAGGAGCAGAAGGCGATCCTCGAGGACGCCTACATCCTGCTGGTCCGCGAGAAGATCTCGGCGCTGGCGGACCTGCTGCCGGTGCTCGAGAAGGTCGTCGAGGCCAAGAAGCCGCTGCTGATCGTCGCCGAGGACGTCGACGGCGAAGCGCTGTCCACCCTCGTGGTGAACTCGCTGCGCAAGACGATCACCGCGGTCGCCGTCAAGGCGCCGTTCTTCGGTGACCGCCGCAAGGCGTTCCTGGACGACCTCGCGGTCGTCACCGGCGCCGAGGTGATCTCCACGGAGATCGGCATGAAGCTGGCCGACGCGAACCTCGGCTCGCTCGGCAGCGCGCGGCGCATCGTCGTCACCAAGGACGACACCACGATCGTCGACGGCGCCGGCACCAAGGACGCCACCCAGGCGCGGATCGCCCAGATCCGCAAGGAGATCGAGAGCACCGACTCCGACTGGGACCGCGAGAAGCTGCAGGAACGGCTCGCGAAGCTGGGCGGCGGTGTCGCGGTGATCAAGGTCGGCGCGGCCACCGAGACCGAGCTGAACGAGCGCAAGCACCGCATCGAGGACGCCGTGGCGGCGACCAAGGCGGCCGTCGAAGAGGGCATCCTGCCCGGCGGCGGTTCGGCGCTGGTCCACGCGGTCAAGGAGCTCGAGGGCTTCCTCGGCCTCGAGGGTGACGAAGCGACCGGTGTCAAGATCGTGCGCGACGCGCTGTCCGCCCCGCTGTTCTGGATCGCGACCAACGCGGGCCACGAGGGTGCGGTCATCGTCAACAAGGTCCGCGAGCAGAGCTGGGGGCAGGGCTTCAACGCCGCCACCGGCGAGCTGACCGACCTGCTGGCCGCCGGCATCGTCGACCCGGTCAAGGTGACCCGGTCCGCGGTGGCGAACGCCGCCTCGATCGCCCGGCTGGTGCTGACCACGGAGTCGTCCGTGGTCGAGAAGCCGGCCGACGAGGAGCCCGCCGCGGGCGGCCACGGTCACTCGCACTGACGCAGTACGCGAAGCGGGGCGGTACCTCTCCGGAGGTGCCGCCCCGCTTTCTTACGTCGGCAAAAGGGCCCCGGACAGCACGGAGGGCGGCACCCCACCCGGTGCCGCCCTCCGAGGTTCGTGGGACTCAGCCGCCCGACATGGTGAGCGTGCGTTTGTCCGATTTGATGATGTTCTCCCGCTCGGACTCCGAGAGCCCGCCCCAGATGCCGTACGGCTCGTGCACCGCCAGCGCGTGGCTGCGGCACATCTCCAAGACCGGGCAGCTCAGGCAGACGGCCTTCGCCCTGGCCTCCCGCCGTGCCCGCGCCGGGCCGCGCTCGCCGTCCGGGTGAAAGAAGGACGCGCTGTCCATCCCCCGGCACGACCCTTCGAGCTGCCAGTCCCACATGTCGGCGTTGGGTCCTGGGAGCCTGCGCGTGTCTGCCATCCTGACCGCCTCCGTCGTTCGGTCGATGCCGCTACCTGCTCTGCGGTGGTGCCGATACTCCATTCGGTGCAACGGCGGTAACGTTAGAAGCGCGCCAATAGTTGTTCAAGTGATCCGGCCCGATTCAGCCGTTAGGCATCCCCCGGATGTGTGAGCAGGGCTTTCGCCTCCGGTTGCCGACAGGGCTGGGTGCCTGGATATTGAGCCTCGTGGGAGCTGGGTCGGGTACCGAAGAACCCACCCTGCCGGTGGCCTCGGTCGCCCGCCGGCTCGGGGTCGCGCCGTCCACCCTCAGAACCTGGGACCGCCGGTACGGACTGGGCCCCAGCCGCCACACCGACGGCCGCCACCGCCGCTACGGCACCTCCGACATCGGCAGGCTCGAACTGATGCAGCGCGCCCTGCTCAGCGGCGCGTCGACGGCCGAAGCCGCCCGGTACGCCCTCGAGCAGATCCCGCGCTCGGGACCGCCGCAGCCGGAGGAAGCCGGCGCGCTCCCCGGGGCCGGGGCCGCCGGCGACGGCCACGAGGTCCGCTCCCGGCTCGCCCGGCGGCTGAGCACCGCCGCCCTCGCCATGGACGTCGGCGCGGTGCAGCGGATGCTCGCCGACACCATCGCCGAGCTCGGCGTCCTGTCCGCGTGGACCGGGGTGGTCGAGCCGGTGCTGTCGGCGCTCGGGGCCCGCTGGCGCGGCGCCAGCGCGGGTGCGGAGGTCGAATACCTGCTCGCGGAGTGCGTGTTCGCCGCGCTGGTGCGCGCCACCCCGGTGCTCGACGAGCCGCGCAACACCCGCCCGGTGCTGCTCGGCTGCGTCCCCGACGAACGCGACTCGATGCCGTTGTACGCGCTCGCCGCGGCGCTGGCCGGGCGGCGGATCGGCGCGCAGCTGTTCGGCGTGCCGCTGCCGGCCGAGGTCCTGGCGGTCGCGGTGCGCCGCAGCGCGCCGGCCGCCGTGGTGCTGTGGGCGGGCAGGCACGGGGTGGCCGACGCGCGGCTGTTCGCCAGGGTCTCCCGCGGCCGCCAGCGCAGCAGGCTGTTCGCCTGCGGCCCCGGCTGGGACCTGGCGGGGCTGCCGGACAAGGTGGAGCTCCTGACGGACCTGCCGGGCGCGGCGGACCGCATCGAGCACGTCCTGGTCGGCACGCCCCACTAGTCGCCCGGACGTCCCGAATGCGGCATTCGCGACCTTCGGCGGGGCGCGTGACGGTAGTTCGATCATGTTCTTGTCGGTGGGACCCGCTAGAAAGGACGGGTGCACGAACCCGCCCTGAGGGCCGCCGCGTTCGGGAGCGATCCGCGGCCCGATCCCGCCGTCACGCGCGGCGCCCGCAGCCCGCGGGAACGGCTGCTCGCCGCCGTCGTGCTCGGGGCGCAGGGCCGGTACGCCGCCGCGGCCACCCTCCTCGACGCCCTCCGCCGCCAAGGCGAGCCCCTCGAGGCCTCCCTGGCCGCCAGTGCCCTCGCGTCGCACCGGCGGCAGCTGGGGGGCCACCGGCGGGCCCGCGCGCTCGACGGCGAGGCCTTCGCCAAAGCCGCCGCCCTCCGGGCCCCGGACCGGCCCGACCCCGACGGGCTGGACGTCCGGGGCGCCCGCGCCGACGCCCTGCTCGGATTGGCCGCCGACAACCTCGCCCTCGGCAGGCTGGCGGCGGCGCGGCGGCTGGCCGCCCGGGCCGCGGAGCAGGACGCCGGCTGGCGCGCGCGGGTCCGGGGCGGCTGGGTCGGCGCCGAGATCGAGCTCGCCGCAGGTCAGGGCGCCGCCGCGGTGCCGCACGCCGAGCGCGCTTTCGAAACCGCGGTTGCCCGGGGTGCGCGGCGGCACGTGGTGAAATCCCGGATTGTGCTGGCTGTGGCCGTGCGGATGGCCGCGGCTCCCGATCACCGGAAGATTTCGGACGACCTTGTCGGAAATGCAATGGCGACCGCCGAGGAATGCGAACTCCTTTCACTTTTGTGGCCGGCGGCCCTCGTCGCGGCCGACTTGCGCCCAGGACACGCCGAGGAGTATCGATTCAGAGCGGCCGAGGTGTTGCACGCAGTGTTACGAAGCGCCGATCCTTGCGGGAGGAGGGTTGCGGGGGAATCGCCATGGGTCCCCGTCCCGGGTGGTTGAGCCGTCGGAATGGGGTGTTCCGGCATCCGGGCTAAGAAAGTTCAAAAAAAGCCACCGGATCGTGTCAAGGTTCGGGCTAAAGCGTCCGATAGGGGAAGAGGAATGTCACCCGGCTGCAGGAAGGAAACCCCGTGACGACGGTCTTGATCTGCGACGACCGACGCAGTGTCCGTGAAGGGCTCACCCGAGTGATGTCCGCGGTCCCTGGGGTCAGTCGCATCGACTGCGTAGCGCACGGTGACGAGCTGCTGGCCCGGTACTCCCGTCAGCCCGTCGACGTCGTGCTTGTCGGGACGCAGCGCGCGGTCCCGACGGGTGTCGAAGCCACCCGGCGGCTCGTCTCGGCCAACCCCCAGGCGAACGTCATCGTGTTCGGTGCCCCGGACGACGCGGGCAGCATCGCCGCCGCGATCGCCGGCGGTGCCCGCGGCTACCTCCGCTGGGACGCGTCCCGGCCGGAGCTGGTCGCCGCGCTGGCCCACACCCTCGCGAGCACCTCGGTGCCCGCGCCCCGTCAGCCGTCCGATCCGGGCGTCCAGCTGACCGAGCGCGAGCTTCAGGTACTCCGTGGGATGAGCCAGGGCAAGAGCAACGGCCAGATCGGCCGCGAGCTCTACCTGTCCGAGGACACGGTCAAGACCCACGCCCGCCGGCTGTTCCGCAAGCTCGGCGTGCGCGACCGCGCGCAGGCCGTGGCTCACGGCTTCCGGCGCGGCCTGGTCAGCTGACCTGCTGCTCTCCCCGTTCCTGACACGGCCGGTATACAGGTGACGACGGGCCAGGGTGCTGCACCCTGGCCCGTACCTGTGTGGTCCCCATCACACTCCGGCGCCCGCAAGGGCAGTCCGCGGGCGGATCCTCGCCCCGGCACCCGTCCCTCCGACGGATCTCGTACCCGCGACGTCGTTCACTCGTTGGAACGGCGATGTCGATCGTGGGTCTGCACGACAATCCGTATTTCCGCGGCTGCGCACGCCGCGGCGCGCCGGGGAGTACCGCGCGTGCCGCTCCGGGCCGGACCGAAGGTACGGTAGCGGTCTCCGGTACGCGGTGGAGGCGACCACGGGCCGGGTTCTTTGCACACCTACACGTAACACTGGGACTGTTGTCTGCGATGGCCAATGTGGGGGATGGACTGGATGAACCGGTCGCCGCTGCTGTCGAGGGAGATCCCCAGGCAGTCGAGCGGTTGCTGGCTGCCATCCGTCCACTGGTAGTGCGGTATTGCCGCGCTCGGGTTGGCAGGCAGGAGCGATCCTTCGCTTCGGCGGACGACGTTGCGCAGGAGGTGTGTCTCGCGGTGCTAACGGCATTGCCTTCGTACCGTGACCAAGGCCGCCCTTTTCTGGCGTTCGTCTACGGGATCGCCCAGCACAAGGTGGCCGACGCGCACCGTGCGGCGGCACGCAACCGCGCCGAGCCGGTGGCCGAGATCCCCGACGAGGTCGAGGGCGGGGTCGGCCCCGAGCAGCGAGCGCTCCAAGGTGAACTGAACGAGCGGATGTCCCAGTTGTTGCAGGTGCTGCCGGACAAGCAGCGGGAGATCGTGGTGCTGCGCGTGGTCGTCGGCCTGTCGGCGGAGGAGACCGCTGATGCGGTGGGCTCCACCCCCGGCGCCGTCCGCGTCGCCCAGCACCGCGCCCTCGCGCGGCTGAGAAAGGTCCTGGCCGCGGAGGAGGTGATCTGAGTGACCGGTCGCGAGAAGAGATTCGACCCGGAAGACGTCTTCAGCAGTGGCTTGACGGCGTCGGAGGCGGAGTTCGCCGCCGACCTGTCGGCGGTCCAAGCCGATGACGCTCTGCTCGATGCGCTCGGCGGGTCCGACCCGGCGCTGGCCGACGGTCTCGGCGACCACGAGCTCAACGCGCTGCTGGTCGCGTGGCGAAGAGACATCGACAGCGAGCCGCTGGCCGAGCTCGTCGACGTCGACACCGCTGTGCGCACCGTCAGTACCGCCGCTCTCGCGAGGCGGCACGCTTCGAGCGGACGCCGCCGCAGGCTGCTCGTCCCCGTCGCCGTCGCCGCCGCCGTGCTGGCGATCGCGTTCACCGGGACCGGGCTGGCCGCGCGCTCCGCGCAACCCGGCGACACGCTGTGGGGGCTCGCCAAGGTCCTCTACTCCGACCACACCCGTTCGGTCGAGGCGGCCGCGACCGCGAAGCTCGACCTCGAGAAGGCCAACCTCGCCATCGCCGGCGGCAACCTCGACGCCGCCCGCCAGGCCCTCCAGGACGCCCAGGCCGCCCTGTCGCAGGTCTCCGACGGGGAGAACCGCGACCAGCTGATGGAGCAGCACCGGCAGCTCGCCGCCCAGCTCCAGAACCCCGAAGCGCCGGTACAGGGCCCGATCCAGACGTCCGTGCCCGCGGTCGTGCCCGGCGCACCGTCGTCGCAGGCGCCGCCGGCCGGCTCGGCGACGTCCATCCCCGGCAGCGGCAGCGGTACGACCAGCCTCCCGGGCAGTGGCACGCCGACCCCGACGCCGCCGCCTCCGAGCAGCGAAACGCCGACCGCGACGCCCACCCCGCCGCCGACCAGCACGGTCGCGAGCGGCAACGATCCGGGCACCCCGCGCAGCGAATCCGCGGGTGGTCAGTCCCAGGGAGTCGGCGAAACGCCGTAGAGCATCCACGGAAAAGCCCTGGTGAGGAAACTCACCAGGGCTTTTCCGTGTTCGAGGAGCCGCTCAGTAGGCGCTTTCGTTGGCCGTGACGCCGTCGGCGAAGCCGCGGCAGTAGTCCCAGCTCACGTAGTCGCCGGGGTTCGGGTCGTAGGCCGGCTCGTGCGGCCGCATCCGCCCGTCGGCCAGCAGCTGCTCGAGGCTGGCTCGCAGCAGGTGCCAGTCGTGGTAGTGCGGTTCGTCGCACTCGCCGCAGTCGACGACGATCCCGCGGACACCGCGGGGTTCGAGGAGAGCCTGGTAGACGGCCAGATCCGAGAGATCGGCCAGTAGTTCGGTGCGTTCGGAGTCGCTGATCGGCTCGTCCAGCCGGTCCTCGGGGTCTCCGAATGCGCGGGCCGGGTCGTCCGGGTCATCCGCGAACGGGTCTGGAGGCAGGACATCATGCGCCACGGCCTGCACGGTACCGGGCCGTCCCGCCGGGCCGCCCACCGCCCGGGGCGGGTGGCGGGCGGCGGATATCATGAGGGGAAGGCTCCGAGTCGCCACAGCGACCCCGCTCATCCCGCGCCAGGAAGGCCCTTCACCCCCTATGACCAGCGACGGCACCACCGCCCCCGTTCCGGCCAAGTTCGCCATGCTCGGGCTGACCTTCGACGACGTGCTGCTGCTGCCTGCCGAATCGGACGTGGTCCCCAGCACGGTGGACACGAGCACCCGGCTGACCCGGAACATCACCCTCGGCATCCCGCTGGTGTCCGCGGCGATGGACACCGTCACCGAGGCGCGGATGGCCATCGCCATGGCCCGCCAGGGCGGCATCGGCGTGCTCCAGCGCAACCTGCCGATCGACCAGCAGGCGGCCGCGGTCGAGGTCGTCAAGCGGTCGGAGGCCGGCATGGTCACCGACCCGGTCACCTGCGCGCCGGACGCGACGCTGGCCGAGGTCGACGCCCTGTGCGCGCGGTTCCGCATCTCCGGCGTGCCGGTGACCGACGCGGCCGGGACGCTGGTGGGCATCATCACCAACCGCGACATGCGGTTCGAGGTCGACCACAGCCGCCCGGTGTCCGAGGTCATGACGAAGGCGCCGCTGATCACCGCGCAGGTCGGGGTGTCGGCGGAAGCCGCGCTCGGCCTGCTGCGCCGGCACAAGATCGAGAAGCTCCCGATCGTCGACGGCGCGGGCAAGCTCCGGGGCCTGATCACGGTCAAGGACTTCGTGAAGACCGAGCAGTACCCGAAGGCGACGAAGGACCCGGACGGCAGGCTCATCGTCGGTGCCGCGGTCGGCGTGGGGGTGGACGGGCACAAGCGCGCGCTGACGCTCGCTGAAGCCGGCGTCGACGTGCTGATGGTGGACACCGCGCACGGGCACTCCCGCGCGGTCGTCGACACGGTCGCGCTGCTGAAGAAGGAGCTGGGCGACTCGGTCGACATCGTCGGCGGCAACGTCGCGACCCGGGCCGGCGCGCAGGCGCTGGTCGACGCGGGCGCCGACGGCATCAAGGTCGGCGTCGGCCCGGGCTCGATCTGCACCACCCGGATCGTGGCGGGCGTCGGCGTGCCGCAGATCTCCGCGATCTACGAGGCCGACCAGGCCGCGCGGCCGGCGGGCATCCCGGTGATCGGCGACGGCGGCATCCAGTACTCGGGCGACATCGCGAAGGCCATCGCGGCCGGCGCGTCCACGGTGATGCTCGGCAGCCTGCTCGCCGGCACCGCAGAGTCGCCGGGCGACCTGATCCTGGTCAACGGCAAGCAGTTCAAGGTCTACCGCGGCATGGGCTCGCTGGGCGCGATGCAGTCCCGTGGCCAGGGCAAGTCCTACTCGAAGGACCGCTACGCCCAGGACGACGTGCTCAACGAGGACAAGCTGGTCCCCGAAGGCATCGAGGGCCGGATCCCGTTCCGCGGGCCGCTCGCCAACGTCGTGCACCAGCTGGTCGGCGGCCTGCGCGCCGGGATGGGCTACGCCGGGGCCGAGACGATCGCGCAGCTGCAGGAAGCGCAGCTCGTCCGGATCACCGCGGCCGGGCTCAAGGAGAGCCACCCGCACGACATCACGATGACCGTCGAGGCGCCGAACTACACGACCCGTTAGGCCGCTCGTGCAGCGCGCTGCGTCACGGTGACCTAGCGTGCTTACGGTAATCGGTCTATCGCCTTGCGTGGCGGTCGTGGTGTGCACTGAGACGCATGACGGTCGACCGGTTCACCCGCGTGCTGCGCAAGGTGTTCTTCACGGCCGTCGCGCTGGTGTCGCTGTTCCTCGGCGGCGTGGTCTGCCTGATGTGCCAGGTGCTGGCCGGCCGCGACGCGCCGACCTACCGCGTCGACGGCCAGGTGGTGTCCCACGAGCAGGGGGCGCTCCCGGTCGGCGGCGGGGACGAGGACGCGGAAAGCCACACCATCGCGGTGGACGCCGCGGACGGGCGGCGCTACCGCATCACCGCGGTCGGTCCCGGGCTGGACCTGCCGCCCGGCCAGCCGGTGGCGCTCGACGTCTCCACGGCGGACGGCAGCATCGCCTACCTGCGCGCGGGCGGCAGCGTGGTCGACCTGCGCTCGGGCGTGGTCCGGCCGGTCCTGCTGATCATCGCCAGCCTGCTGGCACTGGGCGGGGTGTACTTCGGCGCGGTCCGGCTCAACGTCTACCCGCCGGTGGCGACCTGGCTGGCGCTCGCACTGGGCGCGCTGCTGGCGCCGGTCGCCGTGTTCGTCCGGGTGTAGCCGTGAGACTGATCGCCCCCGCGGTGTGCGCGGCCTTCGTCGGGGCCGCGCTGGCTTTCGGGACGTTCGGGCTCCTCCAGACCGGCGGACCGGCCGAGCGGGAAGAAGCCACCGTCGAGACGGTGACCTACGAGCCGGGCTCGGAAGGCCGCGGCTACGTCCTCGCTCTCCGCACGGCTTCGGGCGAGTCCTTGGAGGTCGCGGACGGCGACCAGGGCCTCGACCTGCGACCGGGGAAGCACGTCCGCCTGGAAATCTCCGAGTTCGGCAGGTCGGTGCAGGCCGTCGAGGCCGACGGTCGCCGGACGCCGACCGGGATGTCCCTGTTCGGCGTCGGCTACCTAATGGTGCTGGTCTTGACCCTGCCGCTGCTGCTGATGCTGCTCACCGCCGCGGCAACGGCCCGGCCCGTACCGGCCGCGCTGAGCGCGGCAGCCGGGTTCCTGGTGGGGGCCCTGCCCGTGGTGCTGCTGCTGTTCTAACCCCCGTGCGCGGGTCACCCACGCGGACTAGCGACAATGGGGTACGGCAGATCGTCGTCGTTCGAGGAGGCTTCACGTGCGGGACCTGGTCGAGATCGGGATGGGCCGCACCGCGCGGCGGGCGTATGACCTCGATGACGTCGAGATCGTGCCCTCGCGGCGGACCCGCTCTTCGTCGGTGGTGTCCACCGCGTGGCAGATCGACGCCTACCGCTTCGACCTGCCGCTCGTCACGCACCCGACGGACGCGATCGTCTCGCCCGGCACCGCGGTCGCCGTCGGCGAGCTGGGTGGCCTGGGCGTGCTCAACGCCGAAGGCCTCTGGGCGCGGCACGCCAACGTCGAGGAGGCGATCTTCCAGCTGGTCCGCGCGGCCGAGGACCTGGAGGACCCGACCGCGGTCGGCCGCGTGCTGCAGGAGCTGCACGCCGCGCCGATCCGGCTCGACCTGCTGACCGAGGCGATCAAGACGGTCCGCGAATCCGGCGTCACGGTGGCCGCGCGCGTCAGCCCGCAGCACGCCGCCGAGCTGACGCCCGACCTGATCTCGGCCGGCGTCGAGATCCTCGTCGTGCAGGGCACGATCATCTCCGCCGAACACGTCGTGCGCGACGCCGAGCCGCTGAACCTCAAGGACTTCATCGGCCGCCTCGACGTCCCGGTCATCGCCGGCGGCGTCAGCGACTACCGCACCGCGATGCACCTGATGCGCACCGGTGCGGCCGGTGTCATCGTCGGCCACGGCTACACGCCCGGCGTCACCAGCACCGACCGCGTGCTCGGCATCGGCGTCCCGATGGCCACGGCGATCATCGACGCCGCGGCCGCCCGCCGCGACTACCTCGACGAGACCGGCGGCCGGTACGTCCACGTGCTGGCGGATGGCGGCATGACGGTGTCGGGCGACATCGCCAAGGCCATCGCGTGCGGCGCGGACGCTGTCATGCTCGGCTCCCCGCTGGCCGCCGCGTCGGACGCGCCCGGTCAGGGCCTGTACTGGACGGCGGCGGCCGCGCACCCTTCGCTGCCGCGCTCGCGCGTGGCGGCGGGTCCGGACTACGCCGTCGACCTCAAGACCCTGCTGTTCGGGCCGTCGTCCGACGCGGAAGGCGTCGTGAACCTCTTCGGGGCGCTTCGCCGGGCGATGGCGAAGACGGGCTACTCGGACCTCAAGGAGTTCCAGCGGGTGGGGCTCACCGTTCGCCGGTGAGGTGCGTGAGGAACGCGGCGAAGGCGCCGGCGGAGCAGACGAGCACCGGACGGGCCGGCAGTCCGGCCTGCTTGGTGTCCCGCACGCCGACGACACCGGGTGCGGTGCCGATTTCGACGCAGGCGTTCTCTTCGAAGTGGCTGTGGCTCGACTTGCGCCAACCTGTCAGCTGCTGGGGGCCCATCGTGGTCCTCCCGGAAATCGTGTCCCGTCCTGGCGGTGAATCGCCGTCGTGAACATCGAGCTATCCGATCATTACCCACAATTGTCGTCTGACAAGCGTCCGGAAGGGTGACTGGCCGGTAACTTACCTCTGGTCAGAACGCGAAGCCGGAGTTACGCTCCAGGTGTGACTGCCAGTAACACCACCACCAGTGCGGGTGGCTTCGACTACGACGTCGTCGTGGTGGGGTCGGGGTTCGGCGGCAGCGTCGCGGCGCTGCGGCTCACCGAGAAGGGCTACCGGGTAGCCGTCGTCGAGGCCGGCCGCCGGTTCGCCGACGACGAATTCGCGAAGACCTCGTGGGACCTCAAGCGCTACCTGTGGGCGCCGCAGGTCGGCTGCTACGGCATCCAGCGCATCCACATGCTCAACGACGTCATGGTGCTGGCCGGGGCCGGCGTCGGCGGCGGTTCGCTCGTCTACGCGAACACGCTGTACCGGCCGCTCAAGCCGTTCTACGCCGACCGGCAGTGGGCGCACATCACCGACTGGGAAGCCGAGCTCGCCCCGCACTACGACCAGGCGAGCCGCATGCTCGGCGTCGTGACGAACCCGACCGTGACCCCGTCGGACGTGGTGATGCGCGCGGTCGCCGAGGACATGGGCGTCGCCGATTCGTTCCACTCCACGCCCGTCGGCGTCTACTTCGGCAAGCCGGGCGAACGCGCGAAGGACCCGTACTTCGGCGGGGCCGGCCCGGAGCGCACCGGCTGCACCGAGTGCGGCTCGTGCATGACCGGCTGCCGCGTCGGGGCGAAGAACACGCTGGTCAAGAACTACCTCCACCTCGCGGAGAAGGACGGCGCGCAGGTCATCCCGCTCACCACGGTGACCTCGGTCCAGCCGATCGACGGCGGCTACGAGGTCAGCCTCAAGAAGACCGGGACGACGTCGAAGCGGTTCCGGACCACCGTCACCGCCGAAAAGGTCGTCTTCGCCGCCGGGACCTGGGGCACCCAGAACCTGCTGCACCGGATGAAGGACACCGGACGGCTGCCGCGGCTCTCGCGCCGGCTCGGCGAGCTGACGCGCACCAACTCCGAGGCCATCATCGGCGCCGCCCGCACCGACGTCGACGAGAACCGCAACTTCAGCCGCGGCGTCGCCATCACGTCGTCGATCCACCCCGACGAGAACACCCACATCGAGCCGGTCCGCTACGGCAAGGGCAGCAACGCGATGAGCCTGCTGCAGACGATCGCCACCGACGGAGCCTCGCCGGTGCCGCGCTGGCAGCAGCTCGTGCGGTTCCTGGCCAAGCACCCGGTCCAGTCGGCGCGGATGCTCAACGGCTACCGCTGGAGCGAGCGCACGGTGATCCTGCTGGTGATGCAGAGCCTCGACAACTCGATCACCACCTACACCAGGCGCGGGCTGTTCGGCCGGCGCAAGTACACCTCGAAGCAGGGGCACGGCGAGCCGAACCCGAGCTTCATCCCCGCCGGGCACGAGGCCAACGAGCGCACGGCCGGGCACATCGGCGGCATCGCCGGCGGCACCTGGGGCGAGATCTTCGACATCCCGCTGACGGCGCACTTCATCGGCGGCGTCCCGATCGGCGCCACCGCCGACGAGGGCGTCATCGACCCCTACCACCGGGTGTTCGGCTACCCCGGGCTGTCGGTGGTGGACGGCGCGGCGATCACCGCCAACCTCGGCGTGAACCCGTCGCTGACCATCACCGCCCAGGCCGAGCGCGCGTTCTCCTTCTGGCCCAACAAGGGCGAGGCGGACGCCCGGCCGCCGCAGGACGTGCCCTACGCCCGGTTGGCGCCGGTGGCGCCGAAGAACCCGGCCGTCCCCGCGGATGCCCCCGCGGCGCTCCGTCGATCCTCCTAGACTCGGGGCCGTGACGGCATCCGACAAGGCACACGCACTCCTCGGCGGTATCCGGAAGCTCGACGACGAATGGGCGCTGGCCGTCGGTGGCCTGGGTGAACCCGAGCTGCGGGCACCCAGCGCGTTGCCCGGCTGGTCTCGTGCCCACGTCCTCGCGCACGTCGCCCGCAACGCCGATGGTGTGCGCAACCTGCTGGTCTGGGCGAACACCGGCGTCGAGACCCCGATGTACCCCAGTGCCGAGGCCCGTGAGCGGGACGTCGAGGCCGGCGCCGGCCACGCGGCCGCCGACCTGCTCGCGGACTTCGTCGCGTCGGCCGGGCGCTTCGAGCGGTACGCCGCGGCGATGCCGGACGACGCCTGGGCGCGGGAGGCCCGCAACCGGCAGGGCGCGCCCGTCACCGGGGCCGTCGTCGCGCGGATGCGGCTCTCCGAACTGACCATCCACCTCGCCGACCTCGACCGCGGCTACGACCTCGACCGCGTGCTGTCGCTGCTCGGCCCGCTCACCGAAGACGTCGTCCAGCACGCCATCACCTCCCGCGGCGCCCACCTCCCCGCGCTCCGCCTGGTCGCCGACGGGTTCGAGTGGACGATGGGCGCCGCTGCCGGCGCGACCGTCCGCGGCTCTTCCGGGGCGCTCCTGGCCTGGCTCAGCGGGCGCTCCGACGGCTCCGCCCTCGATGGCGACGTGCCCCCGATCCCTGCCTGGGCGTGACCGGTCCGCTCCGCCAGGTGACCGCCTCGGGGCCGCTCTACACTGGGCGTTCCCGGCAGCGAGGAGTCCGCTGTGGACAGTGAGAACGACCAGGGGCGACCCGGCCTGCCCCGCAGGACGTTCCTGCGCATCGCGGGCGTTTCGGCGGCCGGCGCCGTCGTCGCCGCGTGCGGGCCGGACAGCGCGCCGGCGCCGGTCGCCTCGACCGCACCGGCGGCCACGACGTCCGCGCCACCCGCCACCCGGCCGCCCACCGGGCCGCCGAACTGGGACGACCTGCGCAGCCAGCTGACCGGCGGCCTGCTGCGGCCGGGCGGTGACGGCTACGCCACCGCCAAGCGCGGGTTCAACGAGCTGTTCGACAGCAACAACCCGGTCGCCGTCGCCACCGCGTCGACCGTCCAGGACGTCCAGACCTGCGTCCGGGCCGCGGCCGGGCGCGTCTCCCTCGCCGCGCGCAGCGGCGGCCACAGCTACGCCGGCTATTCGGTGCCCGAGAGCGGGCTGGTCATCGACCTGGCCGCGCTGAACAAGATCGACGTCCAGGGCGGGAAGGCCGTGATCGGCGCGGGCGCGAAGCTGAAGGACGTCTACGCCGGGCTGGCGCGGGCCGGGCGCGCGCTGCCCGCCGGGTCCTGCCCGACGGTCGGGATCGCCGGGCTGACCCTCGGTGGCGGCATCGGCGTGCTCGCCCGCAAGTACGGCCTGACCTGCGACCACCTCAGCTCCGCGCAGGTCGTCGCGGCCGACGGCCGGATGCTCACCGCGTCCGCGAGCTCCGAGCCGGACCTGTTCTGGGCCCTGCGCGGCGGGGGCGGTGGCAACTTCGGCATCGTCACCGAGTTCACCTTCGACACCGATCCGGCGCCGGCGGAGCTGACGGTGTTCTCGCTGCGCTTCCCGGCCGGGTCCGCGGCCGGCGTGCTCGCCGCGTGGCAGCAGTGGATCGCCGCGATGCCGCCGGAACTCTGGGCGAACCTGGTGCTCTCGGGCGGGTCGCCGGTCCAGTGCCGCGTCGGCGGCTGCTACGTCGGCGGCACCGCGGGGCTGACCACGCTGCTGAACAACCTGACCACCAACGCCGGCGCCCGGCCGGCGCAGCGCGTGGTGAAGAGCCTGGACTACCTCGGCGCCATGAACTACTTCGCGGGCAGCTCGAACCGCCAGTCGTTCGTCGCGTCGTCGCGGATGATCACCACCCCGGTCGACGCCGCGAAGGTCGTCGCGGTCGCCGACGGCAGGCCGGGCATGGACCTGCTCATCGACGGCCTCGGCGGCGCGGTGGCCGTCCCGGCCAAGGACGCCACCGCCTTCTGGCACCGCGACGCGCTGGCCAGCGTGCAGGTCTACGCGCCCGCGACGGCGAAGAACCGGGCGAATGTCACCCAGGCGGTCGGCGAAGCCGTCGCGGGGCTCGCCGCGGCCGGCGCGGGCGGCGGGTACGTCAACTACATCGACCCGGCCCTGCCCGACTGGAAGGCCGCCTACTACGGCGACAACGCCCAGCGGCTGCAGGACGTCGCGCGGAAGTACGACCCGCAGATCGTCTTCCGGTTCGGGCAGGGCGTGGTCAGTTAGAGGTCGATGCCGGTGAAGACGGTGACGCGCTCCTCCGTCAGGTCGTGCATCGCGGCGAGCACGCCTTCGCGGCCGACGCCGGAGCCCTTGACGCCGCCGTAGGGCATCTGGTCGGCGCGGTAGGACGGGACGTCACCGATGATCACGCCGCCCACCTCGAGCTCGGCGGACGCGTGGAACGCCAGCTGGATGTCGGTGGTGAAGACGCCGGCCTGCAGGCCGTACGCGGATTCGTTGACCGAGCGGAAGGCGGCGTCCACACCATCCACAACGGACACCGCGAGGACCGGGCCGAAGATCTCTTCGTTCCACGCCTTCGTGTCCGGCGGGACGTCGGTGAGCAGGGTCGGGGCGACGGTCGCGCCGTCGCGGGTGCCGCCGGTGAGCACCTTCGCGCCCGCGGCCACAGCGTCGTCGATCCACGCGACGATCCGTTCGGCGGCAGCTTCGTCGACCACCGGGCCGACGTCGGTGGTGCGGTCGTACGGGTCGCCGGTCCGCTGCGCCTCGACGGCTTCCAGCAGGGCGGGCACGAACTCCTCGGCCACGGCGGCGTCCACGATCACCCGCTGCACGGCGATGCACGACTGGCCGGCCTGGTAGTTGCCGAAGGTGGCGATGCGGTGGGCGGCGCCTTCGGGATCGGGCCAGTCGCGCAGCACGACCGCCGCCGCGTTGCCGCCGAGCTCGAGCACGACGTGCTTGCGCGGCGCGGCGTCCTTGAGCGACCAGCCGACCGGACCGGAGCCGGTGAACGACACGACGGGCAGCCGCGGGTCGGCGACGAGGGCCTGCGTCTCCTCGTTTCCCAGCGGCAGCACGGAAAACGCGCCTTCGGGCAGGTCCGTCTCGGCCAGGATCTCACCGAGGATCAGCGCCGACAACGGCGTCCGCGGCGCGGGCTTGACGATGATCGGCGCACCGATCGCCAGCGACGGCGCGACCTTGTGCGCCACCAGGTTGAGCGGGAAGTTGAACGGCGCGATGCCGAGCACCGGCCCGCGCGGGACGCGGCGGGTCAGCGCCAGCCGCGCCTCGCCCGCGGGGTCGGTGTCGAGGCGCTGGACGTCGCCGGTGAAGCGGCGGGCCTCCTCGGCGGCGATCCGGAACACCGAGACCGCGCGCTTGACCTCGGCCTCGGCCCACTTGAGCGGCTTGCCGTTCTCGGCGGTGATCACTTCGGCGATCTCTTCGGCGCGCCCGGCGAGCACGCGGGAGACGTGGTCGAGCGCCCCCGCGCGCAGGTGCGCGGGGCTGCGCCGGAACTCCTTGGCGACCGAAGCCGCGGCGGCCACCGCGCGTTCGACCTGCTCCGGCCCGGGCACGGCGACCGTGGCGACCTCGCTGCCGTCGTACGGGTGGTGCACGACGAGGGTGGTGGCGCCCGCTTCGGGGCGGCCGGCGATCCAGGCGGGGCGCGGCTCGGGGGTGATCATGTCCATGCGTACCAACGTAATCGGGGCAGGGGCACGACCGGTGGACCCCCACCCGGACGGGTCACGGTTCCGGCAAAGTTGGTGGCGGTTTCGAACGCGGCGAGTGGGTCATGCGGGACGTCGCACGGTGTGGTTGGCGAATTCGCGCCGTCGCGTCCGGCCCACTCGCCCGCGTTCCCGGTGAGTTGGCCGCTGCGGGCAGTGAGTTGGCCGCTGCGGGCAGTGAGTTGGCTTCAGCGGCGGCGGCCTGCCACAGCGATCGACTTTGCCGGCACCCTGCCCGGACGGGTCACGGCTTGATGAGCACCTTCAGCGCTTCGCGGTCCGCCATCGCGCGGTAGCCGGCGGGGACGTCTTCGACGCCGATCGTGCGGTCGAAGACCTTGCCGGGCTGGTACTTGCCGTCGAGGACGTCCGGCAGCAGCTCGGGGATGTAGGCCCGCGCCGGGGCGACCCCGCCGGTGACGGTGATGTTGCGCCGGAACAGCGCCGGGCCGATGGGGCCCTCCTCGTACTGCGGGACGCCGACGCGGCTGACCGCGCCGCCCGCCCGCACGACGCCGACAGCCATCTCGAAGGCGGCCTTCGTGCCGACGCATTCGAGGACGGCGTGGGTGCCTTCGCCGCCGGTCAGCTCGCGCACCTTCGCGATGCCCTCTTCGCCACGCTCGGCGATGACCTCGGTCGCGCCGAACTCGCGGCCGAGGTCGGTGCGCGCCCGGTGACGTCCCATGAGGACGACCCGCTCGGCGCCCAGCCGCTTCGCGGCGAGGACGGCGGAGAGGCCGACAGCACCGTCACCGATCACGGTGACGTTCTGCCCGCGGGTGACGCGCGCCTTCGTCGCGGCGTGGTGGCCGGTCGGGAAGACGTCCGACAGCGTGAGCAGCGACGCGAGCTGCGCGTCGTCCTCGGTGTGCGGCACCTTGACGAGGGTGCCGTCGGCCTGGGGCACGCGGACCGCCTCGCCCTGGCCGCCGTCGACGCCCTTCGCGCCCCAGAACCCGCCGTGCACGCACGACGTCTGGAGCCCTTCCCGGCAGAACTGGCAGGTGTTGTCGGAGTAGACGAACGGCGCGATGACGAGGTCGCCCTTGGTGACGCTCCGGACGTCCGCGCCGGTCTCCTCGACGGTCCCGAGGAACTCGTGCCCGATCCGGCGGCCGTGCTCGCTCGGCGTCATGTCGGCGTACGGCCAGAGGTCGCTGCCGCAGATGCAGGACCGCACGACCCGCAGGACGACGTCGGTCGGCTCCACCAGCTTCGGGTCGGGGACGGTTTCGACGCGGACATCGCCGGCACCGTAGATGACTGTCGCTCGCATGCAAGTGCCTTTCCCTGCGCGGACCGTGACAAACGGAGGGGGTGCGGCCGCGTCGACGCGCCTAGATTCTCGGTCATGACCACGCCCACCGCAGCCCGCAGCCCGTTCGGGCGACTCGCCACGGGGCCACGCCGTCCGTACCTCACCGCGGCGGTGTTCGCGGTGACGCTGGCGTGCGGGATCGCGCAGCTGGCGCACCCGCCACTGTACGACGCGATGCACCGCAACGCGGCCCGCATCGACGCGGGCGAGTGGTACCGGCTGGTCACCGGCATGTTCTTCCAGGACGGCCGGGCGTTCGGCCTGGTGTCGAACCTGCTCTGGCTGGCGGTCTTCGGCACGCTCGCCGAGCGGGTGTTCGGCCGCGCGCGGTGGCTCGTCCTCTACTTCGGCTGCGGCCTGTTCGGCCAGGTCATGAGCTACCTCTGGCTCAACCCCGTCGGCGCGGGCAACTCGATGTGCGTCGTCGGCCTGATCGGCGCGCTGGCCGCGGTCGTCGTGGTGGCTTCGCGCCGCTACGGCGTCGTGCTGCCGGTGCAGTTCCGCATCATGGCGTTCGCGGTGCCGGTGCTGGCCGTCGCCGACACGGTCGTCCACGACAACCACGGCCTGCCCGCGCTGCTCGGCATGGCGCTGGGCTTCGCGCTGCTCCCGCGGGTCGTGAGCGGTAATTCGGGTTAGAACCCGAATTACCACTCACGACTGCGGTAGAGGTCGCGCAGCAGGAGGACCTCGGCGCAGTGGTGGATCATCTCCCGGTGGATGTGGAGCACCAGCGTCGCCATCGGATACTCCGCGTACGGGCCTTCGGCGGGGCCGCACGGCCGCGCCAAGCCGTCCTCGTCGAGCGCCCCGACGCCTTCGAGCCACTGCGCGTACAGCTTGTCGAGCTCTGCGAGCGCCTCGCCGGCCGTTCCGGGGTACGGGTAGGTGTCGTAGCCGATCGGCGCACCACCGAAGTGGGACGCGATCCGCGCGCCCAGCACGCCGACGAGGACGTGACCGAGCCGCCAGGCGATCGTCGTGACCGGCGGCGGCGTCGGCTCGGGGAAGGCGAAGTCGATGGTGAACGGGCCGGTGCCGGGTTCGTCGTCCGACTTCCGCGGGCGCACGGTCCAGCAGCCCGCGACCGGCTCCCAGAGGTATTCGTCGTCGGTGAGCCCCTCGAGCTTCGGGCGGACCAGCACGTTCCAGTGGAAGTCGAGCTGTTCGGTCAGTTCCTTCGTCCAGTTCACGGTCATAGGGGGACCGTAGGCCCGATTCAGGACAGTTCCGGCCCTGAATCCGGGTGACCGGGCCCACCTGGGACGATGGCGGGGTAGCCCACTTCTCGTCTGGAGGCGCCAGGTGCCCAACCCCACCGGTCCGGTTCTCGTCGTGGACTTCGGGGCGCAGTACGCGCAGCTGATCGCCCGGCGCGTCCGCGAGGCGCAGATCTACTCGGAGGTCGTGCCGCACAGCGCGTCCACCGAAGAGATCCTCGCGAAGAACCCCTCGGCCATCATCCTCTCCGGCGGGCCGTCGAGTGTGTACGCCGAAGGCGCGCCGGGCATGGACCCGAAGCTCACCGAAGCCGGCGTGCCGATGTTCGGCATCTGCTACGGCCACCAGCTGCTGGCCAGCGCGCTCGGCGGGGTCGTCGAGCCGACCGGGGTCCGCGAGTTCGGCCGCACCGAGGTCCGCATCACCGGCGACGGCGGTGTGCTGCACTCCGGCCTGCCCGCCCACCAGCCCGCCTGGATGAGCCACAACGACAGCGTCACCAAGGCCCCCGAGGGCTCGGTCGTCACGGCGTCTTCCGACGGCGCCGCGGTCGCCGGCTTCGAAGACGTCGAGCGCCGCTTCGCCGGCGTCCAGTACCACCCGGAGGTCGCGCACTCGCCGCACGGCCAGGAGGTGCTGCGCCGGTTCCTGCGCGACATCGCCGGCATCGAGCCGCAGTGGACGACGTCGTCGATCGTCGAAGACCAGGTCCAGCGGATCAGCGACCAGATCGGTGACGGCCGCGCGATCTGCGGGCTGTCCGGCGGGGTCGACTCGGCCGTCGCGGCCGCGCTCGTGCAGCGCGCCATCGGCGACCGGCTGACCTGCGTGTTCGTCGACCACGGCCTGCTGCGGGCGGGCGAGCGCACCCAGGTCGAGCAGGACTTCGTCTCCGCCACCGGGGTCAACCTCGTCACGATCGACGCGCGGGAACGCTTCCTCGACGCGCTGGCCGGCGTCACCGACCCGGAGCAGAAGCGCAAGATCATCGGCCGCGAGTTCATCCGCGTGTTCGAGCAGGCCGAGCGCGACCTCAAGGCCGCGGGCGACTACCGGTTCCTCGTGCAGGGCACGCTGTACCCGGACGTCGTCGAGTCCGGCGGCGGCGAGGGCACGGCGAACATCAAGAGCCACCACAACGTCGGCGGCCTGCCGGACGACCTGCAGTTCGAGCTGGTCGAGCCCCTGCGGCTGCTGTTCAAGGACGAGGTCCGCCGGGTCGGCCTGGAGCTGGGCCTGCCCGAGACGATCGTGCAGCGCCAGCCGTTCCCCGGCCCCGGCCTCGGCATCCGGATCATCGGCGCGGTCGACCAGGAGCGGCTCGACACCCTCCGCTCGGCCGACCTGATCGCGCGCGAGGAGCTGACGGCGGCCGGGCTGGACCGCAGCATCTGGCAGTGCCCGGTGGTGCTGCTGGCCGACGTCCGCAGCGTCGGCGTCCAGGGCGACGGCCGGACGTACGGGCACCCGGTGGTGCTGCGGCCGGTGTCGTCGGAGGACGCCATGACGGCGGACTGGACGCGCCTGCCCTACGAGGTCCTGGAGCGGATCTCCACCCGCATCACCAACGAGGTGGCGGAGGTCAACCGGGTGGTGCTGGACGTGACGTCCAAGCCGCCGGGCACCATCGAGTGGGAGTGACCTCGTCCTGAACAGGACTCGAGGCCCCGGCGTGGGCTCCGGGGCCTCGAGAGAGTGGTGGTCTTCGGTGGTTCAGCGGCGGCGTTTGCCGCCGAACGACGCGCCGAGGAGCAGCAGTCCCACGAACACCGCGCCGCCGGCGATCACCCAGCGGAAGTCGAACCGCGGCAGCCAGGTCGCGCCGTCCGAGAGGACGTACGCCGACACCAGCAGCGTCGCGACCCCGATGATCAGGGTGAAGGCGTCCACGCCCCGCTTGGCGGGCTGGGTTTCCGTCGCGTTGTCGTAGGCGTAGGGGTTCTGGTCAGTCACGCTGCACCTCCACGTCGCCCACACTGTTCGAGACGTGCAGGGTGATTTGCTGGCCACCGACGCCGTCGGTGCCGTAGTCGGTCCCGGTCAGCTTTTCGCTGATCCCGTCGGTCGACCGGTCGAAGCAGGCCACCGAGCCGGCGCCGGTGTGGCAGTCGAAGGTGACGTCGGCCGTCGCCGGCACGGTGATCCTGGTGTTGCCCGCGCCGTTTACGACGTCGGTCGTGATCGGGTTCCCGGCCGGCAGCGCGGTCAGGTCGAGGTGGATGTCGCCTGCCGCGTGCTGGTAGAGCGGCTTCAGTTCGGTCACCGAATGCGGCGTCTCGTTCAGGTCGCCGACGCCGCCGCGGACCGGGAAGTTCTGGAACGGCACCGTCGTCAGGACCATCCCGGCGATCGCCAGCGGCACCGCGAGTCCGATCAGGCCACGGCCGCCGCGGACGAAAGCGCCGACGACCAGGCCGATCCCGACCACGCCGAGCATCAGCCCGATGACGTGCTGGACGGAGAACCACGCCATTCCGTCGAGGTTCGCCAGCACCCCGCCACCGGCGGTCAGCACGGCGAGCGCGAACGTCGCGGAACCGACCTTCGAGTGGCGGCGCGGCTCGGGCCGCCGGTACGACGGCGACGGCGTGGGCCGCGGCGGCTCCGGGATGGGGGGCGCGTCGGGCAGGTCCCAGCCGGCCGGGTCGGCGGCGAGCGGGTCCCACTGCTGCGACGGCGACTGCGCGTCGGCGGTCGCGGTGTCGGTCATGGTGAAGGCTCCGTTTCCGGTGAAGGCCGGGTACGACGTCCGCGTGGAGACCGGCGCGGGACGGTTCTCGTGGCCGCGGCTGCGGTGCAGCAGGTAGAGCGCGGTGGCGATGAGGGCGCAGCTGATGAGGCCGCCGCCGTCGAACCACGAGCCGCTGATCGAGCCCCCGGTGCTGACCACGGTGAGGACCATCAGCACGATGGCGAACGCCGGCGACACCGACGACCGGCCGCGCCCGATGAGGCCTTCGAAGCCGGAGACCTCGTCGCTCTCCCCGGGCAGGAACAGCCACCCCAGCAGGTAGAAGGGAACCCCGAAGCCGCCGAAGATCGTCGTGACCACCAGGGCGATCCGCACGACAACGGGATCGATCCCGTACCGGTACCCGATCGCGGCGGCCACGCCGGCGACCTTCCGCCCGGCATGCGGCCGCCGAGGCCGGCTGGCCCAGAAGTCCTTGACGGTCTCCTCGAACCCGTTCAGCGGCCCCGTTTTCGGCGCCCGTGATTCGCTCGCACCACTCATACCGAAGAGCATGCGGCACCCGGGGCGGCGAAACATCCGGGATGGTCCCTGAGGTTTCCCGGAGGCGTTACCAGGGGTGGTGTAACGGGCGGCTCCCGCCGGCGACCTTGCTCCGGGTGGATCCGGGCGCGAAAGCACCGGACGCCGCCGGGGAACCGGTCCGGACTGCGGAGGAGCTTGCGTGGCTCGACGAAGGAAGGCGGCCGGAACCGGCGGCTGTGTCGCCCCCGCGTTGGGCGTCGCCGCGGTCGGCGCGGTCTTGGTCGGAGCGCTGGGCTTCGTCGCGGCGCACCCGGTTCTCCCCGCCGTCGTCGGCACGGTCGTGCTCGGCGTGACGCTCTCCGGCCTGGTGCTGTGGCAGCAAGCCCGCGCTCGCGACGCGCGGCAAGCGTGGCAGCTCGAAGTCGCCCGGTCCCAGGAGATCGCGCGCTACCACGCGATGGCGCCGAACGAGTTCGAGCGGGCCCTCGCTTTCCTGTGCACGCGGGACGGCTGTTCGCAGGCGCAGGTGACCGGGCGCGCGGGCGACCTGGGCGCGGACGTGGTCGCCTACGCCCCGGACGGTCGCAAGATCGTTCTCCAGGCCAAGCGGTACGGCGTCGCCAGCAAGGTCACCGGTCCCGACCTGCAACGCTTCGGCGGTACTTGCTACACCGTGCACGGTGCGCGCGTCGCCGCCGTGGTCACGACCTCGACGTTCACCAAGCAGGCCCGGCAGTACGCCGCTCACCACGGCATCCGCCTGTTCGATGGGCCCGGCCTGGCCGCGTGGGCGAGCCGCACCGGGCCGGCCCCGTGGCACTGATCGCGCTCAGCGGCGGAAGCCGCCCTCCGAGTTGATCGTCTGGCCGGTGATCCAGTCCGCGTCGTCCGTCGCCAGGAAACCCACCAGCTTCGCCGCGGCTTCCGGGGTGCCCCAGCGGCCTCGCGGGAACCGGAGGCGCATCGCCTCGTGGACGTCCAGGGGTGCGTAGCCGGTGTCGACCGGGCCGGGGTTGACCGCGTTCACCGTGATCGCGCGGTCGGCCAGCGCGTCCGCGAGGGAGCGCGTGATCGACGCCAACGCACCCTTGCTCGCCGCGTACGCAATCTCGCGCGGCATCGGGCCGAGGTCCTGCCCGGACGTGAAGAACACGATCCGGCCGCCCGGACGGCCGTCGTGCCGGGTGGCGAACGCCTGCGCCAGCAGGATGGACGACCGCGTGTTGACCGCCCAGTGCGCGTCGAGCATCGCGGCGTCCAGTTCGCCGAGGCCGCCGTCCGACCCGCTCAGCGCGTGGTTGCAGACCAGGATGTCGACGTGCCCGTGCGCCGCGGCGGCGGCCGCCAGCAGCCGCTCCGGTGCGTCCGGTTCGGCCAGGTCCAGCTCCAGACCGTCCGGCTGTGCGGGATCCGCGCCCCACGGCTGCTCCCGGTCGTGGCGTGCGTAGTGGTGGCGGAAGACCTCCGCGCCGAGCGCGGCCAGCCGTCCGGCGATCGCGTGGCCGATGCCCGCCCGGCGGCTGACTCCCGTGACCAGCGCGACGCGGCCGTCCAACGATGCGGGCACGACCACAGTCTGCCACCGGATCAGGGGTTTCCCCGATGGAACCGGACACCGGTGCGTGTGACCATGGACGGCGTGCAGGAGTCCCTCGACCACGTCACCGCCGAGCAGGCGATCCCGGCCACCACGGACCCGGCCACGCCGAAGATGTACCGGCGCCGGTCCGGGCGCGCCATCGCCGGGGTGGCCGGCGGTCTCGCCGACCACCTCGGCGTCCCGGTCGTCTGGGCGCGGACGGCCTTCGCGCTGCTGGCCGCGCTCAACGGCGCAGGGCTGCTCGCCTACGGCCTCCTCTGGGTGTTCGTCCAGCAGCAGTCCGAAGAAGCCGCGGACGCGCCGACCCGGAAGGAACGCCAGCAGGCGTTCGGCCTGATCGCGTTGGGTGTCGGCCTCGCCGTCGCCAGCGGGACGCTGACCGGGTTCATCAGCGGCTGGATCGCGGTGCCACTGGCCGTGGCCATGCTCGGTGCGGCGGTGGTCTGGCGGGAGGCCGACGAATCGCAGCGCCGCCGCTGGAAGGTCGGCGCGAAGGACGGCTTCGCCGGGGCGTTCCTCGGCGGGGGCGGCTGGTCGGCCGCCATCCGGATCGTCGCCGGCGTCGCGCTGGTGATCACCGGCATCGGCGTCGTCGTGCTCCGCAGCGGCAGCCTCGACCAGGTCCAGTTCGCGCTGATCGCCGTCATCGCCACCCTGATCGGGGTCGCCGTGCTGACCGTGCCGTTCTGGCTGCGGCTGGTCCGGGACCTCTCCGACGAGCGCAAGGCCCGCATCCGCACCGACGAACGCGCCGAAATCGCCGCCCACCTGCACGACTCCGTCCTGCAGACGCTCGCCCTGATCCAGAAGCAGAGCGAGCAGCCGCGTGAGGTCGCGCGGCTGGCCCGCAGCCAGGAGCGCGAGCTGCGCGGCTGGCTCTACGGCCCGAACGGCTACGGCAAGCCGGCCGAGAACGTCGAAGAAGCCGCCGGGCAACTGTCCGAAGCGCTCGCGACGGCGTGCGGCGAAGTCGAGGACACCTTCGCGATCTCCGTCGGCCAGGTCGTCGTCGGCGACGCCGAGCTCGACGAATCGCTGGTCGCCCTCGTCCAGGCCGCCCGGGAGGCGATCGTCAACGCCGCCAAGCACGCCGGCGTCGAGGAGGTCAGCGTTTTCGCCGAGGTCGAGCCGACGGCGGTCACGGTGTTCGTCCGCGACCGCGGCAAGGGCTTCGACCCCGACCTCGTCCCGGACGACCGCCACGGGCTCGCCGACTCGATCCGCGGCCGGATGACCCGGCACGGCGGCACGTGCAAGGTCCGCACCGCGCCGGGGGAGGGCACCGAGGTGCAGCTCGCCATGCCGGTGAAAGCCGGTAAGGGAGTGGCGTGAGGCGGCTATGCTCGACGACGTGACGGAAAGCCAGCGTGAACCGGTCAAGGTGTTCCTCGTCGACGACCACGCGCTGTTCCGCGCGGGGGTGCGCACGGAGCTCGACTCGATCACCGACGAGGTCCGCGTCGTCGGCGAGGCCGGCTCGGTGGCCGAGGCCGTCGCCGGAATCGTCCGGACCAAGCCCCAGGTGGTGCTGCTCGACGTGCACATGCCCGACGGCGGTGGCGCCGAGGTGCTGCGCCGCGTGCGCCCGGAGCTGCCGGACGTGGTGTTCCTGGCCCTCTCGGTCTCCGATGCGGCCGAGGACGTCATCGCGGTCATCCGCGCCGGCGCGCGCGGGTACGTGACGAAGACGATCTCGTCGAAGGAACTGGTCCGCGCGGTGGTCCGCGTCTCGGACGGCGACGCGGTGTTCTCGCCGCGGCTGGCCGGCTTCGTGCTGGACGCGTTCGCCGACCGCCCCGGCTCGGCCCCGATCAACGACCCCGAGCTGGACCTGCTGACCCCGCGCGAGCGGGACGTCCTGCGGCTGCTGGCCCGCGGGTACGCCTACAAGGAGATCGCGTCGGAGCTGTTCATCTCGGTGAAGACGGTGGAGACGCACGTGTCGAGCGTCCTGCGGAAGACCCAGCTGTCGAACCGCTACGAGCTCTCCCGCTGGGCCTCCGACCGCCGCCTGGTCTAGACCCGTTCGAGCGCCGGCTCCGCCGGCACCCGCTTCGGGATCCGCGTCAACGCCACCCCGCCGAGCACGACGACCATTCCCGCGATCACCCGCAGGTGCAGCTGCTCGCCCAGGAACAGCGCGCCGAGCAGCACCGACACGACCGGCAGCAGATAGCCGACCACGGACGCCGCCACCGCGCCTTCGCTCGCCAGCAGCTGGTAGTTCAGCGCGAACGCGAAGCCCGTCGAGCCGATGCCCAGGACCAGGATCGCGAGCAGCGGCCCCGTGGACACCTGCACCGGCGCGAACCCGCCCGCCGGTAGCGCCAGGAGCAGCATCCCA
The DNA here is from genome assembly GCF_040638285.1 of Amycolatopsis sp. NPDC026612. Lineage (NCBI taxonomy): Bacteria > Bacillati > Actinomycetota > Actinomycetes > Pseudonocardiales > Pseudonocardiaceae > Amycolatopsis > Amycolatopsis sp. NPDC026612. Next base: position 46,180 of record NZ_JBEZYB010000018.1, read on the forward strand.
CTGGCCAGGAGCATCTGGCCGGCCGAAGTCGCGTACGGCGACAGCGACGGGTCCGACAGGTACTTGCCTTCGTAGACGAACGCGAAGCCGTAGCTCGCCGCCGCCGCTAGGCACGCCAGCGCGCCCCAGCTCAGCAGCCCCGACGCCTGCCACGGCGCGAAGATCAGCAGGATCCCGCCGAGGCCGGCGACCAGCCCGGCCAGCCGTGTCCCGGTCATTCGCGACGACGATCCCATCATCGGCGCCGCGAGCAGCACCCACAGCGGCGTCGTCGAGTTCAGCACCCCGGTGATCCCCGAATCGACCGTGGTCTCGCCGATCGCGAACAGCAGGAACGGCAGCGCGTTGTGGAAGAACGCCGCCACCGCCAGGTGTCCCCACATCCGGCGGTCGCGCGGGAGCCGCGCCCGCTGAAAGCGGCACAGCACCAGCAGCATGGCGGCCCCGAGCACCAGTCGCGCCAGCACCAGCTGCACCGGGGAAAACATCCCGAGTCCCAGCTTGATCCAGAAGAAACTCGAGCCCCACATCAGCGCCAGCGCGGCGATCCTGAGCAGGGTCTTCGTCTCGCCCACCCCAGTCCTCCTTCGATTTCAGCGTCAGCTTCACCCGGGGCAGACGTAAGGACAAGCGAAAATAACTGCAGGGACACTTAAGCTGCACTGTACGATCGGGGCATGCTCGACGTCCGCCGCATGCAGGTCCTCCGCGCCGTCATCACCAGCGGGTCGATCACCGCCGCGGCCCGCAACCTCGGCTACACGCCGTCCGCGATCAGCCAGCAGCTGTCCACGCTGGAACGCGAGGCCGGCACCGAGCTGCTCGAACGCGTCGGCCGGGGCGTCCGGCCGACCCCGGCGGGGTCGCTGCTGTGCGAGCACGCCGAGACGCTCAGCGCCGAGCTCGCCAAGGCCGAAGCGGCGCTGACCGAGCTCAAGGAGGGCCGCATCGGCCGCGTCTCGATCCGCTACTTCGCGACGGCCGGTGCGTCGCTCGTCCCGCCCGCCATCGCCGCGGTCCGCCGCGAGCACCCGGGCGTGCGCCTCGACCTCAAGCTGGTCGAACTCGACGACCCCATCCTGGACGTCGAGTCCGGCGAGGCGGACGTCGCGATCACCGTCTTCCCGCGCAAGACCCCGCCCGCCAAGGGCGTCGAACTGGTGCACCTGCTCGACGACCCGTACCGGGCGGTGCTGCCGAAGACCCACCCGCTGGCCCGCAAGCGCGTGCTGGACCTCACGGAGTTCGCCGAAGAGCCCTGGGTCGGCGTCGACGGCCTGCCCGGCGTCTGCCGCGACATCCTGCTCGGTGCCTGCGCGTCCGCCGGCTTCGCGCCGAACGTCGTGGTCGAGTCCGAGGACTACCAGACGGCGCAGGGGTTCGTCGCCGCCGGCATCGGCGTGGGCCTGATCCCCGAACTCGGGCTCGGCACCCCGCACCCCGGCGTGGTCGTCCGCAAGATCCGCCACCCGGAGCCGGTCCGCGCGATCCACGCCGCGGTGGCGTCCCGGGCCTGGGGGCACCCGGCTGTCCGCACGCTGCTGCGCGCCATGCGTGCGGCGACCGCCAAGGTCGCCTAGTACTGCAACGACACTAGACGAAGAACAGCTCCGAGACGAGGATGCCGACCAGCACCGCCACCAGGATCGCGGCCACGGTGACCAGCGTCTTCTTCGACACCGGCAGGTTCCACTCCTGGGCCTGCGGCTGGGCGCCCGGCGCGAGCGGCGGCGCGTACTGCGTCGGCGGCGGTACCGGCTGCATCCGCTGCGTCTCCTCCGCCGAGGAGTAGCCGGGCGCGGCGACCGGCAGCTGCTGCTGGAACTGCGGTCCCGACGGCGGCATCGGCGGCCCCGCGGCTGCCAGCCCGGGGTTGAAGGGCGGGAGGGGTGGCGGCGGCATCCCGGGAGCCGTCGGCGGGATGAACCCCGTCTCGCGGCCTTCGGTGATCGCCTTCAGCGACTGGACGGTGTCCGTCATCGTCGGCCGGGTCGTCGGGTCCGCGCGCAGCATCTTGCGGAGCGCCTCGGTGAGGACGCCCGAGTTGTGCGGCGGCCGTTCCGACGACTGGCCGTCGTCGCCGAACGGCGGCACACCCTCCACGGAGGTGTAGAGCGTCGCGCCGAGGGAGAAGACGTCCGCCGCCGGCGTGCCCGGCAGGCCGCGGGCGACCTCGGGCGCCACGTACGCCGGGCTCGGCCCGCCGCCGCTGATGCCGATGTCGGTGAGCTTCACGCCGCCGTCGTCGGCCAGCAGCACCGTGCCCGGCTCGAGGGTGCGGTGCACGAACCCGGCCGCGTGGATGGCCGCCAGTGCGTTCCCGAGCTGGATGCCCAGCAGCGCCGCCTGATCGGGGGAGAGCCTGCCGTGCTCGGCGAGGAAGGTCGCCATGCTGCGCGACGGGATGTACTCCATCACCAGCCAGACGTCCTGGCCGTCGGGCAGCACGTCGAACACCTTGATCGCGCACGGGTGGTCGATCCGCGCCGCGTCCTTGCCCTCCTGCATGGCGGCCGCCCGTGCCTGCTCGGCGCGCGCACCCGCCCCGACCGGCAGGTACATCCGCTTCATCGCGACGGTCCGGAACAGCCGCGTGTCGAACGCCAGCCACACGATGCCCGCGCGGCCGCGGCCGATCGGCTGGTCCAGCCGGAACCGGCCGCCGACGATGGTGCCTTCAGAACTCAAGATTGACCTCGATCATGCACCGGCTGGTGGCGTGCTCGTTGGAGCAGGGGAGCTGGAGTCGGGAGGCGACGGGGTGGTTTCGACGACCGACGATTTCGTCGGCGTAGTCGTCTTCGGCGTCGTGGTCTTTTCCGGTTCGGAGCTCCGCGACGTCGTCACGCGCTTCGACGTCGAAGACGTCTCCGACACCGGCGGCGGCACGTCGGCCGTGGTGAACGACTCCTCCGTCGTCGACGGCGGCGATTCCGACGTCGCGACCGGCTTCGGCTTGCTGCTGGACACCGGCGCGGCCGGCGCCTCCGGGTTGTTCGGGCTCAGCAGCCAGACGACCAGCGCGACCAGGCCCACGACCACGACGCCGCCGATGATCGCCGGGCGCTTCCACGCGCCGGGCTTCTCGTCGTCCTCGTCGACCGGGCTCAGCTGCGGACGCGACCGGGGCGGTGGCGGCGGGGCGGGCTCGTCGTCGTAGTCGTCGTAGTCGTCCTCGTACCCGCTCTGCTCGTGCGGCGGGACGGGCACGGCTCGGGTCGCGGCCAGCCCGGGCGGCACGCCCCCGGCCGCCTGGTGGTCGTCGTCGCGGTAGTGGCCGTACCCGTCGTAGTCGTCCTCCGGGTAGCCGGTGGCCTCCGGGTAGTCGTCCTCGTCGTAGTACGGCACGGCCTGCGTCGGGGCCGCGCCGGCCAGCAGCGTGCCGGAGTGGCCCGCGGGGACCTCGTCGAACATCTGGGTCGCGTGCGGGTCGGCGACGGCGGCCGCGCCGAGGACGCCGGCGGACGCCGCCATCATGGTCTCGTCCGCCGGGCCGCCGAGCGGGGTCTCGCCGCGCGCGACGGCCGCGAGCAGCTCTTCGCACTCCTCGGCGGTCGGCCGGTGCTCGATTTCCGGGTGCAGCAGCACGGCCAGCACGCTCGCCAGCGGCCCGGACTGGCGAGGCGGGTTGATCTGCCCGGCCGCGACCGCGTGCAGCAGGCTCAGCGTGTTTTCGGACAGCCCGAACGGCGGCTGGCCCTCGCACGCCGCGTAGAGCGTGGAGCCGAGCGAAAAGATGTCGGACTCCGGGCCGGGCTCGCCGCCGATGGCGACTTCGGGGGCCAGGTAGGCGGGGGTGCCGGCGATCATCCCGGTCTTGGTGACCGTGACGTCGTCCTTGGCCCGGGAGATGCCGAAGTCGGTGATCTTCACGACGCCGTTGGCGCCGAGGAGGATGTTGCCCGGCTTGATGTCGCGGTGCACGATCCCGACGGCGTGGGCCTCGCGCAGCGCCGCGGCGACCTGGGCGCCGATGCGCGCCACTTCGGTCGGCGGCAGCGTGCGGCGGTCCTGCAGCACGGCGGCCAGGCTGGTGGAGTTGAGGTACTCCATGATCAGGCACGGCTGCCCGTTGTCGTCGGTGACGACGTCGAAGACGGAGATCGCGTTGGGGTGGTGCAGCCGCGCCGCGATCCGGCCCTCGCGCATCGTCCGCTGGCGGGCGTCCTCGGCGTCGTGCTGGTCCAGGTGCGGCTGGAGCAGGAGCTGCTTGATGGCCACCGTGCGGCCGAGCACCTCGTCGTGCGCCTGCCAGACGGCCCCCATCGCGCCCGTGCCGATCCGGCCGACGATGCGGTATCGATCGGCGACCAGACGACCCTCGTCGCTCACGCGACCTCCCTTGGGGCTCCGACTTCACCAGGGCGTGCGGATTGGTGCCTGGTGACGCGGCCACGAGCAGGCCGCTTCGCTGGAGCGTATGCAGATGTCGTGGGCTCTGAACCGGCTTTTCCGAGACCGGCCCGTGACAAGGCTAGGCGCTCACTCTGCGCACACGAAATCGGCACGGGCACTTGAGCCACGGGTGAACGGGTGATCGCGGTGGGCTACATGTACTGGGCCGAGACGAGCTCGGCTTCGGTGATCAACCCGCCGGTGTCGGCCACCCGGAACAGCTGGGTGACGCGCACCAGCGCGCCGTCCGGCCGGTGCAGCGTCGCGACCGCGAGGATCGAGCCGTCCGGCTTGATCTGCGTGTCGGCCTCCTGGACGTCGATGGCGTCCATCGAGCTCCAGGTGCGGACCAGCTCGCCGGCCGAGCCGTCGACCAGCGCCGGGCTCAGCAGCGCCAGTGCGCCCGCCGAGTCGCGGGCGATGGCGGCGTAGAAGTCCTTGACGGCCTGGATCTTGCGGCTCGCGCTGCGCGCGTCGGCCGCGGTGTCCGGTACCGGGGTGGCCGGTACCGGCGCGGTCCGGGTCCGCGGGCTGCCGTTCGACGGGTGGGACACCGTCGGCGGGTCCTCGGAGTGCGTGCCCGGCGTCACCGGCCCGTGCTGCTCCGGCGCGCTGCCACCGGCCTGGTGCTGCGGCACGGCGAGGCCGCCGAGCTCCGCGGCGCCGCTGAAGCCGGCGGGCGTGCTCTGGCCGCCGGAGGACGCGGCGCGGTGGGAGCTGGTCAGCATCGGCGCGGCGATCACGGCACCGGCGACGAGCGCACCCGCGGCGACGAGCCCGGTCAGCTTCGCGCGGCGCGCGAACCGGCTTTCCGGCTCATCGCCGTCTTCGGTCTGCTCCGGCTCGCGGGCCGGTTCGGTCCGCGACGGCAGGAACTTCTGCGGGTCGCGGAAGACCCGCTCGAGGTGGTCGCGTTCGGCGTCGGCGACGCCGTCCAGGATCTCGGCCGGGATGACGTCCTCGACGCGGACGGCGTGGGGTGTCTCACGCCGTGTGCGCTGCCGATCAAGCACGAAAGTCCTCGCTCTGGGTTCCGGGGACGGCCACTCGGCCGTTCGCCGGGGAGCCGTTGGTCCGGACGGCCGACTCGTGGCCGGTTCCGGATCCGCTGTCGTCAGGTAACCCTGTGCGGACGGCCACCACCAGGCTCTGTCGCCGGAATGCCGTCGCCATACGACGAGCGGCAGCTTATGTCACCCACCCGGACCAGGCATAACCGCTCGGCGCACCGCACGTGCATCAGAACGGGCGAACCGCACGTGCGTGATCGGCTACTGACCGTCAGCGGTGATCTTGTCACCGTCGCCGAACGTCAGCGTGCGCTCCTCGGTCGTCTTGGTCCCGTCGGTGTGGGTGACCTCGACCGTGTTGACCGTGACGCCCCGCTGCTGGTCGATGCTGACCTTCTTGACCTCGAAGTAGGCGATGCCGGCGTACCGCTCGGCGAGCGCCTGCGGGCCCTGGTCGTGCAGCCGGCCGGTGGTCACTGACGACGCCGCGGACGGATCGGTGGTGACGGTGTTGAAGAACTGCTCCGAGTTGTCCCCCATGGTCTGGGCGTCCGGCGGGAAGGAGTACCACCACGGCGGCTTGACCGGGGTTTCGCGCTGGGCGGGTGTGACCGGCGGCTTCCGCGGCGACGCGCCCGGATCGGCCGGGGCTGCGGGGCCGGTCACCACCGTCTCCGGCGCGCCGGTGCGGCCGGCCGGCGGGGGAGCCGCGCCGTCGACGGGACCGGCGCCACCGCCTCCGCGGGTCTTCCCGGCGGGGTTCTGCGGCCGGGACGCGCTCTCCGGCCCCGCCGCGGAACCGCCTTCCGTGGGCGGCCGGAGCTCACCGGTGGGTTCGGCGACCGCCGGCGCGCCCTGGTAGCCCGGCCACGCGCCCTGCGCGGCCTGGTCCACCGGCGCCTTCTCGACCAGGAACGATCCGGCGCACAGCAGCCCGACGACCACGGCACCGGAGGCACCGGTGGCGAACCACGCGGCTTTCCGCCAGGTCTTCGGTGGTGTCACGGACGCGGGCACCGACCCGATGGTGAAGCCGCCCAGCCCGTCGATCGGCGGCGCGGAGTAGATGCGGGCGTCGTCTTCGTCCACGTCCACGTCCACCCCGCGCGGCGCCGGGGCGGCCAGCGAGACGCGGGTACGCCGGGCGGCCTGGTCGGCCCGGGATTCGGTGGCCGGGGCGGACTCGAGGTCGTCATCGAAGCCGTTGTCGTCGAGCTCGTCGTCCTCGAGGTCGTCGTGTTCGAAGGCGTCGAGGGGGAGGCTGCCGTGGGAGGCGGGGAACAGCGGCGGCGCGGGAGGCCGGTCACGGGGCTGGGGCAGCGACGGCTGGGGGAGCGACGGCTGGGGCAGCGAGGGCTGGGGCAGCGGGAGCGATCCGGACATCGGCGGGTCGGCCGGCGCGGGACCGGCGGTCTGGTGCGGAAAGGGCAGGCAGCCGGACATCGGCGTCTCGGCGGGCGCGGGTCCGGCGCCGTAGCGCGGAAAAGGGTGGGTCCCGGACATCGGCGTCGCGGCCGGCGCCTGGCCTGCCGCGTGGTGCCGCACGGGCCGGTGCTGGGGCAGCGGCGGCGTCCAGCTCTCCGCGCCATCGCGCCGATGCCGCCCGGGATGCGCGGGTGCGGTGCCGCGTCCGCGGAACTCCATGCCGTTGCTCATGTGGGCTGGACCACCCCGCGGTGCGGTCCTGACGCCGTCGGGCACCGAGACGACCCGAACGGAGCACCCTCACGCGCGGAATCCTGTTCGGAATCCTGCGCAAATGCACGCGCACGCGACTTAGGACGCGCGGGGCCAGTGCCCCCGCGCGTCCTGCGGGCAGTGCCCGACCCAGACGCAAGGGTCATCACGGCGTCAACCCTAGGAGCATCCGGCGGAGAAAGTCGCCTCCAAACCTGCAAGTTGCACAGGTTTCACTCGGTCGGGCGCGACCGAACGGGCGATGGTGACGCTGCGAAGTTTCACGCAGCGCCATCGCCCCTGATCAGGGGTTTCAGCCTCCCGTGCGGTAACGGTCGCGCGTGGACTGCAGCGCCTTCGTCGCCACCGCACCGCTACCCGCCGCGACGATGATCGCGAAGACGTCGAGCGTCGTTCCCCCGGCCGTGAGCAACCAGGCGAACAGCGAAGCCGCGGTCGTACCGCCGGCAACCGCCCACCGGCTGCGGACGTACTGGGCGACCGGAGCGCCCCCGGCGCGCTTACCCGCCGCGTTGTTGAGCAACGCCAGATACCCCACATGGCCCAACGCGGCCAGCACGCTCACGAGGGCGACGATCACGGCGATGAGGTTCACGAGCCAGTCCATGGCCTCAGTCTGCCGCCCCCGGGCCGCCGGTGCCTCGGGGAAGTCCCCGAATTCGGCAACCGTTACCGGCCGAGCCGCCCGCGGCCCAGGTTCAGCAGCGCCATGGCCAGCTGCCGGCCTTCCGGGCCCAGTTCGCGGTAGCGCGCGAGCACGTCCATCTCGCGGTTGTAGACGATGCGCGTGCCGCCGGCGGCCATCCGCGCGGCCCCGATCGTCTTGGACACCTCGACCCGGCGTTTCACCAACCGCAGGATCTCCTTGTCCAGCCAGTCGATCTCCTCGCGGAGCGACGCGATGTCGTCGCCCGCGGGGGTGTGCTCGGCGGGCTGGCCGTCGGCGTTCGTCGCGTGTGCGTTCATCGGGACCTCTTCCTCGAAGCCCGGACCCGGCCCAGGGACGGCGACAGCCCCGGGTCCGTGGACTCCGGGGCTGGCGTGATGGCGGTTCGGGCACTACGCGATCACGGGAGCCGGAGTCCGGGTCCCGTAAAAAAATCGCTCTGCGTGGTGCCGCATGCGCTCAGTATGGCACAGCGGCACCGGCACGTTCCCGGAACGAGCGCACGCGAGCATGGGCCAAGACGCTCACCGCGAGCCAGAACACCGGGAACGCGGGCCAGAAGAAACCGGCGCCCAGCACCGCCCAACGGACGATCACCAGCACCGCGACCGCGACCGCCACCGCAAGGTGCACGCGCAGCGCGGGATGGCGCCGCAGCGACTCCCGGGTGAGCGGGAAACCGGGCCGGGGCGGCGCCGGCCGCGGCAGGTCGGTGGTGAGCACGGCCAGTTCGTCGGTGAACCGCGCGGCGTAGACCCGGGTGAGGCGCTCTTCGACCTCGTCGAGGGTGAGCCGGCCTTCGGCACCGGCGGTCTGGACGGTGGTGGCAACGCGTTCGCGATCGGCGTCGGCGGCTCGGAGGCGGCCGGGGCTGGTGTCTTCCATGTCCGCCGATGCTCCGCGCGCCGGGACCACGGCGCGTCGGGCGGCAGGCGACACCTCCCGCTACGCCTCCCGCGGTAGCCACGGCCCGGCCGGTTCCGGCACGACGTTCGCGAGCCACTCCGCCGGATCAGCCGCCTCGGCAACGCTTCTGCCGCAGCCCGGGCCGCCCGGGGTAGCGTGGACGCACGATGGACACCCTCTTCGATCTCCCCGCCGCGACCCCTGTGCGCAAGCCCGCCGCCGGCGGGCAGGCCGAGCTGCTCGACGACCTGAACCCCGCCCAGCGCGAAGCCGTCACCCACGCCGGTGGCCCGCTGCTGGTGGTGGCGGGCGCGGGATCGGGCAAGACCCGGGTACTGACCCGCCGCATCGCCTACCTGCTCGGCCAGCGCCGGGTGCACCCCGGCGAAATCATGGCGATCACCTTCACCAACAAGGCGGCCGCCGAGATGCGCGAGCGCGTCGCCGCGCTCGTCGGCCGCCGCGCGAACGCGATGTGGGTGTCGACGTTCCACTCGATGTGCGTGCGGATCCTGCGCCGGGAAGCCAAGACGCTGGACATGTCGTCGAGCTTCTCCATCTACGACTCCGACGACACCAAGCGGCTGATCACCCTGGTGGCGCGGGATCTCGACATCGACCCGAAGCGGTACGCCGCGCGCACCCTCGCCGTGCACATCTCGAACCTGAAGAACGAGCTCACCGACCCGGAGACCGCGGCGGCGAACGCGGGCAACGACCTCGAGCGCCGCGTCGCCGAGGTCTACGGCGAGTACCAGCGGCGGCTGAACCAGGCCAACGCCTTCGACTTCGACGACCTCATCATGCGCACGGTCTCGCTGCTGCAGGCGTTCCCGGACGTCGCCGAGTACTACCGGCGGCGGTTCCGCCACGTGCTGGTCGACGAGTACCAGGACACGAACCACGCGCAGTACACCCTCGTCCGCGAGCTGGCCGGGACCACGCCGAACGAGGCGGGCGTCGAGCCGGCCGAGCTGGTCGTCGTGGGTGACGCGGACCAGTCGATCTACGCCTTCCGCGGCGCGACGATCCGCAACATCGAGGAGTTCGAGCGGGACTTCCCGAACGCGCACACCATCCTGCTGGAGCAGAACTACCGTTCCACGCAGACGATCCTCTCCGCGGCCAACGCCGTCATCGAGCGGAACCCGAACCGGCGGGCGAAGCGGCTGTGGACCGATTCGGGCGAGGGCGAGAAGATCGTCGGCTACGTCGCGGACAACGACCACGACGAAGCCGCGTTCGTCGCGGGCGAGATCGACGCGCTGGCCGAGAAGGGCGAAGCCGACTACTCCGACGTCGCCGTCTTCTACCGCACCAACAACCAGTCCCGTGTCTTCGAAGAGATCTTCATCCGGCTCGGCCTGCCGTACAAGGTCGTCGGTGGCGTGCGGTTCTACGAGCGGCGCGAGGTCCGCGACATGATCGCGTACCTGCGGGTGCTGGCGAACCCCGAGGACACGGTCAGCCTGCGCCGCGTGCTGAACGTCCCCAAGCGCGGCATCGGCGACCGCGCGGAGGCCGTCGTGGCGACGCACGCCGAGCGCGAGCGCATCTCGTTCGCGCGGGCGCTGCGGGAGGCTGTCGAGGGCAAGGTGCCGTTGCTGAACCCGCGCTCGGTCAAGGCGATCGGCGGGTTCGTGGCGATGCTCGACGAGCTGGGTGTGCTGATTTCGGACGGCGCCGAGGTGCACGACGTGCTCGAAGCGGTGCTGGAGAAAACCGGCTACCGCGCCGAGCTCGAGGAGTCGGACGACCCGCAGGACCACACGCGCGTGGAGAACCTGGACGAGCTCGTCACCGTGGCCCGTGAGTTCACCGAGATCACCGCCGAGGTCGTCGCGGACGAGAACGCCGAGCTGGTCGTGGAGGACGGCGTCCCGGCGCCGGGCTCGCTGCCGGCGTTCCTCGAGCGCGTGTCGCTGGTCGCGGACGCGGACTCGGTGCCGTCGCCCGACGGCGGCGAGGAAGGCGACGGCGGCGCGGGCGTGGTCACGCTGATGACCGTGCACACCGCGAAGGGCCTGGAGTACCCGGTGGTGTTCTGCACCGGCTGGGAGGACGGCGTCTTCCCGCACATGCGGGCGCTGGGCGACCCGACGGAGCTCGCCGAGGAACGGCGCCTGGCGTACGTCGCGATCACGCGCGCCAGGAAGCGGTTGTACGTCTCGCGCGCGATCACGCGCTCGGCGTGGGGCCAGCCGTCGATGAACCCGGCTTCGCGGTTCCTCGACGAGCTGCCGCCGGACCTCGTCGACTGGCGGCGGCTGGAGCCGTCCAGCAGCGGCTTCGGCTCGTTCGGTTCCGGCTCGCGCGGCACCCCGCGGGCGGCGACCACCTGGGGCGGCCGCCGGTCTGCGTCGCCGTCTTCTTCGGGCACGCCGTCGTTCGGCAAGGGCTGGAAGGACACGGTGGCCCTGAAGCTGGACGTCGGCGACCGCGTCAGCCACGACAAGTACGGCCTCGGCACCGTGATCTCGTGTGACGGCGTCGGCCCGCGCGCGACGGCCACGATCGACTTCGGCCAGGCGGGCAAGGTCCGCCTGATGCTGATCGGCAGCGTCCCGATGGTGAAGCTCTAGCCTCTGGCTCTACCCGTCCGAGTGAATCCGGCGGCGATCCCGACGATCGCCGCCGGAATCGTCGTACCCACCCGGTACAACTGACCCCGTAATCGAACACGAGTTCGACTGAGGGGGTAGTGTGGTGTGGACGCGGTGCTGTTTGGGCTGCTGGCCGAAGGGGTACAAAAATACCTGCGAGGAGTTCTGGGGACGAGGGTTCCGGATCGGGGTCGGGAGCCTTCGGGGGTCTCGGGAATTCCTTCGCATGCGGGAGCGGAGGCGTGCCGGCTGGCCGCCGCTTGGCGAGCGCTGCTCAGGCAGCACGAGCTCGGCGCGGACGGGCGTTGTGTCACCTGCGGCCGGGGACGCCGCTGGACGACCAGGGCCCGGAGCGCCGCGCGTGTCCGCTCCGCGGGGGGCGCAGGGGGAGCTGCGCCCTGGGGCTGGCTGCCGGTTCGGCGGCCAACGGAGCTGTGCACGGTGTGGCAGGTCGCGGTGGCGTACTTCATCCGCCGGTTGCCGGGTGGGCAGCGGTAGGCGGTTGCGGCCGCTGAGGCGCCTGTGGGAGCCTGGATCGGATCTCTGGTGACGTCGGATGCCGGCGGGGATTCGTCGCGGTCTGCGGCGCTTCCGGTGCCGGGCTGTCGCGGCGAAGCCGGCTTTCCGGAACCGCCCGTTGCCCTGCGGCGGCCTTCGCCGGGAACCGAAGACTCACCCGATTCGGGTGTTTGTGGTGGGCCCGCAGCGGTGAACCTTGATCTTGTGACCGGTTCCAGCGCACGAGCGGCTCAGCGGGGCGGGGGCTTTCCGCGCTCTTCGCGGGCCGGAGCTGTCCGCGGTGTCCCGGCCGGAGCAGCAAGGTGCTCTACGGCCGGGTTTCCGCTGTCGTGCGCGCTGGTGGTACCTGCTCGCCGGGGGCGAGCTTCCGGGTGGGGAACGAGCGGATCAGATGACGATGCCGCGCGCGGCGAGCCAGGGCCGCGGGTCGATCTTCTTGGTGCCGTCCTGCCAGACCTCGAAGTGGAGGTGCGGGCCGGTGCTCTGGCCGCGGTTGCCGATCTCGGCGATCTGCTGGCCGCACTTGACCTTCTGGCCCTCCTTGACGGAGAAGCTGTTCATGTGGCCGTAGACCTGGATCGTGCCGTCGTCGAGCTGCACCCGCACCCAGAGGCCGAAGCCGCTGGCGGGGCCGGCCTCGATCACGGTGCCGTCGGAGGCGGCGTAGATCGGGGTGCCGATGGCGTTGGCGATGTCGATGCCGAGGTGGCTCGCGCCCCACCGGGCACCGAAGCCCGAGGTGAAGGTGCCGTGGGCGGGCAGGCAGGTCTTGGGGCGAGAGGCTTCTTCGGCGGCCTTCTTGGCGGCGTCGGCTTCGCGCTGCTCACGGGCCTGCGTGACGGAGGCGCTGTCGGCGAGCTTGGCGGCCTCGGCGGAGGCGTCGACGGTGTGGCCGGTCGGCAGGAGTTCCGGGGCGCCCCCGGAGCCCGCACCTCCAGCGGTCAGCGAAGCGCTGGCGTCCTGGCTGCTGGCCAGGGGGGTGAAGGCGGTGTCGGAATCGGTGACTGTCTTGAGGGTCGAGCCCGCGGCGGCGGCGGCGAACGCACCAGCCGCAACGGCGGCAACCACGACACGGCCGCGAAGGGCCGAAGAGGGCGGGGCGATGCGGTGCGCACCCCGGACACGAACGACCGCACCTTCCAGTGCGTCCTTCAATGCCGGGGAAGGAGCTTGGCCGCCGGGGGAGCGGTGTGAAGCCAAGACAGGGCCTTCCATCGTCGGGGAGTCGGGTCGAGGACCGCGGGCGGGGGAACCCGGTGAGCCAACCTCGGGGGTGGTTTGCTCGGTGTCCTACTTCGTGACCTGACTGTAATGGGGACCTCGGGACAGTAACGAAGGGGTACCGCTGTCGGCAAGACGTACCCCCGCTATCGGCCGTTCAGGTGGAGTCCGCGCAACGCTCACCTGTGTAAATCACTCAAAGTTAGAGGGGGTTTACGGCGTTCGGTGTGACGTGCCTTACGGGATCGAAGCGTTTCGAAGCCGCTTCGGAGGCCCTCGGCGGGTCTTCGAGGCCCTGGAGGCCGGAATAACGAATTGCCAGAGGAGGTTGAAGCGCCTTCGACGACTCGCGCCCCGGCGACGGCTCCCCGCCGGTCCGAACTTGCTAGCGTCGCGGGCAATATGCCCCCACGCGCAGAGCCCCCCACCGGAAGCACCCCCGGCCCCCGGCAAGAACCCGCGGCGCGAGAGCCGGGTCAGCAGGCCGCGAGTTCGTCTGGCGCACCGCAGGATTTCGCGGCCTCCCCGGACGGTTCCGCCGAGCCCACGCCGGAGCCTTCCGCCGCGACCCGAGCCGCGCAGAAGGCCGCCGAGTCATCGCGGCCCGACCCGGCCAGTGGCGCGCGAGACTCCGCGTCTGCCTCCGCGAGCGGCTCCGGGGAGCAGTCGCGGCCCGAGTCGACCACCGACCCCCGCGGCGGGAAGCGGGCCGCTGCCGTCAGCGATTCCGCCGAGCAGCCGCAGCCCAACTCCACCCCCAGCGCCCGCGGCAAAAAGCAAGGCGGTCCCCCCAAACCCGCCCGCACCAAGCCGGCCGCCGGCCCGGCCGCGCGAACCACCGAACCCGCACCCTGGGCCGACGACACCGAAAACCGCCCCCTGGCCGTCGCGCTCGGCTTGGCCGCGCTCGGCGCCGTCGCCCTCACCGCTGCCGCCTTTGTTCCCGTCTCGCCCGCCGCCGGTCCCGGATTCACCAGCTGGCCGTGGCTCGCTCTCCTCGCGCTCGGGCCCGTCGTGGCCGCCGGCTGGTTCGCCGTTGCCGGGAAACCCGGGCTCGGTGGGGGACTCGTCCTCGGGCTCGCCGCCCTCGCGCCCGGGCGGTTGCTGCTCGACCTGCAGTTCGCCGTCAACGGCCCGCTCACCATCCGGCCCGAGCTGTACCTGCCCGACCGGTTCCTCGGCAGTTCGGGCGTCGGCGGCGGGTTCTGGCTGCTCGTTGCCGGGCACGTGCTCACCGGGGCCGCCGGTCTGGTCGCCTGGCGCGCCCTCCGGAGTCACGAAGAACCCGAACGGCGGCGCTGGCGGCTGCTGGTCCCGCTGCTCGCCGTCGTCGCCGGGGCCGGGCTGCTGACCGCTCCCGTCCACTCCGACAACGGTTTCCTGCTCGCGCGCGCCGCGTTCGAAGGACCGTGGCCCGCCCTCGGCGGCTACCTCCTGCTGGCCGCCGCCTTGCCGCTGACCGCCGTCGTCGCGCTCGCCGCGCCGGCCGAACACGTCGCCCGCGGTGCGCTCGGCGGGCTGGCCGCCGCCGCCTTCGGGGTGGCCGCGCCGCCCGTGCTGGCAGGCCTCTTCCGGGACGACCTGCACGTCACCTGGGGACCCGCGCTCGTGCTCGTCGCGACGACGATCGTCGCCGGCCTCGCCGGGACGCGGCTGACCGAACGCACCGAACAGTCCGAAGCGGACGTTGCCGGGAGCGCGAAGCTGCCCGGTCTCTACTGGTGGCGGCTCACCACCGGACTGCTCGGCCTGGCCACTGCGGTCGCCGCGCTCATCGGCGCCTTCGCCCCGCAGGTCGCGGTCACCGCGCTGAACCCGGGCACCACCACGCCGGTCAGCGCCGCCGCCGACAGCCCCGCCCGCTGGTTCCTCCTCGCCGCCGCGCTCGTGCTCGCCGTCCCCGCCGCCGGGGTGCTCGTCCCGAAGGCGGCCGCCGTCGCGCGGCCCGTGCTCGGGATCGTCTGGGCCGGGGTCGTCCTGGCCGGCACGGCCGTTCTCAACACTGCGCTGACCGCCACCCAGGCCGGCAACCTCGCCGGGTTCGGGGGCGCGGCGGCCCCGGTCTTCACCTACGACCTCGGTGCCGGCGCCGCCTGGACGTTCGCCGCGCTCGTGCTCGCCGCCCTGGCCGCGCTCGCCGCGGCCGGAACCGGCGTCGTCGAACGCGAAGACGCCGGGGACACCACCGAACCGGCCGGCACCGTGCTCACCCCCGCCGTCGCCGGTGCGGTGCTGGCCATCGCCGCGTTCGGGCTGCCCGTCTTCGCCGTCCCCGGCTACGCCGCCGCCGGTCTCTGGTCCCGCTTCGACACCCCGTCGTGGGGTCTGCTGACCGCCGCCGCGGTCGTCGTCGGCGCGGCCGCGCTCGCGACGCGGTCCCGGCCGAAACCGGCGGCCGCCGTGCTCGCCGGCGCTGCCCTGCTCACCGCCCTGCACGCCGCGGAGCTGCCGCTCGTCGGCGGCGCGCTCGGCGGCGCGAGCCCGGCCGCCGGGTTCTGGATCGCGCTCGCCGCCACGGCCGCGTTGCTGATCGCCGCCGGCATGGCGGTCGCCGGTGGACGTCGTGCGCCGTGACCGCCCCCGGGTGCTCCTCGTCGAGTTCACCCACCCCGATCCGGCCGCCGTCGCGCTGGGCCGCGTCCTGCGTGACGAGGGCATGGAGGTCGTCCACGCCGGACTCGTGGACACCGTCGAGCAGATCGTCCGCACTGCCGAACAGGAGGACCCGGACGCGGTCGGCGTGCTCGGCGCCGCGCCACCCGGCGACCTCGGGGACGCGCTCGGAGACGTCCGCGTCTTCACGGCCGGCACCGCCGAAGAAGTGGTGAAAGTGCTCGCCGGTGGGCGGTCTCACACCGGTGAAGCACCGTCTGACCGCGCACGGTGACCGACTTCACCAGGTGCGGAGTCCCCCGCGTCTGCGCAGGTCGCTAACCTCGACTGGTCCGACAGCGCGGTCCGGTCGCGGACCACCTGCAGTGGCGTGTCGTCAGGAGACTGGAGTAGTGGACCTCTACGAGTACCAGGCGAGGGATCTCTTCGCCGCCCACGGAGTACCGGTTCTGCCGGGCTCGGTGGCTAGCACCCCCGAAGAAGCCAAAGCCGCCGCGGAGCAGATCGGCACCCAGGTCGTCGTCAAGGCGCAGGTGAAGGTCGGCGGCCGCGGGAAGGCGGGCGGCGTCAAGCTGGCCCAGACGCCGGACGAGGCGAAGGAGAAGGCGGAAGCCATCCTCGGCCTCGACATCAAGGGCCACATCACGCGTCGCGTGCTCGTGGCCGAAGCCTCGGACATCTCGTCCGAGTACTACTTCTCCTTCCTGCTGGACCGGTCCAACCGGACCTTCCTGGCGATGGCGTCGTCCGAAGGCGGCATGGAGATCGAGCAGCTCGCCGTCGAGCGCCCCGAGGCGCTCGCCAAGATCCCGGTCGACTCGATCACCGGTGTCGACAAGGCGAAGGCGCTCGAGATCCTGAAGGCCGGCAACTTCCCGGCCGACATCATCGACGAGGCCGCCGACGTCGTCGTGAAGCTCTGGGAGACCTTCGTCTCCGAGGACGCCACCCTGGTCGAGGTCAACCCGCTGGTCCGCGACCCGCAGGACAAGATCATCGCCCTCGACGGCAAGGTCACCCTCGACGAGAACGCGGACTTCCGCCAGCCGGGCCACGAGGCCCTGGTGGACAAGGACGCGGAGAACCCGCTCGAGGCGAAGGCCAAGGCCAAGAACCTCAACTACGTCAAGCTCGACGGCCAGGTCGGCATCATCGGCAACGGCGCGGGCCTCGTCATGTCCACTTTGGACGTCGTGGCGTACGCGGGCGAGAAGCACGGCGGCGTGAAGCCGGCGAACTTCCTCGACATCGGCGGCGGCGCGTCGGCCGAGGTCATGGCGGCCGGGCTGGACGTCATCCTCAACGACACCGACGTGAAGAGCGTCTTCGTCAACGTCTTCGGCGGCATCACCGCCTGCGACGCGGTGGCGAACGGCATCGTCGAGGCCCTGAAGATCCTGGGCGACGAGGCCGCCAAGCCGCTGGTCGTCCGCCTGGATGGCAACAACGTCGTCGAAGGCCGGCAGATCCTGGCCGACGCGAACCACCCGCTGGTCACCGTGGTGGACACAATGGACAACGCGGCCGACAAGGCTGCCGAGCTCGCCGCGGCAGGTGCGTGAGATGTCGATCTTCCTCAACGAGAACAGCAAGGTCATCGTCCAGGGGCTCACCGGCTCCGAGGGCATGAAGCACGCCACCAAGATGCTGAAGTCGGGCACGAACATCGTGGGCGGCGTCAACGCCCGCAAGGCCGGCCAGACCGTCACCATCGAGGGCAAGGACCTCAAGGTCTTCGGCACCGTCGAAGAGGCGATCAAGGAGACCGGCGCCGACGTGTCGGTCATCTTCGTGCCGCCGAAGTTCGCGAAGGACGCGGTCGTCGAGGCGATCGACGCCGAGATCCCGCTGGCCGTCGTCATCACCGAAGGCATCCCGGTGCACGACTCGGCCTACTTCTGGGCGCACGCGGTCGCGAAGGGCGGCACGACCCGGATCATCGGGCCGAACTGCCCCGGCGTGATCAGCCCCGGCAAGTCGAACGCCGGCATCATCCCGGCCGACATCTCCGGCCCGGGCCAGATCGGCCTCGTGTCGAAGTCCGGCACGCTGACCTACCAGATGATGTACGAGCTGCGGGACATCGGCTTCTCGACCGCGGTCGGCATCGGCGGTGACCCGATCATCGGCACCACGCACATCGACGCCCTCGAGGCGTTCGAGGCGGACCCCGAGACCAAGGTCATCGTGATGATCGGCGAGATCGGCGGCGACGCCGAAGAGCGCGCCGCGGCGTACATCAAGGAGAACGTGACGAAGCCGGTCGTCGGTTACGTCGCGGGCTTCACCGCGCCCGAGGGCAAGACCATGGGCCACGCGGGCGCCATCGTGTCGGGCTCCTCCGGCACGGCCGCCGCGAAGAAGGAGGCCCTCGAGGCCGCCGGCGTCAAGGTCGGCAAGACCCCGAGCGAGACCGCCGTCCTGGCGCGTGAGCTGTACAACAACCTCGGCTGAGGTTGACGCCGTGTCCCCCGGAGGCCGCCTCCGGGGGCCGGGGGCCAGCCCTCCGGACTCCCGGGGAAAATCCGGGCGCACCTCCTGGTGAAGGCCGGGCACCGCACAGGTGCCCGGCCTTTCCTCGTTCCGGCACGAAACCCCGCGAGGTATTCACGCGTCTGGTGGGCTGGCGGCCGTCGAGTGCGCTAGCGTTCTGCGCACACAAGCCGCCTCGTCTTTCCCGGGCGCCCGCGCGCCCGGAGTGCCGGTCGAACCGACAGGAGTGCATCCGATGACCTTCCCCAGCGGCGGGCCTGGCTACCCCCAGCAGGGTGGCGGCCAGCAGCCCCCCGGACCGCCGTCCAGTGGTTTCCCGGCGCAGCAACCGCCGCACTCGCACCAGGCGCCGTCCGGTGCGGCGGGCCTGACGCAGAACCTGCCGCTGCTGCTCGCCCTGGTCGTCGCCGGCCTCGGCCTCGTGCAGTACTTCCTCGGCTTCTCCGACAACGGCGAAGTCGGCCTCGGCGGGACGCTCCTGCTGGCCGGTGGCCTGCTCGCCGCGATGCACGCGCTGCCGAAGGGCCCGAAGACGCTGCCGTTCGCGGCGCTGCTCAGCGTTCTCGGCGCGCTCGAGGTCCTGGACGCGCTGGTCGGGATGCAGACCACGCCCGGCATCGTCACCGTCATCCTGATCCTCGGGATCCTGCAGATGCTCGTCGCGGTGGGTGCGCTGCTGATCGAGCAGGGCATCGTCAAGCCGCCGGCGCCGAAGGCCGCAGCGCCGTCCTACGGCGGCCAGTACGGCCAGCCGGGTCAGCCGGGCCAGCAGCAGCAGTACGGCCAGCCCGGTCAGCAGTTCGGCCAGCCGGGCCACGGGCCGGGGCCGGGTGCCGCCGGCGGTGAGCAGCAGGCGCCTTTCTCGCAGCCGGGCCAGTACGGCTCGCCGAACCCGCCGTCGACCTCCCCGCCGCCGGGGCAGCAGGCCACGACCTACGCCCCGCAGCAGGGCCAGTTCTTCCAGCAGCAGCCGCCGCCGGAGCACCCGGGCACGCCGCCCGGTGGCTTCGGCAAGACGAACTGAACCACCCCCCATCCGAACACCCGCTGTGACGCACCGCGTCACAGCGGGTGTTTCGCGTCCGGGGGGACCCGACCGGGTGAGCAACCCCGTCCGGCGGCGGCGTGGCTCACCCGGACGGACCAGCCCGGATGTCAGGGTGCTGATCATGGACGTGCTCACCGACGACCCCCACCCGCCGGGTGAAGAGGTGGGCGGCCTCCGGCCGGAGGCCGGACTCCCCGGGGGCGCCCGGGTGCGCGTGCTGCTCGCCGCCGCCCTCGGCCCGCTGGTCACCGGCTACACCGCCGTGGCGACCGTGCTGGCCCTGGTCGCCCTCACCGCCGGCCGCACCGCCTTCTCCGCCACCGGGGTGCTGCTGGCCGCCGGGCCCGGCTGGCTCGCCGCGCACCAGGTGCGCCTCGGCCTCGGCGGTCACCCACTCGGGATGCTGCCGCTGCTGCCGACGCTGGGTGTGGTCGTCCTGGCCGCGCGGACGGCGTCCGGCGCCGCCCGCCGCCTCGGGTGCCGGTCGTTCCGCGAGGCACGGCCGGTGCTGATCGCGATCGCCGGGGCGCACGCGGTGCTGGGGCTCGTCATCGCGCTCTGCGCGCAGGGTTCGCCGGTGACGGCGAACCCGGTGGCCGCCTTCGCCGGGCCCGGCCTGCTCGCCGCGGCGGCCTCGGGCGTGGGCATCATCCGGTCGTGCGGGCTGCCGGACGTGGTCGCGGAACGCCTGGACGCGCTCGCCCTGCGCGGGCTGCGGGCCGGCGCGCTGAGCCTGGCGGTCCTGGTGGCCTGCGGCGCCGCCGTGTTCACCGTCGCGACCGGGCTGTCGTGGGCGACGGTGTCCGACAGCTACGAGCCCGGGTTCGGCACCAGCTTCGGGTTGTTCCTGCTCTCCCTGCTGTACCTGCCGAACGCCGTGACGGCCGCGCTGTCCTTCGTCACCGGGCCCGGGTTCTCGATCGGACCACTCAGTGTGGGCATGTTCGGCTACCGCGGTGGCGCCGTGCCTGCCGTCCCGCTGCTCGGCGGCCTGCCCGAACACCACGCGGCGTGGTGGCCGGCGCTGCTGGTGCTGCCCGCGGCGGCCGGTGCGCTGGCCGGCTGGTCGCTGCGCAAGGCCGACGCCGATCCGGCGCAGCGCATCCGCGCGGTCGCGGCGGCCGGCGCCGTCGTCGCGCTGGGCTGTGTCGTGCTGGGCACGCTGGCCGGCGGCCGCCTCGGCGACGGCCCGTTCGACCCGGTGAGCATCCCCGTCGGCGTCGCTTCGATCGTCGCCTTCTGCTGGATCGTCATCCCGGGTTCGTTCGTCGCGTTCTTCGCCGGCGAGCACGAGCCGCCCGCGCCGCCGCCCGAAGCGCTCGAAGACAACGAGGCCTTCGAGGACGCCGAAGACGTCGACGCCGAAAAAGCATCCGAAGCCGTCGCGGAATTCGAAGCGGCTGAAGCGTCCGAAGAGCCGGAAGCGTCCGAAGAGGACGAGCAAACGGCCGCCGAGGACGCGGAGTTCGAAGCCGAGGCCGACGCCGAACTCGGCCTGGAAGAACCGGCCGAAGAAGCCCCGGAACCCGGCGAAGCTGTGACCGGAGGCACCGAGACCTGCGGCGACGTCGAGGCGGCCGAGGGCGACCGTTAGGGTTGACGTGACCTGGTGAAGCGCCGTGCGCCCGGCGGCGCACCGCCCGCGGCAAGGAGCCCGCTCTGTCTCAACGGTTGGAGCTGCCCACTCCGGTGAAGCTCGTGGTGCTCGCGTCGGGCTCCGGCACCCTCCTGCAGGCGGTGCTGGACGCCACCGGGCGGTCCGGCTTCCCGGCCAAGGTCGTCGCGGTCGGCGCCGACCGCACCGGCGTCGAAGCCCTCACCCGCGCCGAGCGCCTCAGCATCCCGTCGTTCACCGTCCGCGTCGCCGACCACCCGGACCGCGCCGCGTGGGACAAGGCGCTGACCGAGGCCGTCGCGGCGTACCGGCCGGACCTGGTCGTCTCCGCCGGGTTCATGAAGATCCTCGGCGAGCAGTTCCTCGGCCGGTTCACGGTGATCAACACGCACCCCGCCCTGCTCCCGTCCTTCCCGGGCATGCACGCGGTCCGCGACGCCCTCGCGGCCGGCGTCAAGGTCACGGGCTCGACCGTGCACTTCGCGGACGCGGGGGTCGACACCGGGCCGATCATCGCCCAGGAGGCGGTCGTCGTGGAGAGCGACGACGACGAAAACGTCCTGCACGAACGGATCAAGGCCGTCGAACGCAGGCTGCTGGTGGAAACGATCGAGCGACTCGGCCGCGGTGGCTGCACCGTGGACGGACGAAAGGTGACATTTCGTGAGCACTGACCTGGGACGGCGTCCGGTCCGCCGGGCGCTGATCGGCGTCTCGGACAAGGCGGGCCTGCTGGACCTCGCGACCGGCCTGCACGCGGCCGGCGTCGAGATCGTCTCCACCGGCGGCACGGCGAAGGCCATCGCCGACGCCGGTGTCCCGGTCACGCCGGTCGAGCAGGTCACCGGGTTCCCGGAGTCGCTGGACGGCCGGGTGAAGACGCTGCACCCGAACGTGCACGCCGGGCTGCTGGCCGACCAGGGCAACCCCGGCCACGTCGAGCAGTTGCGCAAGCTGGACATCGCGGCGTTCGACCTGCTCGTCGTGAACCTGTACCCGTTCGCGCAGACGGTCGCCTCCGGCGCGAGCCCCGAGGACTGCGTCGAGAACATCGACATCGGCGGCCCGGCGATGGTCCGCGCGGCGGCGAAGAACCACGGCAGTGTCGCGGTCGTCGTCGACCCGGCCCGCTACGGCTGGGTGCTCGAGCGCGTCTCCGACGGCGGCTTCGAGTTCGAAGACCGCAAGCGCCTCGCCGCCCAGGCGTACGCGCACACCGCGGCGTACGACACCGCCGTCGCTTCGTGGTTCGCCAGCGCGTACGCCCCCGACGAGAACACTGTCGACGCCGGCTTCCCGGACTTCCTCGGCGCCACCTGGGAACGCGCCGACGTGCTGCGCTACGGCGAGAACCCGCACCAGAAGGCCGCGCTGTACAAGAGCGACCGGCCCGGGCTGGCCCACGCCGAACAGCTGCACGGCAAGGCCATGTCCTACAACAACTACGTCGACACCGACGCCGCGCGCCGGGCCGCGTTCGACTTCGCCGAACCCGCCGTCGCGATCATCAAGCACGCCAACCCGTGCGGCCTCGCGGTCGGCGTCGATGTCGCCGAAGCGCACCGCAAGGCGCACGCGTGCGACCCGGTTTCGGCCTACGGCGGCGTCATCGCGACGAACCGGCCGGTCAGCCGCGAGGCGGCCGAGCAGATCGCCGAGGTCTTCACCGAGGTCGTGCTGGCCCCGGACTTCGACGCCGAAGCCCTGGAAATCCTGCAGCGCAAGAAGAACATCCGGCTGCTGAAGCTGCCGGCCACCCCGGCGTCGTCGATCGAGTTCCGCCCGATCTCCGGTGGCGTCCTCCTGCAGTCCGTCGACGCGATCGACGCTTCCGGCGACGACCCCGCCAACTGGAAGCTGGCCACCGGCGCCCCGGCCGACGAGCAGACCCTGCGCGACCTCGAGTTCGCGTGGCGCTCGCTGCGCGCGGTCAAGTCGAACGCGATCCTGCTGGCCGCCGGGGGCGCGACCGTCGGCGTCGGCATGGGCCAGGTCAACCGGGTCGACTCGTCGCGGCTCGCGGTGGCCAGGGCGGGTGACCGCGCCAAGGGCTCGGTCGGTGCGTCGGACGCGTTCTTCCCGTTCCCGGACGGCCTGGAGGTGCTGGCCGAAGCGGGTGTCCGCGCGATCGTGCAGCCCGGCGGCTCGGTCCACGACCCCGAGGTCATCGCGGCCGCGGAAAAGGCGGGCGTCACCATGTACCTGACGGGGACGCGCCACTTCGCGCACTAACCGCTTTCGGGGGCTCCGGGTGGCGGAGCCCCCGGTCCCGGGGCGAAGCTCCGGATGTCACTGACCCGCGCTTCGAGAGGGAGGGCTCGATGCAGCAACCGCCGCAGTACGGCCAAGGTCAGCAGGGGTACCCGGGCTCGCAGCAGCCCGGGTACCCGCAGCAGCCCGGGTACCCGCCGCAGCCCGGGTACCCGCCGCAGCCGGGCTACCCGCCGCAACCGGGATATCCCCAGCAGCCGGGGTATCCGCAGCAGCCCGGGTATCCGCCTCCGGGGTATCCGCCTGCCGGGCACGGCGCACCGGCGCCGCCGCCGAAGAAGAAGCGGACCGGGCTGATCTTCGGGAGCATCGGCGCCGTCGTCGTACTGCTCGGTGCGGGCATCCCGCTGGGCATCTTCGCGGGCGACTACTTCGCGAGCACCGGCGCGGCACCGTCGTCGTCGCCGGTGCCCGCCGAGTGCCAGGTGCCGGCCGAGGTGCTGGCGAAGGCGGGCTTCCCGAGTTTCGTCCTGGGCGGAAACGGCAGCCAGGACCTGCCCAACCTGAAGCAGGTCGGCTGCAGCTGGAAGCCGGGGCCGGACGAGAACGTCCGCGACGCCACCCTGCACGTCCAGATCACGCGGTACTCCGGGGAGACCGCGCGGGAGAGGGCGAACGGCGACTTCCTGCCGACCAGGCCGGAGATCACCCCGACGGACGTGCGGGGCATCGGCGACAAGGCGGTGCTGGTCCGGCTGGCCGGCGACAGCGCGTTCAGCGGCGCCGAACTGCACGTCCTGAAGGGCACGACCGTCGTCTTCCTCGAGGTGACCGGCTGGGACAAGGGGTTCTTCTCGAAGTCGCCGATGCCCCAGGAGGAATCCGACGCCACCGTGCAGGCGGTCGGCGCGGAGATCGTCAAGAGGCTGTCCCGCTAGGACCCCGCCCTCACCCGGGTGCGGGCAGCGCCTTGCAGAGCGCGGCCGGGAACTTCCGTTCGGCCGCCAGGATTTCCGCGCAGCCGGCGGACCGGACCTGCGCGAACGCCGTCCAGCCCGCGTCGCCCCAGCGGAAAGCGGTGCGGGACGGCGGCTCGGTCTGGCGCGCCAGCAGGTCGAGGACCAGCCAGCCCGGGTCGCAGGCGCGGGTGGTGCCCGGGCTTTCGGCGCCGGCGGCGGACACCGCCGCGCCGATCCACGCGGGGTCGCAGTGGTCGGCGGGTGCGGCGCAGGTGCCCTGGCGATCGCAGTGTCCCCAGCCCGCGCCGAGCTTGTGCCAGGCGCTGCCGGTGTCGGCGTTGAGGATCACCGTCCGGTCCGCGATCGGGCCGGATGTTGTCAGCCGCAGCTCCGCGGGCACCTTGTCCTGGCAGCCGCCTGCAGCGGGCCGCGTCGAGTAGACGACGTCGGCGCGGATGTCGGTCTTCGCCTCCACGAGCTGCTCGATCCGGGGCTCCCGGACGCAGCCGGGGTCCTTGCCGGGCAGCGCGACCTGCACGAACAGGCTGTGGTCGTTCGTGCCGGGCCGGATGCCGGTGACGTCGGCGCGGAACGAGCGCCACTCGGCACCGATGGTCGTCGGCGGCGGTGCCGCGGCCGTGGCACCGGGCACCGCGCCACCGGCGGTCAGCACGACGGCGGCCACCGCTGCCGCCGCGACGAGCGCGCCGGCGATCCACAGGACCGGCCGTCTCCGCGGTTCGGTCATCGCCACCCCCCAAGTTCACCGGCAATCTAGCCGACGTCGCAGCGTCAGGCGGCCGGGCCGGGTTTTTCGCGCAGCGTGACGTCCTTCTCGAGGTACACCGCGCCGGCGATGTGGCCGCCGGCGGCGGGCGGGTCGGTGAGCCGGTAGCCGGCCCGCTGGTACAGGGCGATGTTGCGGGCGCTGCGTGGCCCGGTGAACAGGCCGAACCGGCGGGCTTCGGCGGGCGCCTGCGCTTCGGCGTGGGCGAGCAGGCGGCGGCCCAGCCCGCGGCCGGCGAGGTCCGGTGCGACCATCAGCCTGCCGAGTTCCCAGAGGTCCCCGTCCAGGCGGGCGCGCACGGCGCCGATCAGGCGGTGGTCCTGCCGCAGCACCCACACCGACCAGGTCTTCGTCCAGTCACGCACGTCTTCGAGGGTTTCGTGCAGGGCGGGGATGTCGAGGGTGGCGTTGAGAACGGCCTCCTGGACCCAGCAGCAGCGCTGCAGGACCAGCAGTTCCGGGCCGTCTTCGGGGCCGGCGTCGGTGAGCTCCACGCCGTCTGTCTAATGATCGGCTCCGGCGCGGGCAACTTCATTATGGTGGCGGGATGCTCCTGCGCGACGCTCTCGACGCCCCGGGGTTCGCCCCGCTGCCGCCTCGGGCCCGGACGGTGCTGGAAGCGCTGGCGGCGCCGCCGCGGCGGGGTGCGCACCTGCGGGTGGTGCACGACGTCGCCGTCACGCTGACCGGCTGGGCGCGGCCGCGGGTGGACTTCGACGTACCTGCCGTGCTGTTCGGCGCGGCCACGCACGACATCGGGAAGGTCCGGCACCCCGCGGAGCTGTCCGGACCGGGGTCGGCGCACGAGCTCGCCGGGTATTCGTTGCTGCTCTCGCAGGGAATCGAGGAGGCTTCGGCGCGCTTCGCGCGGACGCATGGTTCGTGGGACGTTCCCGGCGCCACCCTCGAAGACCTGCTCGTCACCTTGGCGGACAAGGTGTGGAAGGGAAAGCGGGTGCCGGCGCTGGAGGAGCGGGTCACCGAGCGGCTCGGCGGGTCGCGGTGGGAGACCTTCCTGGCCCTCGACGACGAGCTCGAACGGATCGCCGCGGGTGCCGACGAGCGGCTGGCCTTCCAGGCTGCATACCCCACTACCGGGTGACTTGACACCCTGGACGGTTCACGGTTGACTTGTCCATGTCGAACAGGTGTTCGACATGGAACCGCCGCCTTCCCCGCGGCGAACCAGCGCCGTCGGTCGCGTTCTTTGGGAGAGGCTCGACCGCCGGCCCTAGTCCGTGGTGGGGAGGTGCGTGCGGTGACTGCTGTGGTGGAGCCGCCGGTGGCCCGGCTGGCGGCCCTGCCCGGGGTCAGCACGGCGAGCCGGGTGGCGGCCCAGGCCGAGCGGGCCAGGGCGACGGGAAGGGTGCTCCCGGTCGTCCCGGCGCTGGCCGGGCTGCTGCCCGGCGCCGGCCTCCGGCGCGGGAGCACGGTGGCGGTCCACGGGGGGACATCGCTGCTGCTCGTGCTGCTCGCCGAGGCCACCGCGCGGGGAGCCTGGGCGGCGGTGATCGGCATGCCGTCGCTGGGCCTCACGGCGGCGGCCGAGTACGGCGTGGACCTCGGCCGGCTGGCGTTGGTCCCGCAGCCGGGCACGGAGCTCCCGGCGGTGGTCGCGGCGTTGCTCGACGGCGTGGACCTGGTGGCGGTCCATTCCGAGACAGTGCAGCCAGCCGTGGCGCGGCGGCTGTCGGCCCGTGCTCGCCACCGCGGCGCGGTGCTGCTCTCGGCCGGAGCCTGGCCAGGCGCGGACGTCGAGCTGTCGTGCCGTCGCGGGTCCTGGACAGGCCCGTCGGACGGTTACGGCCACCTCGGTTCGCGCCAGGTGACCGTCCGAGTCCACGGCCGCGGCGCGGCGGCTCGCCCGGTCTCGGCCGAGCTCGCCCTCCCGGCCGCGGGCGGCCAGGTGACCCGAGCGGTCCCGAGGCCCGCGCTTCGCGAGGCCACCGCATGAGCGCTCACCGCCGTCCTCAAAGGACATCCGCCGCTCACCTCACCCTGGCCTGCCCGTATCCCGCCAGTGCCGCGTGTCGTCCGTCGGCGTGCGCGACCCAGCCATCCGGGCAAGCCAACCGACTCTCCCGGTACGCGACCCGGCCATTCGGGGACGCGAACCGGCCCCTCCGTCCGGGGCGCCTCGGCCGTCGGCTGCGGGAGGCCTCATGACCGTCCCGGCCCAACGCGGCACCCCCGGCACGCCCACCCGCATGCTGGTCCTGTGGTGCCCGGACTGGCCCGCCGTCGCGGCCGCAGCCATCGGCGGGGTGGCCGTGACCCAGCCGGTTGCCGTCTTCGGTGGCAACCGGGTCGTGGCCTGCAACGCCGTGGCCCGGCGAGGTGGGGTCCGGCGGGGGATGCGGCGGCGGGAAGCGCAGTCGAACTGTCCGGAGCTGGCCGTCTTCGGGGCCGACGACGGCCGGGATGCTCGGCTGTTCGAGGCCGTCGCGCGGGCGGTCGAGGGGCTCGTCGTCGGGGTCGAGGTCGTGCGGCCGGGGCTGGTTGCCGTGCCCGTCACCGGTGCCGCGGGGTACTTCGGCGGGGAACACACGCTCGTCGAACGGCTCGTCGACGAGGTCGCTGCCGCGGCCGGGGTCGAGTGCCAGGTCGGCGTCGCCGAGGGACTCTTCGCCGCGACGCTCGCCGCCCGGTGCGGTGAGCTCGTCGCACCCGGGTGCGTGGCCGAGTTCCTCGCGCCGCTTCCGGTCACCGAACTCGACCAGTCCGGCGCCGACCGCGCGGAACTCGTCGACCTGCTGCGCCGGCTCGGGTTGAAGACGCTCGGCGCTTTCGCCGCCCTGCCGGAACGCGACGTCGCCAACCGCTTCGGCGCGGCCGGGGTGCTGGCCCACCGGCTGGCGCGCGGACGCTCCGAACGGCCGCCGCTGAGGCGACGGCCACCGCCGGAACTGACGCTGACCGAGGAGTTCGACCCGGTCGTCGAGCGGATCGACGTCGCCGCGTTCCTCGCCAAGGGCCTCGCGACGCGGTTCTGCACGGCACTCGCCGGGCACGGTCTCGCCTGCACCCGGCTCGGCATCTACGCCGTCACCGAAGAAGGTGAGCACCTCGGCCGGTCGTGGCGGTGCGCGGAACCGCTGACCCCCACCGGCGTCGCCGATCGCGTCCGCTGGCAGTTCGAGGGGTGGCTCCGGGCCGCGCCCGGGCAGCGGCCGAC
Organism: Amycolatopsis sp. NPDC026612; assembly: GCF_040638285.1. Lineage (NCBI taxonomy): Bacteria > Bacillati > Actinomycetota > Actinomycetes > Pseudonocardiales > Pseudonocardiaceae > Amycolatopsis > Amycolatopsis sp. NPDC026612. The sequence goes on from NZ_JBEZYB010000018.1 coordinate 74,100, forward strand.
GTCCGGCGTGGTGCGGCTGCGGCTGGAACCCGAGGAGGTCGTCGAAGGCCGGTCACTGCAGCTCGACCTGTGGCGCAACGGCGGCTCCGACGAGGACGACGAACGCGCGGCTCGTGCGTTCGTGCGGGTCCAGGGCCTGCTCGGGCCCGAAGGCGTGCTCACCCCGCTGCTCGACGGCGGCCGCGACCCCGCGGGCCGGGTCCGGCTGGTGCCCTGGGGCGACCCGCGCGAGCGGACGACGCCGCCGGACGCGACCTGGCCGGGGCGGCTGCCGTCCCCGTCCCCGGCGACGGTCCTCGCCCGGCCGGTGCCGGCGCAGGTCTTCGACGACGGCGGCCGGGCCGTCGGGATTACCGCCCGCGACCAGGTGACGGCGCCCCCGCGACGCCTGACCATCGCGGGTGGCGCGGACCGGGAGGTGGTCGGCTGGGCGGGCCCGTGGTCCCTGGCGGGCGACCGACGGCGGCCGGGCCCGCGGCGGGCGCGGCTGCAGCTGGTGCTGGCCGGCGAGGAAGACGAGCCGCCCGAAGCGGTGCTGGTGCACTGCGCAGGCACGGAAAATCCACTGTGGACGGTCGAGGGAGTGTACGACTGAGCATGGACGAGGACTACGCACAACGGCTGCGAAACTGGCTGCGAGCCCACCCCGGGGCCACACCCCGCGGCACGGCTGAGGAGCGCGAGTGGCTGCGCGAGATTCCCGAGCCCGCCTCCGACGAGCCTCCCGCGCCTCAGGCCGACCCGGGCGACCGGTGGTCGGTCCACGGACAGCTGCCCGTTTCCGACGACGACTGGGTCTGCCCGGTGATCGCTCTCCCGGTTCCCCGCCCCTCGCGGGAGAACGGGTGCCGCATGAGCGACGCCGAAGCCCGTTCCCGCTGGAACCACCCCTCCAACTGGCACCGCCGACGCCGCGAAGCCGAGCAGCAACAGCAACAGCAGCGAGACGAGCCCGGGAGCCACTGAATGGGCTGGAACAACCCACCCGTCCGCTGGAAGGACCTCGCCCGCAGCCTCGCCGGCGGCCTGCCGCCCGGGGACCACGGCGACAGTCCCGCCTGGAGCCGTCATCGCGAGGGCTACCGGCGGCCGGCCGGCCTCCCCGCGCGCGGGCGCGACGACGGCGGTGAGACCGTCCGCGTCCCGTACGCCGAGCTGCACTGCCACTCCAACTTCAGCTTCCTCGACGGCGCAAGCCACCCCGAAGAACTCGTCGAAGAGGCCGCGCGCCTCGAACTGGATGCCATCGCGCTCACCGATCACGACGGGATGTACGGCGTCGTGCGGTTTGCCGAGGCCGCGCGGGAACTGGGCGTCAACACCGTCTTCGGCACCGAACTCAGCTTCGGGCTCTCCGGCCCGCAGAACGGCGTCCCCGATCCGGAAGGCGAGCACCTCCTGCTGCTCGCCCGCGGCGACCAGGGCTACCGGGCCCTCTGCCGCGCCATCACCGCCGGTCAGATCCACCACAAGGCCGAAAAGGGACGGCCGGTGTACGACCTCGGTGCGGTCGCCGAGGAGGTCGCCGGGCAGTGCGTGGTGCTGACGGGCTGCCGCAAAGGCGCGGTGCGCTCGGCCCTCGTCGCGCACGGCCCGGCGGCCGCCGCGGAACAACTCCGGATCCTCGTCGACCGCTTCGGGCCGGACAACGTCTACGTCGAGCTCACCGACCACCGCCAGCCGCTCGACAGCACCCACAACGACGTCCTGACGGAGCTCGCCGGGCAGCTGAACCTGCCGACCGTCGCCACCACCGCCGCGCACTACGCCCGGCCCGAACGCGCGCCGCTGGCCGACGCGCTCGCCGCCATCCGGGCCCGGCGGGGGATCGACGAACTCGAAGGCTGGCTGCCGGCCGCCGGGACGGCGTTCCTGCGCAGTGGCGCCGAAATGGACGTCCTGTTCCGGCGGTACCCCGGTGCGGTCCGGCGCAGTGCGCTGCTGGGCATGGAATGCGCGTTCCCGCTGAAGCTGATCGCTCCCGAGCTGCCGCCCTTCGACGTCCCCGACGGCCACACCGAAACGACCTACCTCCGCGAGCTCACCGAGGAAGGCGCCGAGGAACGCTTCGCCGGCAAAGCCCACGAAGACAAGGCGAAGGCGCAGGTCGAACACGAGCTCGCCATCATCGAAGAGCTGGGCTTCCCCGGCTACTTCCTGATCGTCTGGGACATCGTCCGGTTCTGCCGCGACAACGGCATCCTGTGCCAGGGTCGCGGTTCGGCCGCGAACTCGGCCGTCTGCTACGCGCTCGGCATCACGAAGGTCGACTCCGTCGCCTACGAACTGCTCTTCGAACGCTTCCTCGCCCCGGACCGGGACGGCTACCCCGACATCGACCTCGACATCGAGTCCGACCGCCGCGAAGAGGCCATCCAGTACGTCTTCCGCAAACACGGCCGCCTGAGAACCGCCCAGGTCGCGAACGTGATCACCTACCGCGCCCGGTCCGCCGTCCGCGACGCCGCCCGTGCCCTCGGCTACTCACCGGGCCAGCAGGACGCCTGGAGCAAGCAGATCGACCGCTGGGGCTCGTTGCGCAGCACCGAAAAGGACCACGACCACGACATCCCGGACGACGTCGTGCAGCTCGCCTTCGCGCTCGAGGACTTCCCGCGGCACCTGGGCATCCACTCCGGCGGGATGGTCATGTGCCGGGAGCCGGTGAGCCAGGTCGTGCCGGTCGAGTGGGCCCGGATGGCCGGCCGCAGCGTGATCCAGTGGGAGAAGGAGGACTGCGCCGCCGCCGGGCTGGTCAAGTTCGACCTGCTCGGCCTCGGCATGCTCTCCGCGCTGCACTACATGATCGACCTCGTCGAGGAGTACAAGGGCGAGCGCGTCGACCTCGCCGAACTCGACCTCGCCGATCAGAAGATCTACGACATGCTGTGCCGCGCCGACGCGATCGGCGTGTTCCAGGTGGAGAGCCGGGCCCAGCTGGCGACGCTGCCGCGGCTGCAGCCCCGCGAGTTCTACGACCTCGCCGTCGAGGTCGCGCTGATCCGGCCCGGCCCGATCCAGGGCGGCTCGGTGCACCCGTACATCCGCCGCAAGCAGGGCCGCGAGAAGTGGACCTACGACCACCCGCTGCTGGAGAAGGCGCTGCACAAGACCAAGGGCGTGCCGCTGTTCCAGGAGCAGATGATGCAGATCGCGCTGGACGTCGCGAACTTCACCGCGGCGGAGGCCGACCAGCTGCGGCACGCGATGGGGTCGAAGCGGTCGGACCGGAAGATGGACCGGCTGCGGCAGCGGTTCCTCGAAGGGGCCGCTTCGAACGGGGTCGACGACGAGCTCGCGCAGAAGATCTTCCTGAAGCTCAAGGCCTTCGCGAACTTCGGCTTCCCGGAGAGTCACGCGCTGAGCTTCGCGCACCTGGTCTTTTCGAGCGCGTACTTCAAGTTCTACCACCCGGACGCGTTCCTGGCGGGCTTGCTGCGCGCGCAGCCGATGGGGTTCTACTCACCGCAGTCGCTGGTCGCCGACGCGCGGCGCCACGGCGTCACCGTGCACGGCCCGGACATCAACCGAAGCCTGCCGCACGCGACGCTGGAAGCGTTGCCGGACAAGGGAAAGCTGCACGCCGTCCGTACCGGGCTGAGCACCGTGCGGAAGATCGGCGAAGACGTCGCAAAACGCATTGTGGCCGAGCGGGCGGACAACGGCGAGTACCGCGACATGGCCGACGTCGCCCGCCGCGTGCGGCTGACCACGCCCCAGATCGAGGCGCTGGCCACGGCCGGTGCGTTCGCCGGCTTCGGCGGTGATCGCCGTCAGGCGCTGTGGACGGCGGGCGCCGTGGCCGGGGAGCGCCCGGAGACGCTGCCCGGCCTGGTCGGCGGGCCGGCGCCGGTGCTGCCCGGGATGGACGGGCTCGACGTCGCGGCGGCGGACGTCTGGGCCACCGGGGTGTCGCCGGACAGCTACCCGACCGAGTTCATCCGCGACCGGCTCGACGAGCTCGGCGTCGTCCCGGCGAGCGGCCTGGCCGACCTCGACGACGGCGCGCGCGTGCTGATCGGCGGCGCGGTCACGCACCGCCAGCGCCCCGCCACCGCGGGCGGTGTCACCTTCCTCAACATCGAGGACGAAACGGGGATGGTCAACGTGATCTGCACGCTCGGCCTCTGGCAGCGCTACCACCGCGTCGCGCGCGGCAGCCCGGCGCTGCTCATCCGCGGCGTGGTGGAGAAGGCCGACGGCGTGGTCAGCGTCCTCGCGCACCGCGTCGAGCCGCTGCCGATGCGCATCAAGGCGAAGTCGCGGGACTTCAGGTGAGGGGACGCCGGACGATCGTGACGATTTCCGGGCTGGTGTCCGTCACCGGGGTGCGGTCCCAGTAGCCGTACTGCTCGTCGACCACCAGCCCGGCTTCCGCGACGAACCCGTTCAGCGAGGCGACGTCGAGGAAGCGCAAGGTGCTCTCGCTGTACTGCGGCGCGTCCCAGTTCGGGCTCTCGTACGTGGTCTTGAAGGTGACGTACCCGTTCTCGAACGGGCCGGCGTCGTTCCACGAGCGGATCTCGCCGGCTTCCCAGACGTTCTCCGGTGTCCAGCGCTCCCAGCCGCGGGCGGCCGGGTTGCGCGTGTCGAAGCCGAACCGGCCGCCCGGCTTCAGCGCGCGGTGGACCGCCGCGAACGCCGTGCGCAGCTCGTCGTCGGTCAGCAGCACCTGGAACGCGTGCCCGGTCATCACGGCGAAGTCGAACTCGCCGTCCCAAGAAGCGGTCGACAAATCGCCGTGCACCCACTCGACGTCGTCCCGGCGGCGGGCTTGGGCGAGCATGCCCTCGGCCGGGTCGAGCCCGACGAGCCGTCCTTCGTGGCCGGATTCCCGCGCCCAGTGCAGCAGGGAGCCGGTACCGCAGCCGACGTCGAGGACAGCCTCCGCGGCCATGATCATCGGCAGGTAGAACTCGAAGTCGCCGCTGCTCTCCCGTGGGTTCATCGCGTCGTAGAGCGCGGCGAGGTCGGCGTCGGTGTAGTGCTCGTCGGGCATCCGGTCACGTTAGCGGAGGCCTCAACCGGAGCACGCGCATTTCCGGCTGACGGTCAGTTCCTGACCTATTTCGGTTCTAGGTTCGAGGCGACGAACCGAGGAGGAAACATGGTCAACCCCGTTCCCGACGGCTACACGACGGTCACCCCGTGGATCATCGGCCGCGACACCGACGGTCTGCTCGGCTTCTTGAAACGGGCCTTCGGCGCCGAGGAGCTGGCCCGGGTTGTCGGCGAGGACGGGAAGATCGGGCACGCGGAAGTGCGCATCGGCGACGCCGTCGTGATGGCGTTCGACTCCCCGGACGGCTGGGCCGCCACCCCGGCCTTCCTGCGGCTCTACGTGCCGGACAGCGAAGAGACCCAGCGGCGCGCGATCGAAGCCGGTGCCACCGAGGTGACGCGCCAGACCGTGCTCTTCTTCGGCGACCGCGTCGGCCGGGTACGCGACCCCTTCGGCAACCTGTGGTGGATCCAGACACGGTTGGAGGACCTGGACGAAGCCGAGCTGGCGCGCCGCGCGCAGCTGCCCGAGTACGTCGAGGCGATGGCCTACGTCCAGGGGGCCGAGCTGGTCCCGCCCCGTCCATAGTGGACGGATGCGGGCCGCTCCGGCCGGTGTGGCACCCTGGGGGCCGTGCTGGAGACCGGGGAGGACTACCGCGAAGCGGTGTTGTCCGGACAATGGTGGGAAAAGCGGCGGTTCACCGGCTGCGACTTCACCGGAGCCGACCTGAGCGGGCTGCGGACCCGAGGCTGCACCTTCGACGACTGCGTGTTCAGCCGGGCCGATCTGTCGCGCTCCCGGCACGACGCGTCGGCGTTCCGGTCGTGCACCTTCGACCGGACGGTGCTCGCGGAGAGCCGCTGGACGTCGTGTTCGCTGCTGGGGACGTCGTTCACCGAAAGCGGGTTCGGCGGGATCGCGCTCACCGAGTGCGATCTCTCCCTGGCGTCGCTGGCGAAGGCGCGGCTGCGCCGGCTCGGGCTGTCCGGGCTGCGGCTGCGGGAAGCCAACCTGACCGAAGCCGACCTCACCGGCGCCGACCTGCGCGGCAGTGATCTGACCGGCGCCCGCCTGCAGGGGGCGAAGCTCGAGGGCGCCGACCTGCGTGGTGCGCGCCTCGACGCGAACGCCCTGGTGCAGGCCGATCTGCGGGGTGCGGAGGTCGACGTCGAAACGGCGATCGCCTTCGCCGCCGCGCACGGCCTGATCATCCGCTGAAACCACGAAGGCCCCGGCAGCGCGCTGCCGGGGCCTTCGCGAGCACTCAGTCGATCGGGGGTTCGCCCGGGTCGAGCTCGATCAGGTCGCCCTCGGCCACGAGATCCTCGATCGACGCCGGCAGCAGGTACGCCGCCCCGCCGCCCGGCTGGTTGAACCACGGGATCGCGACACCGGCCAGCGCCTCCAGCGGCCGCTGCACCCGGTAGACGTGGTACGGGCGGTTGACCCACTCCGGCACCAGCGATCGCTCGGCGAACGGCGTGCCCGCCGCGTACGTCAGGTTGCCGTTCGGACCGCCGAAGCGGTCCAGTTCGCTGCCCGCGGGCAGCTCGCGCAGCTCCTTGCCGCGGAACAGCGTCAGCGGCGGCTCGCCGGCCATCGGCCCGATCGGCCACTGCTGCTGGCCTCCGCCGCCTCCGCCGTTGACCGCCGGACGGGCCACGTCCTCCCGGCGCGGCGGCGCGGGCGGGACCGGCAGCACGCCCTGCGGCGCCGGGGCCAGGACGGTCGGAGCCGACGGCGGCTCGCGCCGGGGCGGCGCCGGCGGCAGCGACCCGGCTTGCTGCAGAGCCTGCGGGGGCGGCCCGGCCGGGGCCGGGGCGGGCGGCGCCGGCTGGCGCGGCGGTGCCGGCGGCTCGTCTTCGTCCTCGAGGTCGCCGAACAGCTCGGCCGCGCTGGTGAACGCCGTCTGTTCCTGCGGCGGCACCGGCTCGGGCTTGCGGACCGGGTACGAGCCGGTCGCGACCTCGGGCGACAGCGTCGCGACGACCCGCTGCGGTGCCGGTTCCGGCTCGGGTTCGGGCTCCGGTTCCGGCGCCGGGGGCTCCTCGGCGGGCACGTGGCCCTCCGGGTTGAGCAGCAGCTTGCCGAGCATGAACGCGGCGGCGTCCTCGGCGTCGCCGAACACCGCGGGATTGCTGAGCTTGCCGTCGTACCAGCCGACGCGCCAGCCGTCCTCGACCTCTTCGACGCTCCACCCGTGTTCGGCGGGTTCGCCCAGCTTGTAGCCGCTTTCGGGCACGTCGAGCTCGTCCAGTTTGGCCTGCAGCCCGGCGAGCACCGGGTGGTCCGGCGTCTCGCGGCGCAGCGCCCGGCGCCCCGGCCGGGGTGCCTGCGGCGGCGGACCGGCCGGCTCCGCCTGGGCGGCGGGCTGGGGGGCCGGCGGATCCGGCACCGGCAGCACGCCGGGCACCTCGGGCTGGGTGATCATGGTCGGCGGGCCCGGGTCGAACGCGGGCTGCTCCCCACGCCGGGACGGCTGACCTGGGGGCTGGAAGGCGTGCGGCGCTTCGTTTTCGTGGCGCGGGGGCTGCCCGGGGGGCTGGAAGGCGTGCGGTGCGTCGTCTTCGTGCCGCGGCGGCTGGCCGGGCGCCTGGAACGCATGCGGCGCTTCGCTTTCGTGCCGCAGGGGCTGGAAGGCCGGCGGTGCGTCGTCTTCGTGCCGCGGCGGCTGGCCGGGGGCCTGGAACGCGTGCGGTGCGTCGTCCTCGTGCCGCGGCGGCTGGAAGGCGGCGTGCGCCGGTTCGTCGTCGTGCCGTGGTGGCTGGCCGGGCTGGTAGGCGTGCGCCGGTTCGTCCGCCTGTCCGGTGTCGAACGCGGCGTGGCCGGACTCGTCGTCCGGTCCGGCCGGACCCGCGCCGAACGCCGCGTGCGACGGCTCGTCCTCGTGGTGGGCGGCCGGTTCCTCGTCGTGCCGCGGCAGGCCCGGCTCGAACGCCTGCTGCTCGGCCGCCTGGCCGGGCTGGAAGGCGTGCTCGTCCTCCCGCGGGGGCTGGAACGCGGCGTGCTCGTCTTCGCGCCGCAGGAAGGGCTGGCCGTCCCGCGGCGGCTCGGGGCCGTCGCCGATCGGCTGGTCGGGGACGTACTCCGCGGTCTCCTCGAGGTCGGGCACCCGGCCCGGCTCCGGCGACGAGCCGTTCGCCCCGGCCGCGTGGTCCGGCTGCTGGGCGTACTCGCCTTCGCCGTACTGGTGGTCCTCCTCGGCGAAGCGGTCGTCGAACTCCTGGTCGTCGTAGCCCTCTTCGGCGTACTCGGCCTCTGGGGCGTATTCGTGCTCTTCGGCCGGCGCCTCCGGCTCGGCGGGGGCGTGCACCGAGAGCGGCGCCTCCACCGGCACGGGCGGTTGCAGCGGCGCGATGGGCGGGGCCGCGCCAGGCGGCGGGCCGACCGGGGCCTGCTGCTGCGGCGGCATCGGCTGCTGGGGCGGCGGGCCCTGGGGCGGCGGCCCGGCCGGGCGCTGCTGCGGCGGCGGTGGCTGGTTGCCGCGGGTCAGGTACGCGGCGGCGGCCTGCAGCGTCGGTTCGTCCACGGGTGGCCGAGTGAAGCCGACCGCGCGGACGTGCTCCACCAGGTCCGGTTCGGGCGAAACGCCGTACTTGTGCAGGTAGAAGTTGACGGCGGCGGGCCAGATCCACTGGCCGTCGCTGTGGAAGGCGACCGGGACGGTGGCCTCCGGCGTCGCGGCCAGCCGGTCGATGTCGTAGCCGCGCTCCGGCACCACCAGCGGCGCGTTCTCCAGGTACTCCAGCAGCCGGTCCTGCTCCTCGACCTCGAGGTCGGGGCGGTTGATCACCGGGCGGCCCGCCGGGCCGACGGTGTCGAAGATCCGGGCGATCCGGAAGTGCGGCCCCGGGTGTTCCGGGCCGAGCCCGGACATCCGCCGGATCAGCCATTCGGGCACGTTCTCCTCGGTGCGCGGGAACATCCGCAGCTCGTCGGAGTAGGCCTGCGGTGGCGGCGCGAGGTTCCACACCGGCTCGTCGCGGTTGTACTCGAGGTTGTAACTGGAGGGGTGATCCAGCTGGTAGCGCGCGTTGAACCACGTCCCGCGGCCGTCGCGGTACATGCCGCCGCGGAGCCTGCCGAACAGGGTCGCGATGTCGTGAGTGGCGAGCCACTCGTGCACCGTGCCGTCCTCGGTCACGATCTCGCCGGTCAGCTCGTGGTACCTCCCGACGGCTCGGTACTCCGCGGTGACCTTGCGCCAGTCGCGCGGGGCGGCACGGAGCAGGGCAAGTCCGATCTGCTTGACCAGGGTGTCCTGCTCGGTCGCGTTCAGCTGCGTCGTCGGTTGTGCCACGGAGACATTTTGACTGTTCGCGCGCGCGAGTGCACCCCGCATGTGGGTTTTGCCGCTCGGCCACCCGGTGACACACGGCCTGACCTCGGATGATGCGACGTGCGGTAGATCACAGGTTGATCGCGGGCATCGTCGCGAGTGGACCGTGTGGGGTAGCGGCCAGTCTACGGGCTGCGACCATCCGCGCCTGGAAGCGACGCGCGGAGGCCGCTTTGCCAGAATGGGGCCCGTGACGGCGAAGATTCTCGACGGCAAGGCCACCAAGAACGCCATTTTCGCGGAGCTCGAGCCCCGCGTCGCGGCTCTGGCCGCGAAGGGGGTGACGCCGGGCCTGGGCACCGTCCTGGTCGGCGACGACCCGGGCTCGCACTCGTACGTGCGGATGAAGCACGCCGACAGCGGCAAGATCGGGATCAACTCGATCCGCCGCGACCTGCCGGCCGACATCACCCAGGAGAAGCTCGAAGCCGTCATCGACGAGCTGAACGCCGACCCGGCCTGCCACGGCTACATCGTGCAGCTCCCGCTGCCGAAGCACCTCGACGCGAACCGCGTGCTCGAGCGGATCGACCCGGAGAAGGACGCCGACGGCCTCGCGCCGGTCAGCCTCGGCCGGCTCGTGCTGGGCCAGCGCGGCGCGCTGCCGTGCACGCCGTACGGGATCATCGAGCTGCTCAAGCGCCACGGCGTCGAGCTGAACGGCGCGCACGTCACCGTGGTCGGCCGCGGCATCACCGTCGGCCGCACGCTGGGCCTGCTGCTGACCCGGCGCAGCGAAAACGCCACCGTCACCTTGTGCCACACCGGCACCCGCGACCTCGCCGCCGAGGTCCGCCGCGCCGACGTCGTGGTCGCCGCGGCCGGCGTGCCCGGGATCATCACGCCGGACATGGTCGCCCCGGGCGCCGCGGTGCTCGACGTCGGTGTGTCCCACGTGGACGGGAAGCTCACCGGCGATGTTCACCCGGACGTGGCCGAGGTGGCCGGCTGGATCTCGCCGAACCCGGGCGGGGTGGGCCCGATGACCCGGGCGATGCTCGTCAGCAACGTCGTCGAGGCGGCGGAACGCGCGGTCCGGGATCGATGACGATGACCGAAGACCGGCGGGACCTGTCGGACCGCCGGCGCAAGCAGGGCCGGTTCACCCAGCTGCCGTTCACGGCAGTGCTGCTGGTGGTGGCCGTCGCCGCCCTGCGGATCTTCCAGTACCACTGGCGGGAGGGCACGGCGCTGATCGGCGCCGCGCTCCTCCTCGCCGCGGTGCTGCGGGCGGTCCTGCCGGCCGCCGGGGCCGGCCTGCTCGCGATCCGCGGCAAGGTCGTGGACATCGTGACCTTCACCGCGCTCGCGGCGGCCGTCCTGTTCGTCGCGTTGACGATCATCGGCGGCCCGTTCGGCTCCTCCTGAACGACCGCCAAAAGCGGCACTTTCACGTGAAAGTGCCGCTTTTGGGAGTGGCTGTCAGGAAGCCAGGGCGAGTTCGCGTCGTTCGGCGCGGGCTTCGCGACGGTCCAAAGTGCCCGACACGATCGCCAGCGTGAGCCCGAAGACCGCGAGCAGGGCGCCGACCCAGTTGGGGGCGACCAGGCCGAGGCCGCCGGCGATGACCAGGCCGCCGAGGTAGGCACCGATCGAGTTGGCGATGTTGAACGCGGACTGGACGGCGGCCGACACCAGGGACGGAGTGCCGCCCGCCTTTTCCATGATCCGCGCCTGCATCATCGGGCCGATCATGAAGCCGGCGACGCCGACGAAGAAGATCGTGATCGCGGCCCCGACCTTGCCCTGCGCCGTGATGGTGAAGATGCCCAGCACCGACGCCAGCGCCAGCAGGGCGATGTAGAGGCCCGGCATCAGCGCCCGGTCGGCCAGCCGGCCGCCGAGCAGGTTGCCGATCGTCATGCCGACCCCGGCCAGCGAAAGCAGCAGGGTGACGTTCGACGGCGAGTAGCCGGCGACGTCGGTCAGCATCGGCGTGATGTAGGACAGGCAGGCGAACACGCCGCCGAGCCCGAACGTGACGATCGCCAGCGCGAGGTGGACCTGGGGCCGCTTGAACGCGCCGAGTTCGGTGCGCAGCGACGCCTCGGCGGGCTTGCCCTGGTGCGGCACCAGCTTCGCGATGGCGGCGGCGGCGACCAGGCCGATCACGGCGACGACGCCGAACGTGGCGCGCCAGCCGACCCGCTGGCCGAGCAGCGTGCCCAGCGGCACGCCGATGACGTTCGCCAGGGTCAGGCCGAGGAACATCATCGACACGGCCTTGGCGCGCTGGCCGGGGCCGACGAGGCCGGAGGCGACGACGGCGCCGGCGCCGAAGAACGCGCCGTGGGGCAGGCCGGCCAGGAACCGGAACGCGACGCCGAACTCCTGGTTTGGCGACAGCGCGAAGAGGGCGTTGCCCAGCGTGAACAGGCCCATCATGGCCAGCAGCATGGTCTTGCGCGGCAGCCGCACCGCGGCTGCCGTGAGCAGGGGGGCGCCGATGACGACGCCGAGGGCGTAACCGGAGATGAGGTAGCCGGCGGTCGGGATGTCGACGCCGAAGTCGGCGGCCGCCTGGGGCAGCACGCCCATCATGACGAACTCGGTGGTCCCGATGCCGAAGGCTCCGATGGCGAGCGCGAGCAGCGCGACGGGCACGGCACTCCTTCCAAGGTGGGTAAACGATTACTGAGCCGGTCTTCTGGATCGGTTCAGTCGACGGACAGAAAAGAAGGCAGCCGATCGGCCCCAGCGCCGTGAGCTGCCTACGTCCCAGTCCAACAAGCGAGGGGGGCGGTTGTCATCCCGATATCGGGTGACGATCCACACCGTAACGCGGCGATCAGCGCGGAGCCGCCAGAACGCCGTCCAGGAGGCCCGGGAACAGGGTGTCGAGATCGGTGCGGCGCAACGAGTTGAACCGCGTCGTGCCTTCCTGGCGGCCGGCCACGACACCGGCCTGGCGCAGGATGCTCAGGTGGTGGGTGATTGTGGACTTCGTCACCGGGACGGTCAGGCCACTGCACGAGATTTCCCGATCGCTGGCCGCGAGCTGGCGGACGATGGCCAGCCGTACCGGGTCGGCGAGGGCGCGAAGCACGCCTTCGACGGTGATCTCCTCCTGGGCCGGGTAGTAGAGCGGCGGCAGGGTCCCGTGCTTGGCCATGCGTCCATTGTACGACGCCGGTCGAAATTGCGGCGGCGGCGTAGTACGGTGACTGTCGAACTACGACGTTCGTCGAACCAATCCCTGCGTCGCTTGGGGGCTCAGCCCATGTCCGCACCCGCTCCTTCGAGGATCTCGGTACTCGCCTTCGGCGCTTTCGGCGTCGGGACCAGCGGTTACATCGTCGCCGGGCTGCTGCCCGCGCTGACCGGCGAGCTGCACGTCTCGGCCACGGCCGCGGCGCAGCTCGTGACCGCGTTCGCCATCGCGTACGCGATCGGCTCGCCGCTGTTCGCCGCCGCCACCGGCACCTGGGAACGCCGGACGCTGCTGGTCGCCGCGCTCGCCGTCACCGGCGCAGGCAACCTGTTCGCCGCGCTCGCGCCCGGCTACGGCTCCCTGCTGGTCGCCCGGGTGGTGACCGCGGTCGGCGCCGCGGTGTTCACGCCCGCGGCGAGCGCCGTGGCGGCCGAGCTGACCGCCCCCGAGCGCCGGGGCCGCGCCGTCGCGCTGGTGTTCGGCGGCCTGACGGTGGCGCTCATCTTCGGCGTCCCGCTCGGCAGTCTCATCTCGCAGCACCTCGGCTACCGGCCGGCGTTCGCGCTGGTCGCCGCGTTCTCGCTGGCGAGCGCGCTGGCCGTGCGGCTGGCGCTGCCCACGGTCGCCGCGCCACCGCGGGTCGGGCTCGCCGAGCGGTTCGCCGCGGGCCGCGACCCGCGGGTGCTGGTCATGCTGGCCACGACGGTGCTCGCCTGCCTGGCCGCGTTCATGGTCTACACGTTCGTGTCACCGCTGCTGGCCGCCACCGCCGGCGTGCACGGCACCACGGTGACGGTGCTGCTCTTCTGCTACGGCGTCGGCGGCGCGATCGGCAACTTCGCGGGCGGCCGGGCGACCGACCGCTGGGGCTCGCGGACGCCGCTGCTCGTCGTCACCGTGGTCATCACCGCCGTGCTGGCGTTGCTGCCGCTGACGACGGTGACACCGATCGCCGCCGGGATCTCGCTGTTCGTGTGGGGACTGGCCACGTGGTCGTTCAACCCGCCGGTGCAGCACCGCCTGATCGAGCTGGCCCCGGGCCACGCCGGGCTGGTGCTCTCGCTCAACGCGTCCGCGATCTACCTCGGCGTCGGCCTGTCCGGCGTCGTCGGGGGAGCGGTGCTCGCTTCGGGTGGCCCGCTGCTGCTGCCCGAGATCGCGGCCGCGCTGACCCTCGTGGCCCTGCTGCTGGTGGGCTCGGCGTGGGGGCGGGTCCGCGAGCCTCGGGAGCCGGTCGCCGTCGGCTGAGCGCAGTCGGGCACGCCGGAAGTCCCGCGGCCGGGCCCGGCCTGCCAAGATGGCGCGCATGACGCGTGAACTGCACCTGACCGGTCAGGAAGTGGCCGATCGGCTGCTCAGCGAGGACCCGGTGGCGCTGCTCGTCGGCATGCTGCTCGACCAGCAGATCCCGATGGAGGTCGCCTTCATCGGGCCGCGCAAGATCGCCGACCGGATGGACGGCTTCGACGTCCGCAAGATCGCCGAGGCGGATCCGGAGGAGTTCGTCCAGCTGTGCGTGACGCCGCCGGCGATCCACCGCTACGGCGGCTCGATGGCGCGCCGCGTCCAGGGGCTCTGCCGGCACATCGTCGAGCACTACGACGGCGATGCCGAGGCGATCTGGACCGCCGGCCGCCCCAAGCCCGACGGCGCGGAGGTGCTGAAGCGCCTGAAGGCTCTGCCCGGCTACGGCGAGCAGAAGGCGAAGATCTTCCTGGCCCTGCTGGGCAAGCAGTACGGCGTTCGCCCGAAGGGCTGGCGCGAGGCAGCGGGCGCGTACGGCGACCGCGGATCACGTCGCTCGATCGCGGACGTCGTGAGCCCGAAGACGCTGCAGGAGGTCCGGGCGTTCAAGAAGGCCGAGAAGGCGGCGGCGAAGGCTCTGTAGCCGCCCCCGGCAAGTGGGCGACAACCAGCGCCACCGTCGCGATCAGGAAGTTCTGCAACGCCGGCTGCAGCCCGTTCCACTTCTCCGACTGCCACATCTGGAACCACTCGCCGCCGATGGCGAGGAAGCCGACGCCGAACAGCAGCACCCACATCACCCAGCCGAGCGTCGACAGCCGCCTGGCCGCCGTGCTCCCGCGGAGCCACGCGACGAACGCCGCGATCAGCACCAGCGCCGTCAGCGTCTCCCACGCGATGATCACCACGTACGCGGTGTTCTGCAGACCCGGCCCGGTGATCGCGCGCCACATCATGTCCGGGGAGCGGAACGTCGTGTCCATCGCGAGCACGTGCTGGACGAAAGCCTGGTTCGTGCCGAAGTCGGTGATGTTGCCGAACGCGATGAGCGCCATCTGGAGCGCGGTCATGCCGGTGAGGACGGTGACCGCGAACCGCAGGCCGCCGATCCTGGCGAGGAACCCCATCTCCGGATCGTAACGACGCCGTCACCGGGTTTTCGCGTAGCGCGCGGGCGTCGTGCCCAGGTACCGCTTGAAGTGCCGCGTCAGGTGGGCCTGGTCGGTGAACCCGGCCGCGGCCGCCACTTCGGCGGCCGGGGTGCCGCCGAGCAGCAGCCGGCGTGCCCGGTCGACCCGGCGGCCGGTCAGGTAGCGGTGCGGTGGCAGGCCGAACCGGGACCCGAAGCAGCGGACGAGGTACGCGGGGTGCGCGCCGAGCGTCTCGGCGGCTTCGGCGAGCGTGACCGCTTCCGGCAGGCGGGCGTCGAGGAGGTCCCGGAGGTCGTCGGCCAGCCCGCGCTTCGGTTCGTGCGCCGCCGTCCGCCCGAGGTGGGTGCGCAGCCGGTCGGCGACCAGCACGAGCCGGCTTTCGGCTTCCAGCGCGTCACCGGGTTCGGCGAGGGACTCGTGGAGCTGGTGGATGCGGGTGCGCAGGACGCCGTCGGCGAGGCTCGGGCGGTCGACCGCCGCGCCGATCAGGTCGTCGCCCAGCACCGACGTGTCCAGGTAGAGCACGCGCTTGCGGAAGCCGTGGCTGGTCGCGGCCCGTCCGTCGTGGGCGACGTTCGGCGGCAGCAGCGTCACGGCCGGGCCGAGCGCGCCGTGGTGGTGGCGGTCCAGGTCGTAGCGGATGACGCCGTCGTCGACGATCAGCAACGTCCACGTGTCGTGCGTGTGCAGCGGGTAGGCGTGCGTGGTGAAGCGCGCGTGGAAGACCTCGGCGATCCCCGGGACCGCCGGCCGCCAAGCCGAAACGCGCGCCTCCATGTCAAGAACGTACAAGACACGGGCGTCGCGGCCGGGCGAGTCTTCCGGCATGAGTTCCTTCGACACGAAGATCGCCGTCCTGCTCCGCGACGACCTGGCGTCCTGGCAGCGGCTGAACGTCACCGCGTTCCTGGTGAGCGGGATCGCCCACGTGACCCCGGAGCTGATGGGCGAGCCCTACGAAGACGCCGACGGCACGCAGTACCTGCCGATGTTCGGCCAGCCGATCATGGTCTTCTCCGGCACGGCGGACGTCCTGACCGCGGCCCACGGCCGCGCGCTGGGCCGCGGGCTGCGGTTTTCGATCTTCACCGACGAGCTGTTCCACACCGGCAACGACGCCGACAACCGGGCGGCGGTGCGCGCGGTGCCGGGGGAGAAGCTGGCGCTGGCCGGGATGGCGGTGCACGGCCCGAAGAACGCCGTGGACAAGATCCTCAAGGGAGCGTCGCTGCACCGCTGAGCAGCACCCTGCCCCGGTGCCCTGCACCGCCTGAGTCACGGCGCTGTCGCGTGCACCAGGAAGACGCTGCGGATCCGGCCCCCGCCGTCGGCGGTGAACGTCCGCGCCGAAGCGTCCACGAAGCCCGCCGACGAGGCCAGCGCCGCGGCGCCGGCCTCGCCGGTCGGGAAGGACAGGTCCCCCGGTACGAACTCGGCGAACGGCCCGGACGGCTTGAAGCGCGCCCCGGACACCACCGAAAACGCCAGCCGTCCGCCCGGTTTCAGCACTCGTAACCAGTCGGCGAACGCCACCGCGCCCAGGAAGTGCAGGGAGGACGCGCACAGCACGACGTCCGCTGAGTGGTCCTCGACCGGCATCGGCACCGCCGGCCCGACCCGCCATTCGATCCGCCCGTCCGGATCCTGCGCGGGCGCTTTCGCCTCGGCCCGCGCGAGCATGGCCGGCGACAAGTCGACAGCCAGCACGCGCGCCGGCTTCAGCTGTAGCGCCGCGTACGCCGCGAAGCCCGTCCCGGTGGCGACGTCGAGGACGAGTCCGGGAGCGCCGGGGAGCGGCTCGACCAGGGCTTCCGCCACGGATGCGTGAAAGGTGTCTTCGTCGTAGTGCTCGGCGGTGCCGTCGAAGAAGGCGGCCCGGGATTCGTCGCTCACGGACCCAACGTAGCCGGGGAGGCCAGGGATTTTCAGTGGACGACGACCCGCGAACCCCAGGTCGGTGCGGTGGTACCAGCCCAGGTCGCGGTCGCCTTCGAGCCAGCACAGGAGTACGTCGGTGCCGTCGAGCTCGGCCGGGAAGTCGATCAGCAGCGGCGCGAACCCCTTGAGCTCGGCGCCGGTGCGCTGCACCGTCGTCATCAGGTCGTCGAGGCGGGCCTGCGCGGCCTTCCATTCGGGCAATCCGCCCAGTTCGGTGGCCCGGCCGCCCGGCCGCAGTGACGCCGCCAGCTCGGCGGCGTCGGCACGGACGCGCACGAGTTCGTCGAGGACCGGCCGCAGGCGCGTCAGTTCGTCGCGTGCCTCCGCGACGGTGAACAGTCCCATCCGCCGATGATGCCACCGGCGCGCGTCAGGCTTCGCGGCGCCGCCGGACCAGTGCATTGGCCAGTCCGCTGCCGACGAGCAGGAAGCCCACGCCGAGCAGGCCGCCGATGAAGAGGAAGTCCATGACGCCGTACGCGATGTCGCTCTTCGGCATCATGTTCACCAGCCGGAAACCCCATTCGGGCACGGCCATCGCGGCGACACCGGGCAGCACACCGTAGATCAGGCCGCCCAGGATCGGGCCGACCGCCGACAACGCGCCGAGCGCGGCGACGACGAGCAGCAGGATTGCCCCACCGGCCAGCAGCGCGATGCCGAGCGAGTCGCGGTTGGTGCTGAGCGTGGCCTGGACGAGCTGCTGCTGGCGGAAGCCGCCCCAGCTCACGAGGCCGAGGGCGACCGGGGTGAGCACGATCCCGCCGAGCGCGCTGACGACGTGCGAGGGGCCTCGGCGCGGCCGCTCGGCGAGTGCTTCGGCGGGCTCCTCGTACTCCTCGTACTCCTCGTAACCCTCGTAGTCTTCTTCGTGGTCGGCGTACCGATGAGTCGTCACGGCCGTCACCTCCCTCATTGTGGTTTCACGGGTGGCATCGTGCCCTGGTTCACCGCCGGGCGCGAGCGCTGCTCGGTGAGCGGTCGGATCGGCTGACCGGCGGGTTCCCGCCCGGTGATCCGTGCCACAAACGGCGGGTGGAGACTTGATGCCGACCACTACTGGAACCATCCAGCTCCGTCAAGCAGTACGCTTGTACCGCTACCGGCGAGACGTATGAAGCAACGCGAAGATCCGCGGAAGGAGCACCGCTGCTCATGGCCAAGATCAAGGTCCAGGGCACCGTCGTCGAACTCGACGGCGATGAGATGACCCGCATCATTTGGCAGTTCATCAAGGACAAGCTGATCCACCCGTACCTGGACGTGAACCTGGACTACTACGACCTGGGTATCGAGGAGCGGGACCGCACCGACGACCAGGTCACGATCGACTCCGCGAACGCGATCAAGAAGCACGGCGTGGGCGTCAAGTGCGCCACGATCACCCCCGACGAGGCACGCGTCGAAGAGTTCGGCCTCAAGAAGATGTGGCTGTCCCCGAACGGGACGATCCGCAACATCCTCGGCGGCGTGATCTTCCGCGAGCCGATCGTCATCCAGAACATCCCGCGCCTGGTGCCGACGTGGACGAAGCCGATCATCATCGGCAGGCACGCGCACGGCGACCAGTACAAGGCGACCAACTTCAAGGTCCCCGGCCCGGGCACGCTGACCATCAGCTACACCCCGGACGACGGCTCCGAGCCGATGGAGTTCGAGGTCGCGAAGTTCCCCGAGGGCGGCGGCGTCGCCATGGGGATGTACAACTACAAGAAGTCGATCGAGGACTTCGCGCGCGCGTCGCTGCAGTACGGCCTCGACCGCGGCCTGCCGGTCTACCTCTCCACCAAGAACACGATCCTCAAGGCCTACGACGGCCAGTTCAAGGACGTCTTCGAGGAGATCTTCCAGGCCGAGTTCAAGGCCGACTTCGACGCCAAGGGCATCTCCTACGAGCACCGCCTGATCGACGACATGGTCGCCGCGGCGATGAAGTGGGAGGGCGGCTACGTCTGGGCGTGCAAGAACTACGACGGTGACGTCCAGTCCGACACGGTCGCGCAGGGCTTCGGCTCGCTCGGCCTGATGACGTCGGTGCTGCGCACCCCGGACGGCCGGACCGTCGAGGCCGAGGCCGCGCACGGCACGGTCACCCGGCACTACCGCCAGCACCAGCAGGGCAAGCCGACCTCGACGAACCCGATCGCGTCGATCTACGCCTGGACCCGCGGCCTCGAGCACCGCGGCAAGCTGGACGGCAACCAGGAGCTGATCGGCTTCGCGAACACGCTGGAGCAGGTCGTCGTCGAGACCGTCGAAAGCGGCCAGATGACGAAGGACCTCGCGCTGCTCATCAGCAAGGACCAGCCGTTCCAGACGACCGAGGAGTTCCTCGCGACGCTGGACGACAACCTGGCGAAGAAGATCGCCCAGGGCTGAGTTCCGGTTTTCGAAAGCCCCCTTTCCCGGTTCGCCGGGGAGGGGGCTTTCGCGTGATCACGCGTTGTCACCTCGCGCGTGCGCCGCTGGCGCCTCCGGGTGGTTGCTGCGTCCGGCGCTGTCGGTGCGGGTAAAGGATTGCCTACCCTTGGCGTGGGACGGGGCTCGAGGGTTGGAGGCAGGCATGTCGAAGAAGACTCTGATCGTCTTGGGCGCCATCGTCCTGATTGTCATCGTCTACGCCATGAACACGGGCAAGCAGGCTTCGAGCGCTTCGGCCACCGGCTGCAAGGTGACCGTGACCGCGGACGTGCTGAACGCCCGCGAGTCGGCGGACGGCAACGCCAAGATCGTCGGCAAGTACCTGCGCGACGCCCAGTTCGATGCCCTGCCGGGCGTGCAGAACGGCTTCCGGAAGGTGGCCGACGACAAGTGGGTGGCCGCTGCCTTCACCCAGCCCGTTGCCGGCTCCGCCTGCTGAGCCGTCAGACGCCGAGCAGATCGGCGGCGAGGGTGACGACGCCGAAGGCCGCGGCCGACAGGCCCAGCGTGCGTGCGCGCTTCGGGTCGCGCTTCGCCGCTTCGCGCCAGTAGAGGCCGACCCCGATCGCCAGCATCAGCAGCTCGACGACGGCCGAGACGACCGGCAGCCGCCAGAGCCCGAAGCCGAACGTCGGCAGGTCACCCGCGTTACCGGGCAGGATCGGCAGGTCGGCGCGGTGCACGACGAGGTCGAGCAGCCAGTGCGAGAACACGACACCGCCGAGGACCAGCCCGGCTTCGCGGCCGAGCCACCGGCTCGCGACGGCGCCGAAGAGGGCGGCGAGCACGAGCGCCCCGACGAGGGAGTGCGTGTAGTCGGCGTGGATGACGCCGCCGCCGTAGCCCGTGCCGTCGATCGTCTCGATGCCGCTGAGGTAGAGCGGCACGAAGACGACGTCGAGCCACGCGGTGGCGAGCATGAGTGTCCAGATCGGGATGGCCGGCCGGCCCGCCTTGACCGCGGCGGCCAGCCCGAAGTGCCCGGTGATCATCTGCGGGCCTCCGTCCAGGGGAAGCGGGCGTCGAGCACGCCCAGCCCGACGGTGAAGAGGAGCACGGCGAGGATGAAGGTCATTCCTTTTCCTGTTCCGAGTAGTTCGTGAGTCCCTGGACCAGCATCTTCTTGAGCACTTCGAAGCTTTCGTCGACGTCTTCCGGGAGCCCGAAGCCGCCGGAAGCCTCGAGCCCGGCGAAGCCGTGGACGGCGGCGCGGATGCAGCGAGTGGCGTGGACGGCTCGGGCGCGGTCGAAGCCGAACGGCCTCAGCACGGCGAAGACGACTTCGGCCACGGCGTGGGTCGCGGCGGTGAGTTCGGCGCCCCCACGGTCCGGAGCGGCGGTCAGCGCGCCGGTGCGGTGCGGGTGGCGCCGCAGGTAGCCGCGGTAGGCATCGGCGACGGCGGCGACGGCGTCCCCGCCTTCGCGCCCGGTGGCGGCGGCACGGAGGGTTTCGGCCATTTCCCGCACGACGCGGAGATCGATCAGCTGCCGGAGTTCGGCGAGGTTCTTGACGTGCTTGTAGAGGGACGGCGCGGCGACACCGGCGCGTTCGGCGATCTTGGCGAGGGTGAGCGAGCCGGGTCCGCTCTCGTCGACGACAGCCATGGCGAGTTGGACGACGGCGTCGGTGGTCAGTCCGGCTCTGGGGGACATGTGGTTACTTTACATAGCTTTAAAGCTAATGTTCGTAGCTTGAGGCGTCAAGGCGCCTTTTTTGTCGGTGGGTGCTGCTAGAACTGATCACGTCGGAAAGCGCTGGTGGGCGGCGTGAGGTTGCCCAGGAGGGAGGGGAACGTCCGGGGACGGGCGACAACTGAATGGCGGCACGGGCCGGGGTGTCCGGAGTGTCCGCGGGGTCTCCAGGGGGAGTCTCGCGGGCCGGGCGGCCCTGGGTGGCTTGCGTGGCGTGGCGTGGTGCGGGTCGGCGGGGATCGAGCCTGGGGACCGTGCTCGGACGGGGGTTCGGGCACGAGGGGAGATCCTTGGTGTCGGCTTCGGCGGCCGCGGGAGCGTGGCGGCTGCGTTCGGAAGGCCGCCTCCGGCACCGGGCCGTCCGCGCGCTGCCACCCGAAGGGGTCCGGCCGGGCGGCGCTGCCATCCGAGGGGGGCCGGGCGGGTGGGTCTCGCGGTCGCGCTCCGACGGGGGTCAGAGCGCGATCGTGAGGTCCTCCTCGGCGGCCAGGACCTCACCGCCGAACCGGTGGCGTGCCTCCTCGACGGCCGCCGCTCGGTCGGTGCCTGGCCAGAAGTGGGTGAGCAGGAGCCTGCGTGCGCCGGCTTTCGCCGCCCAGTGGCCTGCCTCCGCCGCGGTCATCAGGTAGCGGGGCTCTCCCTCCGGCGGTGGGGTGCGGAGGGTGGCGTCGCAGATGAACAGGTCCGCGTCCCGGCCCAGTTCGGCCAGCAGCGGTGACGGTCCCGTGTCGCCCGTGTAGGCCACCGTCAGCCCGGGCGCGGTGAGGCGCACGCCGAAGTTCGGCTGGTGGTGCGGCAGCGGGTACGGCGTCATGCGGAACGGCCCGACGTCGGCCGGCTCGGCGAGGTCGTGCACCTCGAACAGGGTCGCCGGGTGCGGGCGCGGCTCCATCGCCTCGAGCCGGCGGATCGTGCCGGCTGTGCAGTGCAGCGGCAGCCTCGCCGAGGGCGTGCCGGCCTGGACCGTGAAGTGCCACGCCCGCCCCAGCGCGCTGACGTCGGCGCAGTGGTCGGGATGCTCGTGCGTCACCACCACCGCGCCGGGCAGTCCGTCGCGGCAGTGCGTGAACAACCGCGACGCGGCCCCGTACCCGAGGTCGAGGAGCACGCGGAAGCCATCGTGCGCGAGCAGGAACCCGGCGCAGGCCCGGCCGGGCTCCGGCCACGCGCCACAACTGCCCAGCACCGTCAGCCGGCTCGCCGCGTCGCCCATGGAGCCCAGTGTGGCAAAGCTGCCCGCGCCGGCCCGGCCGGTAGCGTGCACGGCGTGCTGACCGTCTCCACCGTGAACGTCAACGGCCTCCGCGCCGCCGCCAAAAAGGGCTTCGTCGAGTGGCTCGCCGCCACGAAGGCCGACGTCGTCGCCTGTCAGGAGGTGCGCGCCGAAGCGAGCCAGCTGCCCGCCGAGGTCGTCGAGCCCGAAGGGTGGTTCTCGGTGCACGCGCCGTCGGCCGTCAAAGGGCGCAACGGTGTTTCCGTGTACAGCCGCGTCGAGCCCGGCGAGGTCCGCGTCGGCTTCGGGGAGCCCGAGTTCGAGGACAGCGGGCGCTACCTCGAGGTGCACTTCCCGAACGTCGTCGTCGCGAGCCTCTACCTGCCCAGCGGGGACGTCGGCACCGAGCGCCAGCACGAAAAGGAACGCTTCATGGCCGCGTTCCTGCCCTACCTCGTCGAGCTGCGGGCGAAGGCCGCCACAGGTGGGCGGGAGGTCGTCGTCGCCGGGGACTGGAACATCGCCTACGACACCGGCGACCTCAAGAACTGGCGCGGCAACCGCCAGAACTCCGGCTTCCTGCCCGGTGAACGCGCCTGGCTCGGCCGGGTCTACACCGAGGCGGGCTACGCCGACGTCCAGCGGCGGCTCGACCCGGCCGGCCCGGGCCCGTACACCTGGTGGTCCTACCGCGGCCAGGCCTTCGACAACGACTCCGGCTGGCGCATCGACTGCCAGCTCGCGACCCCCGGCCTGGCCGGGAAGGTCGTCTCCGTCGTCGTCGAACGGGCGGCCGCGTACGACCAGCGCTGGTCCGACCACGCCCCGGTCACCGCGACCTACGACATCGACTTCCCCGGCTAGGGCCTGTCACGCCACCGGGCACGCTCCGGGCACGCTCTACTTCGCGTAGTAGTGCCGCGTCCGCGCTTCACTCGTGTGAGTGATCCGAGTGAACCGTGGGGGTGCTCGGGCCGTATCCCCGGTTGAGCGCTACTCTCACTCCCGGGTCGATCAAAACCGGCAGGTCTTGACACGCTCGGTAGTTTTTTGACCAGTAGCACGCAGCGTCTCACTCGGATGGGTGAGCGTTTCGCTCGTCACTCGGCGGGAGGCACTCCGGTGCGCAACCCAGGTCAAACCCTGTTGGGGTTCACGCTGCGCGGTTTCCGCACGGCCGCGGTGGTCGCGTTCGTCCCGGCCGCTCTGCTCCTGGCCGGCGGCGGCAGCGCGTTCGCCGACGTCATGACGGTCGCGCAGGCCGACGCCAACGCGGACAGCTTCGGTGTGCTCGGTCCCGTCGGGCTGGTCGCGGTCGCGCTGGGCATCGTCGGCATGACGCTGGGCGTGCTGCGCCAGCGGCGCAAGACCCGGGCCGACGCGGCGCTCGCCCAGGCCGTCCCGGTCGTGCCGGACCTCGCGGGCCTGCCCGGCCTCCCGGGCCCGGTCACCGCGATGGCCGAAGCCGTCCTCGCCGACCCCGACGTCACGCCGACGCGCCCGTTCCTCACGCCGCGCCCGAACGCCTGAGGGCCCTCGGCGCCCGCCGGTCGCCGCGGCCTGGAAGAATCCTGACGTGTCCGAAGAACAGACCGTCGCAGCAGAGCGCCGCCCGCGGGTCCTGTCCGGGATCCAGCCCACCGCCGACTCGTTCCACCTCGGCAACTACCTCGGTGCGCTGCGCCAGTGGGTGCGGCTGCAGGACACGCACGAGCCGTTCTACTCCGTGGTCGACCTGCACGCGATCACCGTGGAGCAGGACCCGAAGGTGCTGCGGCAGCGCACCCGGGTTTCGGCCGCGCAACTGCTGGCCATCGGCATCGACCCGCAGCGCAGCGCCCTGTTCGTGCAGAGCCACGTCCCCGAGCACGCCCAGCTGAGCTGGGTGCTGGAGTGCCAGACCGGCTTCGGCGAGGCCGGCCGGATGACGCAGTTCAAGGACAAGTCCGCGAAGCAGGGCTCCGACCGTTCCAGTGTCGGCCTGTTCACCTACCCGGTCCTGCAGGCCGCGGACATCCTGCTCTACCAGGCCGACGCCGTCCCGGTCGGCGAGGACCAGCGCCAGCACCTCGAGCTGACCCGCGATCTCGCGCAGCGCTTCAACAACCGGCTGGGCAAGACGTTCGTCGTGCCGGAGCCGTACATCATCAAGGACACGGCGAAGATCTACGACCTGCAGGACCCGACGGCCAAGATGAGCAAGTCGGCCTCCAGCGCGAACGGCCTCATCGAACTCCTCGAAGACCCCAAGCGGTCCGCGAAGAAGATCCGCTCGGCGGTCACCGACACCGGGCGCGAGGTCGTGTTCGACGCCGAGAACAAGGCGGGCGTGTCGAACCTGCTGACCATCTACTCGGCGCTGACCGAGCGGCCGATCGCCGACCTCGAAGCCGCGTACGAAGGCAAGGGCTACGGCGACCTGAAGAAGGACCTCGGCGAGGTGTTCGTCGACTGGGTGACCCCCGTCCAACACCGTGCGCAGTCCTATTTGGACGATGTGGCGGAGCTGGACAAGGTCCTCGCCGCGGGAGCCGAACGTGCGCGCGAGGTGGCGTCGAAGACGTTGGCCAAGACGTACCAGCGGATCGGGTTCCTGCCGCCGGTGCGGTGAAGCCGGTCCCGCTCGACGGCCCGCCGGGCGGCTGCCGGGCCTCCCTCACGTGAGCCGCTCGCGTTGCGGGTGTTCACTGCGCGTGGTTAGCGTTTCACGGTGGCGAACGAAGAAACGAAGGAAAAGCTGCTGCCGCGGCTGCGGCGGAAGTACCCGTGGCTCGATCACCTCATCCGGGCCAATGACGCCTTCACCGAGCGGTACGGCAACCACTACGCCGCCGCCATCACCTACTTCAGCGTGCTGTCCGTCTTCCCGCTGCTCATGGTCGCCTTCGCCGTGTTCGGGCTGGTCGTCAACCACGACCAGACGATCATCCAGAAGATCACCGACAGCATCAACAACTCCGTGCCGGAGGGGCCGCGGGCCCTGGTCAAGAGCATCGTCGACGGCGCGCTCCAGTCCGGCAGTGGCGTCGGGATCTTCGGCCTGCTCATCGCGCTCTATTCCGGCGTCGGCTGGATGTCGAACCTCCGGGACGCGCTCACCGCGCAGTGGGGCCAGGAGAAGCAGCCGCAGCCGTTCGTCAAGCAGACGTTCAAGGACCTCGTCGCGCTGGTCGGACTCGGCGTCGCGCTCGTCGTCTCGTTCGGGCTGACCGCCATCGGGGGTGGCGTCGGCCATTTCCTGCTCGAACTCGTGGGCCTCGACCAGGCCGCATGGGCGAACTTCCTGCTCCGCGTGGCGACGATCGTGCTCGGCCTGCTCGCCAACACCCTGGTCTTCCTGTGGGTGATCGCGCGCTTGCCCCGGGAGCAGGTCGTGTTGCGCAGTGCCGTCAAGGGCGCCGTGTTCGCCGCCGTCGGCTTCGTCGTCCTGCAGCAGGTCGCCTCCGTCTACCTGGCCAGCGTCACGAAGTCGCCGTCGGCCGCGCTGCTCGGGCCGGTCATCGGCCTGCTCGTGTTCGCCAACCTCGTCTCCCGTTTCCTGCTGTTCGTCACCGCCTGGACCGCGACGGCGAAGGAGAACCAGCGCGAGGTCGTCGCGTCGCCGCCGCCTCCGGTCCGGCTCGAGCAGAGCATCACCGTGCAGCGCGGGCCGGGCTTCGGTGCCGTCGCGGGGGCGTTCGGCGCCGGGGCCGTGCTCGCGTGGCTGGGCCGTCGCAAGCCTTGACACCCGGCCCGGCGGTAAAGAAACTGAACCGGTAAGAAATCCGAACCGGAGGGTTTCGTGCTGCTGGACGCCGCCCGTGAGTGTGCCGACCTCGCCAGGACCCTGGCACCGGTCACCGAGCGGCAGCGTGCGTTGCCGCCCGAGCTCGTCGCGAAGCTGACGAACGCCCAGCTGTTCCGCACCGGCGTTCCCGGCTACCTCGGCGGCCCCGAAGCGCCGCCCGCCGTGAGCCTCGAGACGGCCGAGACGGTCGCGCGCGGGGACGCGTCGGCCGGCTGGTGCGTCTCGATCGCCGTGACGAGCAGCCTGCTCTCGGCCTACGCCCCGCGGGAGTGTGCCGAGGAGGTCTTCGGGGATCCGAAGACGGTCGCCGCCGGGGTCTGGGCGCCGCGCGGGACCGGCGAGAAGGTCGACGGCGGCTACGTCGTGTCCGGCCGCTGGGCGTTCTGCAGCGGCATCCCGCACGCGGACTGGCTCTTCGCCGGGTTCGTCCACGACAAAGCGCTCTACGTCGCCGCGTTGCCCAAGGCCGGGATCGAGGTGCTGGACACCTGGCACACGAACGGCTTGCGGGGCACCGGCAGCCACGACTGCGTCGCCGACGCCCTGTTCGTCCCCGGCCACCGCGTCTTCTCGGTGATGGCCGGCCCACCCCCGGATGCCGGCGCGCTGCACCGGTTTCCGCTCTTCGGCTTCTTCGCGCTGTCGGTCGCGGCCGCCGCGCTGGGCAACGCGCGCGGCGCCATCGACGACCTGGCCGAGCTCGCGTCGACGCGCAAACCGCTCGGCTCCCGCCGGTCGCTGGTCGAGCGGTCGGCGACCCAGGCCGCCGTCGCGGAGGCCGAAGCGGCCCTGCGCGCGGCGCGGCTTCTGTTCTACCGCGCCATCGACGACGCCTGGCAGGCCGCGCAGGGCACCGAACCGGTGCCGGACGCGCTCAAACTGGGGCTCCGGCTGGCCGCCACGCACGCGACACGCACGGCGGCGAAAGTCGCCGAAAGCATGTACGACCTCGGCGGCGGCGCCGCGATCTACGAGACTTCGCCGTTGCAGCGCCGGTTCCGTGACGCGCACACCGCGACCGCCCACTTCCAGGTCAACCCGGCCAGCTACGAGCTGTCCGGCAAGCTGCTGCTGGGCGTCCCGGCCCGGACGGACCAGCTGTGAACGACCTCGGGCACCGGTTCACGGCGGACTCGGTCGGCCGCGCGCTCGACCTGGTCGGCGAGCGGTGGAGCCTGCTCATCCTGCGCGAGACGTTCTTCGGCGTGCGCCGCTACGGCGAGTTCGCGCGCAACCTGGCCATCCCGCGCCCGACGTTGTCGGCCCGGCTGAAGACCCTCGTCGACGCCGGGGTGCTCGACCGCGTCGACCCGGTGCCGGAGTACGTGCTGACGCGGGCCGGACGGGACCTCTTCGGGGCGGTCGTCACGCTCATGCAGTGGGGCGACCGGTACCTCGCGGGACCCGAAGGGCCGCCGATCCTGTTGCGGCACAAGGACTGCGGCGAGATCGCCGAAACGTTCGTGGCCTGCGGGCACTGCGGCGGCGCGATCGCCGCCGACAAGGTGACCCCGGAACCCGGACCCGGCTTCCGCTAGCTCGCGGACCGCTTGCGCTGGTGCCCGACCACGAACCCGCCGACGATGACCAGGAACACCACCAGCGTGATGATCCAGCCGGTGACACCGAACGGGTCCTCCTTCGCGGTGGCGGCCGACGCGGACGTGCCGCTGTTGCCGGTGCCGCCGTCGGGGAGCGCGGACGGGTCGCCGTTCGCCGGCGTGGCGGCCGGTGCCTGGTAGGTGATCTGGCCGACCGGCACGGCGTGGTCCTCTTCCAGCGCGAAGCCGTAGTCGAGCAGCTTGCCCGCCTGGTCGACCACCTTGGTCGGCTTCTGCTCGGCGCGCAGCATGACGACCGCGAGCCGCTTCCCGTTCCGCTGCGCCGCACCGACGTAGGTGTGGCGGGCGTCGTCGGTGAAGCCGGTCTTGCCGCCGAGGAAGCCGGGGTAAACGCCGAGCAGCTTGTTGTCGTTGAAGATCGGGATGGCCGGCTTCCCGCCGGCCGGCGGGATCTCGTAGTTCTTCGTCGCGACGACCTTCGCGAACTCCGGCTGCTTCATCGCGTAGTGGAAGATCAGGCTCAGGTCGTAGGCCGAGGTCGACATGCCGGGTCCGTCCAGGCCCGACGGCGTCGCGGCACGCGTGTCGAGCGCGCCGATGCGGGCGGCCAGCGCGTTCATCTTCACCACCGCGGCGTCGGCGCCGCCGAGCGCCGCGGCGAACGCGTGCGCGACGTCGTTGCCCGAGTGCATCAACAGCCCGTGCAGCAGCTGGTCGACGGAGTACTGGCCGCCGGCGACGAGGCCGACGCAGGTGCACTCCTGCTCGGCGTCCTCCTTCGACGCGACGATCACCTGCTGCGGGTCCAGCTGGGTGACGACGAGCAGCGCGAGCAGCGTCTTGATCAGCGACGCGGGCCGCTCCCGGGCGTGCGGGTCCTTCGCCGCGACGACCGCGCCGGTGTCGAGGTCCTGCACCAGCCAGGACGCCGCGGTGTTGCCGTCCGGCGGGTTGAGCGCGCCGTCCGGGGTGACCAGGCCGCATTCGGCCATCCGGGGGCCGCCGACCGGGACGGCGGGCACGGCGAGCGGCGCCGGGGCCGGTTTGCCCGGCGCGGGCTTCTCCGATGTGTCGACCGGCGCCGGGGGCGCCTGGCGGTCCGCGCACTGGCCCTGCGGCGGCGCCCCGGCCGCCAGCGCGGGACTGCTCAGGGCCAGAAGGGCGGCGGCGAGCGTCGTCGTGAAGACCTTGAGCGACCGGGAGACTGCGGAGTGCACCCACGCAATCTAGCGCCGCGGCCCGCGTCGCATACTCAGGGGCATGCGCATTTCCCGAGGCACCTCCGTGTTCCTGCTGGCCTTCGGCGGGTGGTCCTGGATCATCTGGATCACCTTCGCCAAGAACCTGTGGGACAGCGACCGGGCCTGGGCTCCGGACGGCTCGCCCACCGCGTACTTCGTGGTGCACGCCGTGCTGACCGTCGTCTCGTTCGTGCTGGGCACGATCATCGGCGTGCTCGGCTGGCGCGGGGTGCGCGCCGCTTCGCGCGTCGACGCCTGAATCCCCCTCCTTGGTCGGTGGTGCGGTCCGGCAGGGCCGGTTTAGGTTGGCCACCGAACCTGGAGGTGGAATGTCCCGTTTACGCCGAATGACGGCCCCGCTCGTGCTGGCCGTCGGGGGCGGCTTGTTCGCGGCGGTACCGGCCGCGGAGGCCGCGCCGGCCGCCTGCGACACGACGAGCACGCCGTACACCTACGTCGTGACGTACCAGCCGGGCACCCGCGCGTCGGCCGTCGACAAGGAGCTGGCGGCGAAGTGCGGCACCAAGGTCGCTTACTACGACCGGATCGGTGTCGCGATCGCCGCCTCGCGCAACGCGGACTTCCAGCAGAAGATCGGCGTCTACCGGGCCTACTCGGGCAGCAAGGACGTGGCTTCCCAAGGCGGCGCGGCCGCGCGTTCACTCGGTGCGGTGAAGACACTGGAGGACACGCGTTCGGTGGCTGCCGCCGGTGACCTGTCCGCGCAGCAGTGGGACATGAAGGCGATCCACGTGCCGGAAGCGAACAAGATCTTCCAGGGCAGCCGCGCGGTGACGGTCGGCGTGCTCGACTCGGGCATCGACGCGACCCACCCGGCCCTGCGCGCCGCCGTCGACGCTCGGTCCTCGGCGGGCTGCGTGACGGGCGCGCCGGACCTTTCCCCGGCGTCCTGGGCGCCGACGACGTCGGACCACGGCACGCACGTGGCGGGCACGATCGCGGGCAAGGACCAGGCCGCGGGCTTCACCGGCATCGCGCCGGGCGTGCGGCTGGCCTCGGTGAAGGTCGTCAACGACGACGGCTACATCTTCCCGGAGTCGGCGGTGTGCGGGTTCGTCTGGGCGGCCGAGCACGGCTTCCAGGTGACGAACAACAGTTACTACGTCGACCCGGGCATGTTCTTCTGCTCCCGCGAACCGGGCGACGCGGCGGCTTACGAGGCCGTCCGCCGCGCGATCGAGTACTCGACCCACCGCGGCGTCCTGAACGTGTCGGCGGCGGGCAACTCCGGCTTCGACACGACCGAGCAGACCACTGACCCGAACCGCCCGCACCCGGTCGACTCGTCGTGCGGCATCCTCCCGAAGGCGATCGACGGGGTCGTGACGGTCTCGTCGGTGGGTTACGCGGGCACGAAGTCGTCGTTCAGCAACTACGGCGAGATCGACGTGACGGCCCCCGGCGGGGACTTCGTCCAGGCGCCGCCTGAGGGCGCCGGCCCGTCGTGCCCGCTGTCGACCACGGTGTTCGGCGGGTTGTACGGCTCGAAGTGCGGCACGTCGATGGCCTCCCCGCACGTGGCCGGCGTTGCGGCCCTGCTGGCTTCCCGGTTCCGCGGGGCGCCGCCTTGGCTGCTCACGCGGCTGCTGGAGGGCGAGGCGGACGTGGTGAAGTGCGCGTCGACGGAGACCGAGTGCACGGGACCGGCGAAGAACAACTCGTACTACGGCCACGGCCTGGTCAACGCACTGGACGCGGTGCGCTGACCCGCAACAGGAAAGGGCCTCCCCGCTCAGCCGAGCGGGGAGGCCCCTTTCACTGGGTTGGCGTACCTTCGGGCAGCTTCACTTGACTGGGTGTAGATCGGAGAAGACTTCACTCCGGAGCCGGTGTAGCCTGACCGGACCAATAGCCCGAGCAGATGAGTCATTGTTCCCGCAGTGGTTCAGGAACGGATTTTCCATGTCAGGCGGCTCCGAGACGGGTGGCAACTGATCGTTCGATCAGCCACCTTCGCCCGGACCGCCATTTGGGGGTCCGGGCGTTTTTTCGTCAGCTCTGTGAGTAGTCGGCGATGAACCCCATGCGGGTGTGCAGTTCGGGCCCCTCCGCCGAGAACTCGACCACGACGTCCTGGCCGAGCCGGTGGCGGTGCAGGTTCTGGGCGCCCTGGTTGCGGACCTTGAAGGCGGCGGGAATCCGGATGTTCCGGAAGATGACCCGGTGTTCGAACTTGCCGATCTCCTTGTTGAACAGCACGTCGAAGCTCTCCGGAGCCGTCCCGTTCATCAGGTCGGCCGAGTAGCCGGGCCAATCCCATTCGACGGTGATCAGGTCGCCGGCCTGGACCACTGTGCCGAGGTGGAGGTAGATTTCCAGCTTCGGTTTCCCGTCCTGGTTGAATGTCCAGACGGACGTGGCGTTGGCCCGGGTCCGCTCGTCGATGTCGTCTTCGCCCGCGTGGTAGGCGTGGCACCGGACCTTGCGCCGGTCGCGGTTCGTCAGGCGTGTGGTGCCGTAGTAGACGAGGTTCACCGACACATACCGGAGCGTTCCGTTGGACGCGGCCTCGAGCACCAGATCCCGCCGGCAATGGGCGTCGCCGTTTTCTTCGATGACCACTTCCTGCCGCCATTCCCGCACCGACAACGGGGAACTGGAATGCATGTGGTCGGCGTAGGTGTGCAGGAGTTGTTCGATGTGATCGACTTTGCTGCGAAGGCGTTGGGTGCCCGCGAAGGAAAGCGCGCTCACCAGCACGAACAGGCAGGCGGCCAAGGTCGCGAAGGTGAGCCGCAACCAGGGGAGACCGAGGATCTGGCCAAGCAGGCCGACAGTGCCGAGTGACGCGAGCGCCCCGGCGAGGGAGCGGAAATAGCCGTAGCGGAAGACGTGTTCTTCGAGGTCAGCGACGAGGGGTGCCAGTCTGCGGGAAACAATCCTGCGAAGCTCCGAACCAGCACCCATGCGCTCGCATCCTGTAATCGGCGTCGACCCTTCAGGCTAGCCCAGCCGCCCATGGCTGCCCAGATCTCGCGACTGGACAAAACAATGGCGAAGGACCCTCCGGCAGGAGTCGCCGGAGGGCCCTTCGGTGTTGCGAAATCGTCAGACGCGCTTGAAGAGCAGGGCGCGCTTCACTTCCTGGATCGCCTTGGTCACCTGGATGCCGCGCGGGCAGGCGTCCGTGCAGTTGAACGTCGTGCGGCAGCGCCAGACGCCTTCGCCGTCGTTCAGGATGTCCAGGCGCTCCTCCGCTCCCTCGTCGCGGGAGTCGAAGATGAACCGGTGGGCGTTGACGATCGCCGCCGGGCCGAAGTACGAACCGTCGTTCCAGTACACCGGGCAGGACGACGTGCAGCACGCGCACAGGATGCACTTCGTCGTGTCGTCGAAGCGGTCGCGGTCGGCCTGGGACTGGATGCGCTCGCGCGTCGGCTCGTTGCCGTACGTGATCAGGTACGGCTTGATCGCGCGGTACGCCTCGAAGAA
Organism: Amycolatopsis sp. NPDC026612; assembly: GCF_040638285.1. Lineage (NCBI taxonomy): Bacteria > Bacillati > Actinomycetota > Actinomycetes > Pseudonocardiales > Pseudonocardiaceae > Amycolatopsis > Amycolatopsis sp. NPDC026612. Next base: position 106,298 of record NZ_JBEZYB010000018.1, read on the forward strand.
CGGGTCCATGTCGACGTACAGGTCCTTCAACGTCGTCAGGCCCTTGATCGGGGCGATCGTGATCGTCGTCGGCTTCCCGGACGACGACAGCAGGTCCTTCATCAGGACCTTGCACGCCAGCCGGTTGATGCCGTTGATCTGCATGGCGTCGGACCCGCACACGCCGTGCGCGCACGACCGGCGGAACGAGAACGTGCCGTCGATGTAGTCCTTGACGTAGAACAGCAGGTTCAGCAGCCGGTCGGTGCGCTGCGCCGGGACGTCGTAGGACTCCCAGTGCGGCTCCGAATCCACCTCCGGGTTGAACCGGAGGATCTTGAGCGTGACCGTGATCGGGGTGTGCTCGTCCGACGCAGCGGGAGCGTCCTCGGTGGTTGCCGCAGTCATCAGTACTTCCGCTCCATCGGCTCGTAGCGGGTGAAGGTGACCGGCTTGTAGTCCAGCCGGATGTCGGACGACAGACCCGAGCCCTGCTTGTAGGCCATGGTGTGCCGCATGAAGTTCGTGTCGTCGCGGGTCGGGTAGTCCTCGCGGGCGTGGCCGCCGCGGGATTCCTTGCGCGCCAGCGCACCCACGATCAGGACCTCGGCCAGCTCCAGCAGGAAGCCCAGTTCGACGGCCTCGAGCAGGTCGGTGTTGTACCGCTTGCCCTTGTCCGACACGGTGATCCGCTGGTACCGCTCCTTGAGCGCCTGGATGTCGGTCAGCGCCTGCTTCAGCGTGTCCTCGGTCCGGTACACCGACGCGTGCGAGTCCATCGTCTGCTGCATTTCCTTGCGGATGTCGGCGACGCGCTCGTCGCCGTGCTCCGACAGCAGGCCCGCGAGCTGCTCCTCGACCAGCGTGGTCGGGTTCTCCGGCAGCTCGACGTGCTCGTGGGCCAGCGCGTACTCCGCGGCCGCGATGCCGGCGCGGCGGCCGAACACGTTGATGTCGAGCAGCGAGTTCGTGCCCAGGCGGTTCGACCCGTGCACGGACACGCACGCGACCTCACCCGCCGCGTACAGGCCGGGGATGACGTTCTCGTTGTCCCGCAACGCTTCTCCGTGCACGTTGGTCGGGATCCCGCCCATCACGTAGTGACACGTCGGGAACACCGGCACCGGCTCCTTCACCGGGTCGACGCCCAGGTAGGTGCGCGAGAACTCCATGATGTCCGGGAGCTTCGCGTTCAGCGTCTCCTCGGGGATGTGCGTGACGTCCAGGACGACGTAGTCCTTGTTCGGGCCGCAACCCCGGCCCTGCAGCACTTCCTGCACCATCGAGCGCGCCACGATGTCGCGCGGCGCGAGGTCCTTGATGGTGGGGGCGTAGCGCTCCATGAACCGCTCGCCGGAGGCGTTGCGCAGGATCCCGCCCTCGCCGCGGACGGCTTCGGAGATCAGGATGCCCAGGCCCGCGAGGCCGGTCGGGTGGAACTGGAAGAACTCCATGTCCTCCAGCGGGAGGCCCTTGCGGAAGATGATGCCGAGGCCGTCACCGGTGAGGGTGTGCGCGTTCGACGTCGTCTTGAAGATCTTGCCCGCGCCGCCGGTGGCCATCACGATCGACTTCGCCTGGAAGACGTGCAGCTCGCCGGTGGCCAGCTCGTAGGCGACGACGCCGGAGGCGACCGGGTTGCCGTGCTCGTCCGGGGTGGTGAGGAGGTCGAGCACGTAGAACTCGTTGAAGAACTCCGTGCCGTACTTGACGCAGTTCTGGTACAGCGTCTGCAGGATCATGTGCCCGGTGCGGTCCGCGGCGTAGCAGGCGCGGCGGACCGCGGCCTTGCCGTGGTCACGCGTGTGCCCGCCGAAGCGGCGCTGGTCGATCTTGCCTTCGGGCGTGCGGTTGAACGGCAGGCCCATCTTCTCGAGGTCGAGGACCGCGTCGATGGCCTCCTTCGCCATGATCTCGGCGGCGTCCTGGTCGACCAGGTAGTCGCCGCCCTTGATCGTGTCGAAGGTGTGCCACTCCCAGTTGTCCTCTTCGACGTTCGCCAGTGCGGCGCACATGCCGCCCTGGGCCGCGCCGGTGTGGGACCGGGTCGGGTAGAGCTTGGTGAGGACCGCGGTCCGGGCGCGCTGGCCGGACTCGATGGCCGCGCGCATGCCGGCACCGCCGGCACCGACGATCACCACGTCGTACTTGTGGAACTGCATGGTGGGAGGTCTCCGGAGTCAGTTCGCGGGCATGTTCGGGTCGAACGTGAAGATCACCATCGTGCCGACGGCCAGGATCAGCACCATCGAGACGTACAGCAGGATCTTCAGCCAGAACCGCGTGCTGTCCTTGCGGGCGTAGTCGTCGATGATCGTGCGCAGCCCGTTGCCGCCGTGGATCTCGGCGAGCCACAGCATCAGGAGGTCCCAGAACTGCCAGAACGGCGAGGCCCAGCGGCCGGCGACGAAGCCCCAGTTGATCCGGTGCACGCCGCCGTCGAGGATGTTCATGATCAGCAGGTGGCCGAGCACCAGGATGACCAGGACCAGCCCGGAGATCCGCATGAACAGCCAGCTGTAGAGCTCGAAGTTGCTGCGGCGCGCGGCGGGGCGCTTCGGCGAGCGCGGCTTGTCGAGGGCGAGCGACTCGGCCATGTCAGTTACCCCCGAAGAGCGTTTCGACGGTGCGCTTCAGCATGAAGAACGCACCGGGGACCATCACGACGACCCAGACGACGCCGATGACCCACAGCATCGCCTTCTGCAGCTTCGGGCCCTTCGACCAGAAGTCGACCAGCATGACGCGGATGCCGTTGAGCGCGTGGAAGAGCACCGCGCCGACCAGGCCGACCTCCAGGAGGTTGACGATCGGCGTCTTGTAGGTCTCGATGACCTGGTCGTAGGTGTTCGGCGACACGCGCACCAGCGCGGTGTCGAGCACGTGCACGAACAGGAAGAAGAATGTGAGCACGCCGGTGATGCGGTGCAGCACCCAGGACCACATGCCGGGGTCGCCCCGGTAGAAGGTCCCCTGCCGGCGTGAGGCACCCGCCCGATCGCTCGCCTCTGCCTGCGGGGCAGTGCTCGCCGTGGTGGACATCGGTGAACGGCCTCCAACGTCTGACTGTGCGCCCGGTGGCCGGTGAGGTCCGCAGTCGCTGCCGGAGGGGCGGCAATGCCGAAGTCAACGTCATCGAGCCTGGATGATTCGGATGCTAGACCCGCACCCGGACCGTGGCTCACCTCCGGGTTCCCCTCTGTGATGGACCAGACACCGGCATTCCCGCGCCGCCACCCGGCGGTGTGGCGCAGCGCACTCGGCGGCGTGGGGCCGCACTCGGTCCCACTGAGTGGTCATCTGATGTTTGTAGAATCTAATATCTGATGCGCTACGCTGAATGGCTGGTGCGATTCGTGCGTCATTGACCAACTGGGGCCCTATCCCTACCGTCGCTCGAGCAAACATCGGATCTCTCACGATGGGGTGACGTCTGATGAGACGACTCGGCCTGGTGATCGCCGTCGCGGCCCTGCTGCCCGTGGTGTCGGTCACGCCTGCACGAGCACTGCCCGACGGACTGGCGCCGACCCCGCCGATGGGCTTCAACAACTGGAACACCACCGGCTGCGCCGTCGACGAGCGGATCATCCGCGACACCGCCGACATCTTCGTCGACAAAGGACTGAAGGCCGCCGGCTACGAGTACGTCAACGTCGACGACTGCTGGGCCGAGCCGGAGCGCGACGCCGACGGGCGCATGCAGGCGAACAAGGCCCGGTTCCCCAGCGGCATCAAGGCGCTGGCCGACTACGTCCACTCGAAAGGGCTGAAGTTCGGCATCTACACCAGCGCGGGCACGCTGACCTGCGCGAAGACGCAGCCGGGCGCGCTCGACCACGAAGACGTCGACGCACAGACGTTCGCGGACTGGGGTGTCGACTACCTCAAGTACGACAACTGCAACAACCAGGGACGGCCCGCGCTCGAGCGCTACGCGAAGATGCGCGACGCGCTGAAGAAGACCGGCCGCCCGATCGTGTACTCGCTCTGCGAGTGGGGCGAGAACAAGCCGTGGGAGTGGGGCGCCGACGTCGGGCACCTGTGGCGGACCACCGGCGACATCAAGGACAACTGGGCCAAGATGCTCCAGATCCTGAAGGCGAACGCGCCGCTGGCGCCGTACGCCGGGCCGGGGCACTGGAACGATCCCGACATGCTCGAGGTCGGCAACGGCGGGATGACGACCGAGGAGTACCGCGCCCACTTCTCGCTGTGGGCGATGATGGCCGCCCCGCTGCTCATCGGGGCAGACCTGCGCAAGGTGTCGCCGGCGAACTTCGACGTCCTGCGCAACACCGAGGTCATCGCGCTCGACCAGGACCGCCGCGGCGTCCAGGCCCGCGTCCTGTCCAACCAGGACGGACACTGGGTGTTCGCCAAGCCCCTCGCCGGTGGCGACGTGGCGATCGCCCTGTTCAACGAGACGACGTCCGGTGCGACGATCGGCACCACCGCGGCCGCCGCCGGGCTGCCACAGGCCGCCGGGTACACCGCGCGCGACCTCTGGGCGCACCGCGACCTCCAGACGGCGGCCCGCGTCTCCGCGGTCGTCCCGCCGCACGCGACGGTCGTCTACCGGGTCCACGCGGGCGGCTCGTGGTGGCGGAACGCGCCGCTGGTCAGCACCGGCATCGAGCTGGCTTCGCCGGTGCCGGGTGTCCCGGGCGAAATCACGCCGGCCGGGCAGCCCTTCGAGGTCACGGTGTCCGCCACCGACGAGGCTCGCGTTCCGGTGTTCGACCCCCGCGTGACGCTCACCGCGCCCGCCGGCTGGCACGTCGAACAGGTGGCGCGACCGCGGGCCGTCGTGCTCGGCACCGGCGAGCGGGCGGCAGGACGCTGGCGGGTGACTCCGCCGGCCGGGGCCGAAGGCACGACGGCGGTGCTGGGCGGCGGCGTCACCTACCGCGCGCTCGGGTTCGGGCAGGTCACCTGGTCCGGTGAGCAGCAGCTGACCGTGCCGGCGCCGCCGCCCACCGCGCCCGCGTGGGCCAGTGACCTGCGCTGGGCGGCGGAAAAGAACGGGTACGGCCCGGTCGAGCGCGACATGTCCAACGGCAGCGTCCCCGCCGGGGACGGCAAACCGCTGACGATCAACGGCGTCGTCTACCCGAAGGGCCTGGGGGCGCACGCGCCGAGCGAGGTCGTCTTCTTCCTGGGCGGCCGCTGCACGGCGTTCACCGCGGACGTCGGCGTCGACGACGAGCGCGAGGCCACGAACAAGCAGGGCTCGGCGACGTTCGAGGTGTACGCCGACGGCGTGAAGGTGGCCGCCACGGGAATCCGGACGTGGCAGGACCCGGCGGTGCCGCTGGCGGCGGACCTCCACGGGGCCCGTTACCTGCGGCTGGTCGTCACCGACGGCGGCGACGGCAACTCCTACGACCGCAGCGACTGGGCGTCCGCGCGGCTGACGTGCGCCTGAGCGCCGTCCTCCCACAGAGTGACCGGGCCGGCCTTACCGCGGGCCGGCCCGGCACACTGAGTCACACAAAAAGGCCTTTCGGGTGCCTCCCGCCGCCACTGAATCAGCGAAAGCGGCGTCGAGTCGGGGTGATGATCACGTTCGGTGTGCAGTTCGTCGCGCGCGCGACTCGTGAGTAAACGTTTGTGTTACGTAGCGTGCCTTTCCTATGGCGCATTCCGGTCCGCCGGGTACGGTCTGGCGGTCGACCCGGCAGTAGGGCCGGGTCGTGCCCTTGACCATCCGCTGGATCAGCGGGGAGGGAGAAACACGTTGCGTCGCATGCGTGGAACCGCGCTGGCCGCCGTGGCCATGGCCGGGGTGCTCACCCTGGCCGGGTGCGCCAAGGACTCGAGCGGTGGCAGCAGCAACAACAGCGCCGCGCCTTCGTCGGGTGGCTCGGACTGCATCACCGCGCAGAAGCCGCCCGCGGCGCCCGCCGCGGCGAGCAGCTCGGCCGCTGCCGGTGGCAAGGTCGACGGCAGCCAGCTCAAGATCGGCCTGGCCTTCGACGTCGGCGGCCGGGGTGACGCGTCGTTCAACGACGCCGCCGCCGCGGGTACCGACAAGGCGAAGTCCGACCTCGGCGTGACGACGGTCAGCGAGAGCACCGCCAGCGCCAGTGAGGCCGAGTCGGCCAAGCAGCAGCGCCTCGACCAGATGGCCTCCTCGGGCCTGAACCCGATCGTCGCGGTCGGGTTCGCCTACGCGCCGGCGGTCAAGGCCATCGCGGCCAAGTACCCGAACACCAAGTTCGCCATCGTCGACGACGACTCGATCACGCTGCCGAACGTGACCCCGCTGGTCTTCGCCGAGGAGCAGGGTTCGTTCCTGGCCGGCGTCGCCGCCGCGTACAAGAGCAAGGCCTGCCACATCGGCTTCGTGGGTGGCGTCAACACCCCGCTGATCCAGAAGTTCGAGGCCGGCTTCCTGCAGGGCGCGAAGACGGTTTCGAGCAAGATCCAGATCGAGGACCAGTACCTCACCCCGGCCGGTGACTTCTCCGGGTTCCAGGACCCGCCGAAGGGCAACGCGAAGGCCGCGGCCGAGATCGCCAAGGGCGCGGACGTCATCTACCACGCCGCCGGCGCTTCCGGTAAGGGCGTGTTCGACGCCGCCAAGGCGGGCAACGCGCTGGCCATCGGGGTCGACTCCGACCAGTACAACCAGAAGACCGTCGCGGCCGACAAGGACGTCATCATCACGTCCATGCTCAAGCGCGTCGACGTCGCGGTGTTCGACTACATCCAGGCCGTCGCCAAGGGCGACCTGACCGTTCTGCCGAAGCGGTTCGACCTCAAGGTCGACGGCGTCGGCTACGCCACCTCCGGTGGCAAGGTCGACGACATCAAGGACGTCCTGGAGGGCTACAAGGCCCAGATCATCTCGGGCGCCGTCACCGTTTCGGACAAGCCGCAGAAGTAGCTGACCACGCGGACGGGCTCGGAGGGATTGTCCCTCCGAGCCCTCACGTGTTTTGACAGATAGGGAATTCTCCCGCCCATGAGCACAGCCGAGGCCCCGGCCGAGGCCGTCCCCGACCGGGGCGCGCCCGCCGTCCAGCTGACCGGGATCACCAAGCGCTTTCCCGGCGTGGTGGCCAACTCCGACGTCAACCTCACCGTCACCGCCGGCGAGGTGCACGCCATCTGTGGCGAGAACGGCGCCGGCAAGTCCACCCTGATGAAGATTCTCTACGGCATGCAGCCGCCGGACGAGGGCACCATCGCGATCAACGGCGAAGAGGTGAAGCTGCGCAACCCGCAGGACGCCATCCGCGCCGGCATCGGCATGGTGCACCAGCACTTCATGCTCGCCGACAACCTCACCGTCGGCGAGAACGTGTTCCTCGGCGCCGAGGGCCTGCACGGCATCGGCCGCGCCGCCCGCGCGCGGCTGGCCGAGCTCGCCGAACGGACCGGCCTGCACGCGAAGCCGGAGACGCTGCTGGAGGAACTCGGCGTCGCCGACCGCCAGCGCGTCGAGATCGTCAAGGTGCTCTACCGCGGCGCGAAGATCATCATCCTGGACGAGCCGACCGCGGTGCTCGTGCCGCAGGAGGTCGACGCGCTCTTCGCGACGGTCCGGGAGATGACGGCCGGCGGCTACACCTTCCTCTTCATCTCGCACAAGCTCGACGAGGTCCGGGCGATCGCCGACACCGTCACGGTGATCCGGCGCGGGACCACCGTCGGCACGGCCGACCCGAAGACGATCACCTCGCGTCAGCTCGCCGAGATGATGGTCGGCTCGGAGCTGCCCAGCCCGGAGACCCGCGAGTCCACGGTCACCGACCGGGACGTGCTGCGGCTGACCGGGCTGACGCTGGGCGCCGAAGGCTCCGGCCGCAACGCGCTCGACGACGTTTCCTTCACCGTGCACGCGGGAGAGGTGCTCGGCATCGCCGGGGTCGAGGGCAACGGCCAGACCGAGCTCGTCGAAACCGTCATGGGCATGCGCAAGCCGTCGGGCGGCACGATCGAACTGGTCGACGCCGAAGGCAAGGCCCGCGACCTCACCAGGGCGGGCACGCTCGCGCGGCGCGAGGCCGGCATCGGCTACATCGCCGAGGACCGCACGCGGCACAGCCTGCTGCTGACGCAACCGTTGTGGGTCAACCGGATGCTCGGCTACCAGACCCGCGCACCGGTCTCCAAAGGACAGTTGCTCGACATCGCGGGCACGCGCGCGGACACCGAGCGGATCGTGCGGGAGTACGACGTCCGCACGCCGGGCATCGACGTCCCCGCCGCGGCGCTCTCGGGCGGCAACCAGCAGAAGCTGATCGTCGGGCGGGAGCTGTCCGGCGACCCGGTGCTGCTCATCGCGTCGCACCCCACGCGCGGCGTCGACGTCGGGGCGCAGGCGCTGATCTGGGAGAACATCCGCCAGGCCCGCGCGGCCGGGCTGGCCGTGCTGCTGATCTCCGCCGACCTCGACGAGCTGATCGGCCTGTCCGACACGATCCGGGTCATGCTGCGCGGGCGCCTCGTGAGCGAGGCCGACCCCGCCACGGTGACCCCGCAGGAACTGGGCTCGGCGATGACCGGCGCCGGGGAGGGTGAAGAAGAGTGACTTCCTGGCGTACGAAACTGCTGCCGCCGCTGCTGGCGATCGTCTTCGCCGTGCTGCTGTCGGCGATCGCGCTGATCATCTCCGGGGCCGACCCGCTGCAGGCGTACGGCACGATGATCAGCCAGATGTTCAAGGGCTCGACCGCGGTCGACACCGTGAACCTCGCGACCGTGTACTACCTGTCCGGGCTCGCGGTCGCCATCGGCTTCCAGATGAACCTGTTCAACATCGGGGTCGAGGGCCAGTACCGGTTCGCCGCCGTCATCGCGGCCATCGCCGGTGGTGCCCTGAAACTGCCGCCAGTCATCCACGTGCTCGCGATCCTCGTGGTCGCGGTCGTCGCGGGCATGGCCTATGCGGCGGTTCCGGCGATCCTCAAGGTCACCCGCGGGGTCAGCGAGGTCATCTCGACGATCATGCTCAACGCGATCGTCGCCGGGATCATCGCCTTCCTCATCAACGCCGACCAGTTCGGCGTGCAGACCGGCAACAACATCGGCACTCGCGTGATCGAGCCGTCCGGCCGGATCCCGGGCATCCCACTCGGCTCGGGCACGCTGTTCGGGTTCGTGTTCATCGCCGCCGTCATCGGCGGGGCTTACTGGTTCATGCTCAACCGCACCCGGTTCGGTTTCGAGCTCAAGGCGTCCGGCGAGTCCACCACCGCGGCCGCCGCGGGTGGCGTCAGCGCCAAGAAGATGACGCTGATCGCGATGGTGCTCTCCGGGGGCGTCGCCGGCCTGGTCGCCATGCCGGAACTGCTCGGCCGCGACTACAGCTACGGCATCACCGCGACGCAGATGTACGGCTTCACCGGCATCGCGGTCGCGCTGCTCGGCCGCAACCACCCCGGCGGCATCGCGCTCGGCGCACTGCTGTGGGCGTTCCTCGACACCTCGGCGGTGTCGCTGGAGCAGATCAACGTGTCCAAGGAGATCGCGACGATCATGCAGGGCATCATCGTGCTGTCGGTCGTCGTGGCGTACGAGGTCGTGCGCCGGGCCGACCTGGCCGCCGAACAACGCAGGGTCGGGCGGGCACTCGCCGGCCGCAAGGGTTCCTCGGTCGTCGAAGGGGGTGCGGTGTGATCACCGACGTCGCTCCCGAATCCGAATCCGGCTCCGCGACGCCGGTGCGGCGCAAGCGCGGCCGGATCCCCGGCTGGCTCCGCGGGGTCATCTGGGCCGTGGTCGCCATCGCCGTCGTCTCCACGGCGTCCTACTCCACCGGCGTCGCCGCGCTGACGTCGTCGAACACCGCGTCGACGGCGTTGCGCCTGGCTCTCCCGATCCTGCTGTGCGCGCTGGGCGGGCTGTGGGCCGAACGCGCGGGCGTGGTGAACATCGGCCTCGAAGGTATGATGATCCTCGGGACCTGGGGCGCCGCCTGGGGTTCGTACTACGGCGGCGTGTGGTCCGGCCTGCTGGCCGCGCTGGTGTTCGGCGCGCTGGGCGGGCTGCTGCACGCGGTGGCGACGGTGACGTTCAACGTCAACCACATCGTCTCCGGCGTCGCGATCAACCTGCTCGGCCTGGGTGTCACCAAGTACCTGGCGAACCTGATCTTCGCGCCGATCTCGGGCAACCCGCGGCAGTCGCCGGTGGTGCCGAAGTTCGACACCTACTCGGCGTCGTTCCTCTCGGACTGGCTGGGTGGCCTTGAAAAGGAGCAGCGCGTCGGCATCTCCGACGTCGCCGGCATCCTGCGCGGCCTGGTCACCGAGGTGGCGCCGCTGACGATGATCGCCATCGTCCTGGTGCCGGTCAGCTTCTGGGTGCTCTGGCGCACCCGGTTCGGCCTGCGGCTGCGTTCCTGCGGGGAAAACCCGGTGGCGGCCGAGTCGCTCGGCGTCAACGTGTACCTGCACAAGTACGTCGCCGTGATCATCTCGGGCGCGTTCGCCGGGATGGGCGGCGCGTCCCTGGTGCTGCTGCGCGGCGGCGCGGACTACCTGGAGAACCAGACCAACGGCCGCGGGTACATCGGTCTCGCGGCGATGATCTTCGGCAACTGGCGGCCGGGCGGGCTGCTCGGCGGCGCGGCGCTGTTCGGCTACGCGGACGGACTGCAGCTCGCCGGCGGCGGGGAAGCGGTGCTCGCGCTGCTGTACGGCGCGGTGATCCTGCTCGCCGTGATCGTCGTCGTGCAGCTGTTCCGGAAGCAGTGGATCGCGGCCGGGCTCGGCGTCGTCGGCGCGGGCGTCCTGTACCTGATCTACTGGGCCAACGACACGTTGCCGTCGGACCTGATCCCGTACACCGCGCACTTCGTGACGCTGATCGTGCTGGCCGTGGCTTCGCAGCGGCTGCGGCCGCCGAAGGCCGACGGCCAGCCGTACCGGCGAGGGGAAGACTGATGTCCACAGTAGACTGGGACTCGTTGCGCTCCCAGGCCATCGAGGCCGCTTCCCATGCGTACGCGCCTTATTCGGGCCTGCACGTCGGGGTGGCCGGGATCGTCGACGACGGCCGGGTCGTGACCGGGTGCAACGTGGAGAACGCTTCCTACGGGCTCGGTCTGTGCGCGGAGTGCACGATGGCCGGGCAGCTGCGGCTCTCCGGTGGCGGCCGCCTGGTCGCCGTGGCGTGCCGCAGCGGCGCGGGTGACCTGCTGATGCCGTGCGGGCGCTGCCGGCAGATCCTGTTCGAGCTGGGCGGGTCTGCCTGTCTGGTGGACACGCCGCGTGGGGTGCTGCCGATGTCCGACGTCCTGCCGGACGCTTTCGGCCCGGACGACCTGCCGTGAGCGCGATGGCGGCCGTGGATGTGATCCGGACCAAGCGCGACGGCGGCCGGCTGTCCGACGAGCAGATCGACTGGGTCGTCGACGCCTACACCCACGGCGTCGTGGCCGAAGAGCAGATGTCAGCGCTGGCCATGGCGATCTTCCTGAACGGGATGGACGACGGCGAGATCTCCCGCTGGACGCACGCGATGATCGCGTCGGGGGAGCGGCTGTCGCTTTCCGTTTCCCGGCCCACCGTGGACAAGCACTCGACCGGCGGGGTCGGCGACAAGATCACGCTGCCGCTGGCGCCGCTGGTGGCCGCGTGCGGCGCGGCGGTGCCCCAGCTGTCCGGGCGCGGGCTCGGGCACACGGGCGGGACGCTCGACAAGCTGGAGTCGATCCGGGGCTGGCGGGCTTCGCTGTCCACGGCCGAGATCACCGCTCAGCTGGAAGACGTCGGCGCGGTCGTCTGCGCGGCGACGTCCGGCCTGGCGCCGGCGGACAAGAAGCTGTACGCGCTGCGAGACGTCACGTCGACCGTGGAGTCGATCCCGCTGATCGCCAGCTCGATCATGAGCAAGAAGATCGCGGAAGGCGCGTCCGGGCTGGTCCTGGACGTGAAGTTCGGGTCGGGCGCGTTCATGAAGTCGCTCGACCAGGCGCGGGCGCTGGCTTCGACGTTGACCTCGATCGGCGCCGGCCACGGCGTCCCGACGACGGCGTTGCTGACCGACATGAACGTCCCGCTGGGGCGCGCGGTCGGCAACGCGGTGGAGGTCGCGGAGTCGGTCGAGGTCCTGCAGGGTGGCGGCCCGGCCGACGTCGTGTCCCTGACTCTGGCGCTGGCCGGGGAGATGCTGGCGCTGGCCGGTATTTCCACCGACCCCGCCGCCGTGCTGGCTTCGGGCGAGGTGTACGAGACGTGGTGCCGGATGATCTCCGCCCAGGGCGGCGATCCCTCGGCGCCGTTGCCCACGCCGAAGCACGTCCACGTGGTTTCGGCGCCTGCCTCGGGAGTGCTGGCTTCGCTGGATGCGTACGCGGTGGGCGTCGCGGCGTGGCGGCTGGGCGCGGGCCGGGCCCGCAAGGAGGATCCGGTCCAGGCCGCGGCGGGCGTGCTGTGCCTGGCGAAGCCGGGAGACCCGGTCTCCGCGGGCGACCCGCTGCTGGAACTGCACACGGACACCCCCGACGCCGTCCCAGCGGCACTGGAGGCACTGGAAGGCGGCTTCACAATCGCCGCCTCGGCCCCTGCCCAGGGCCCCATCGTCCGGGAGACAATCCGCGCTCAGCCGTGACAACCACCCATCCGAGTGACGTCCGAGCCCATAACCCCCGTGACCGAGCCCGTAACCCACGTGACCGAGCCCGTAACCCGCGTGATTGAGGCCGTAACCCACGTGATCAGAGCCGTCACGGCTCTGATCACGTGAGTTGCGGGTCTGATCACGCGGGTTACGGCTCTGATCACATGACGAGGCCCCGCCGGGTGGTCCGGCGGGGCCTAGTCGTGGGGCTGGTTACTCCGGGGCTTCTTCCGAGCCTTCGCCCGGCTTGCCCTTCGCGTCGGCCGGCTTCGGCGCCCGGCCGTTGCGGGAGCTGCGGCGCGGCTGGCGCGGGGCCGGCGGGGGCGGGGAGATCTGCTGGACCGCCGGGCCGCCGCCGAGCATCAGCTCCGCGAACGTCGCCATCGCCTCGTCGAGCTGGCCGCCGATGCGGCGGACGCTCTCGTCGTTGCTCTTGCGGACCAGCGTGTCCACCGAGTCGGTGTCCGGCTGCTTCGACAGCGTGCCCTCGACCTTCGCCAGGCCGCTCTTGAGCGCGCCGTCGAGGTCGCCGATGCCGGAGAGGAAACCGTCCTCCACCTTGTCGAGGCGGGAGGCCAGGTCGTCCAGGCGGGTGGTGACCGTTTCGAGGCGGTTGCCCAGGTTCTCCAGCCGGTCGGACGCGTCGATCATCTCGCCCGTCTCGGTCAGCGCGACCTTGAGCGCCTCGGTGTTCGCGTCGATCCGCTCGTGCGTCGTGCGGCCCAGCTCGCCGACCCGCTCCTGCGTGACGCGGCTCAGCTCGTCGACCTTGGTGCGCAGCTCGTGGTCGGCGTGGTCGACGCGGTCGCGCAGCGACGCCTCGCTCTGCTCGATCCGCTCGCGGACCGGGCCGATGACCGACTGCGGCAGCGCCTCGATCTTCGCGTCCTGCTTGTCGAGGTGCCCGCCGACCTCGTCGATGCGGCGGTGGATGTTCTGGAGCTTGTCCTCGAGCCCGTCCATCCGGCCGGCGACACCCTCGAAGCGCGCGGCGACGCCGTCGAGGCGGCCGTCGAGCTGGGCGAAGGGCTTGGCGAGCTTGTCGACGATGCTCTCGACGGCGCGGGTCAGCGCGGCGATCGCGTTGTCCTGCGCCTCGAGGCGGGACATCGTCTCGTCGAGGCGCTCGGCCAGGACGCTGACCTCGGTGCGGTCGGGCATCTCGGAGAGCCGCTTGCGGACCGCGCCCAGCGAGTCCACCGGCGCGAGGCGGGCGTAGATGTCGTCGAGCGCGTCGAAGATCTGCTGCTGCTCGCTCTCACGCACTTCGGCCGCGCGCACCAGCATGTTGCGCATCCGGTCGAAGGACGGGGCGGCAATGTGGTTGTCAGTGGTCACTGCTGTGTGTCCTTCGTCGGCGGGGAAATGGAGGGACGTGACACGAAGCTTATCGATTGCGAAATTGCTGTGCGTATGGCCCCCGTGAAGCGCGTATTACGGAGGCTGCCCCCGGATGGCCGATTCGTCACATGATCGTCAACGCTGAGGGTGAACCCGAACCTGAGAGTTACCGCCATGTAGGGGAATGACACCGAGGTTACCGTTGGGGGATGCCTGACGAAAGCCCTGTTCTGACCGGCGAGACCCTCCGCCGCGCGCCCAAGGTGCTGCTGCACGACCACCTCGACGGCGGCCTGCGCCCGGCCACCGTGGCCGAGCTCGCCGACGCCACCGGTTATGCCGGTCTGCCTGCCACCGACCCGGCCGAGCTGGGCCGCTGGTTCCGCCAAGCGGCCGATTCCGGCTCGCTCGTGTCCTACCTCGAGACCTTCGCGCACACCTGCGGAGTGATGCAAACGGAGGAATCCCTGGTCAGAGTCGCCGCCGAAGCGGTGGAGGACCTGGCCGCCGACGGCGTCGTCTACGCCGAGGTGCGCTACGCACCGGAGTTGTTCGTCGAACGCGGTCTGTCACTCGATGCGGTGGTTGAGGCCGTCCAGGCGGGGTTCACGGAGGGCACTCGGCGGGTGGCCGCGAACGGGGGCAGCATCCGCATCGGGACGTTGCTCTGCGCGATGCGCCAGCACGCCCGCGCGCTCGAGATCGCGAACCTGGCCGTCCGCTACCGCGACGCCGGCGTCGCCGGGTTCGACATCGCCGGGCCCGAGGACGGATTCCCGCCGACCCGCAATCTCGACGCGTTCGAATACCTGCGTCAGAACAATGCGCATTTCACCATTCACGCGGGCGAAGCGTTCGGTTTACCGTCCATTTGGGAAGCGATTCAGCACTGCGGCGCCGAGCGGCTCGGGCACGGTGTGCGCATCATCGAGGACATCAAGACCGGCGCGGACGGGACGGTCCACCTTGGACGGTTGGCCGCGTACGTCCGCGACCGCCGCATCCCGCTGGAGATCTGCCCGACGTCGAACGTCCAAACAGGCGCGGCGCGCTCGCTCGCCGAGCACCCCATCGGCCTGCTCACCGACCTGCGCTTCCGGGTGACGGTGAACACGGACAACCGGCTGATGAGCGGATGCACGATGACCAGCGAATTCGCCGCGCTGCACGAGACGTTCGGCTATGGTATCGACGACTTCCGCTGGTTCACCATCAACGCGATGAAATCCGCCTTCATCGATTTCGACGCCCGGCTCGCGCTCATCGACGACGTCATCAAGCCGGGCTACGCCGCACTGGCCTGACCTTCGCTCCTCCGGACCGCAACCGCCCGCAAGGTGGTTGCGGTCCTCAGGCGCGCCAACTATCGTTCACTATGTAGGAACTTTATCTCATAATTTGAGACGGTGATGACGATGGCGCAGGTCGCGGGCGGTTCGAGTGCGCAGGTGCAGGCGAGTTCACGACGGTGGCTCATCCTTGCGCTCGGCCTCGCCGCGCAGACCGCGAGCTGCTCCTTCCTCTACGGCATCCCGTTCCTGGTCCCGGCCATGCGCGCCGCGGAAGGGTTGACGCTGGCCGAGGCCGGCACCGTCGTCGCGGCGCCGAGCATCGGCTTGTTGTTCACCCTGATCGTGTGGGGCGCGGCTGCGGACCGTTACGGAGAACGCCTCATCATGGCGCTGGGCCTGGGCGTCTCGGGGTTACTCCTGGTGTACGCCGGGGTAGGAAATCACCCGATCGGGCTCCTCTTTGGGGTGTTTCTGGCGGCCGGTGCCTGTACGGCTTCGGTGAACGCGGCGAGTGGCCGCGTGGTGATGGGCTGGTTCGCGAAGTCCGAGCGGGGCGTGGCGATGGGGATCCGCCAGACGGCCCAGCCGCTCGGCGTCGGCGTCGCCGCGCTGGGGCTGCCGCCGCTGGCCGGGCACTTCGGCTTCCGGGCGGCCGTCCTGCTGCCGGCGGCCCTCGCGATCGTCGTCGCGCTGCTGGTGGCGTGGCTGGTGACGGACCCCCCTCGCCCGCCCCGGCCGGCGGCGGGGGAGAAGCCGCCATCGCCGTACCGGCACGCGACGCTGTGGCGGGTGCACGGCGCGAGCGCGTTGCTGGTGGTGCCGCAGTTCGCGGTGTCGGCGTTCGCTCCGGTCTACCTGGTGGCCGTGCAGCACTGGAGCCCCCTGGCCGCGGGCTGGTACCTGGCGGTGGTCCAGGTGCTGGGTGCCGCGGGGCGGCTGGGATCGGGCTGGTGGTCCGACCGCGCCGGCAGCCGCCTGCGCCCGATGCGGCAGCTCGCGGTGGCCAGCTGCGTGGTCATGCTCCTGGTGGCCCTCGGCGACACGACCTGGCCGTGGCTGGTCCTGCTGGCGCTGGCCCTGGCGGGGATCATCACGGTCGCCGACAACGGCCTCGGCTTCACGGCGTCGGCCGAGCTGGCGGGCCTGGCCTGGTCGGGCCGCGCGATGGGCACCCAGAACACGGGCCAGAACATCGCCGCCTCGCTCACCCCGCCCCTGCTGGGCCTGGTGATCGGCGACAGCAGGTACGCACTGGCCTTCTGCGTCGCGGCGATCTTCCCGGCGCTGGCGATCGCGGTGGTCCCGGTCCGCGCCGAACCCCCCGGCTGACTCGCGTGCTCAGCCGGCCGACACGACGAAGGCCGCCTCCCCAACCACGGGAGACGGCCTTCGCGTCAGTAACTCAAGCCACCGTCAGGCGGTTCTCGAACGTCTCGACGAGCTTCCGCCAAGCGCCCTGCTCGGCGTCGAACGGCGCCGACGGCTCGAGGCGCGTCGGGTCCGGACGGAGCACGAACGACACCAGCCAGCCCAGGCTTTCGTTGCTCGCCAGCGCCGTCTCGGCCGAGTCGTCGCCCGCCCACTCCGCCGCGTCCGTGATCAGCTCGACCGCCAGCTCCAGCTGCGTCGGGTCGAGCGCCTCGGGGCCCTCCGCGATGTCGGCGTCCAGGCCCGTCAGCACGTACGTGTTCTCCGGGTCGACCTCGATCTCGAGTTCGCCCGCCGTCGCCTTCGCCAGTACCTCGTCCCACGTGGACACGTCGGCGAGGTCGGTGTCGGCCAGGTCCTTGCCGTCGGCGAGCGCGCGGGCGAGGGCCTTCTCCGACGTGTAGACGTCGATCTCGCCCTCGCTGCCGAGGAACACCGGTGCGTCGTCGAGGTAGCAGCGCAGCGTGTAGTACTCCGCGCCGGAGGTGATGATCTTGATCGGGTCGATGCCGACCTCGGCCCAGAACCCGACCGGGCCCTCTTCCTCGTCTTCGTCGTCATCGTCGGACTCCGAGTCGGCGGAGTCGAGCGTGTCGATCGCTTCGAGGTCCTCCACGCCCTCGGCGCCGGCCTCGGCCTCCGCGGACTCCTCGTGGAACGCCGCCAGCTCCTCGGCGGTCTGCTCCAGCACCTTCTCGTCGACCTCCGGCTGGGTCACCAGGCCGTCGATCGCGTCGAGCACGGTGTCCCACTTCTGCGACACCGTCTCGGACAGGTCGTTCCACACCTTCGCGCCCACGCCACCGGTGAACGGCAGCGTGCCCTGGTCGAGCAGCGAGAAGCCCTCGGTCGAGTCGAGGATCTCGTGGACCTCTTCGAGCTCGCAGACGTCGGCGAGCGACCGCACGATGCCGACGATCTCCGCCAGCTCCGCGATGTGCCAGACGTCCGGCTCCTCGGCGACGAGCTCCGGCACGCCGACGAGGTCGTAGGTGTGGTCCTCGTCCGGGATCAGCTCGGGCACGTTCAGCGACGGCACGGCGTCCCAGGCCGGGTGGTCGAGCAGGTCGTGCCGCTCGGACGTGCGGACGAAAGCGGCCAGGTGGGCGGCGTCCGGGAAGGCGTACAGGTCGTCCTCGTCGCCGAGGAACGCTTCCCACTCCTCGCCGTCTTCCCGCCAGCGCGGCGCCCACAGGGTGACGACGTCGCCCTGCGGCAGCCCGAGTTCGATCGGGATGATGTCCTGTGCCATTCCTAAGCCCTCCGGAGTACCGCCCGTGTGCGCGCGTGACCGGAAGTATCACCCAGTCGACGCGCGGTACCGCGAAGCCTACGGGTTTCGCACTCGCGATGCGATCGCCCCTGCCGACTTTGCGGTGAGCGGATGAGACGATGGGCGTCTGATGACTCTCACCGACCTCCTGCCCTCGGCCCCCGACCCCGACGCCCTCTTCGAAGCCTTCTCCACCTGGACGGCCGAACGGGGGCTCGAGCTGTACCCGGCGCA
This sequence comes from Amycolatopsis sp. NPDC026612, assembly GCF_040638285.1. Lineage (NCBI taxonomy): Bacteria > Bacillati > Actinomycetota > Actinomycetes > Pseudonocardiales > Pseudonocardiaceae > Amycolatopsis > Amycolatopsis sp. NPDC026612. Next base: position 124,421 of record NZ_JBEZYB010000018.1, read on the forward strand.
GGAGGAGGCGGTGATCGAGGTCGTCTCCGGGGCGAACGTCATCCTGTCGACGCCGACCGGCTCCGGGAAGAGCCTCGTCGCCGTCGGCGCGCACTTCACCGCGCTCGCCCAGGGCCGCCGCAGCTACTACACCGCGCCCATCAAGGCCCTCGTCTCGGAGAAGTTCTTCCAGCTCATCGACGTCTTCGGCGCCGAAAACGTCGGGATGATGACCGGCGACTCCAGCGTCAACCCGGACGCCCCGATCATCTGCTGCACGGCCGAAATCCTGGCGAACATCGCGTTGCGGTTCGGCGCGGACGCCCCCGTCGGGCAGGTCGTCGCCGACGAGTTCCACTTCTACTCCGAGCCCGACCGCGGCTGGGCGTGGCAGGTGCCGATCCTCGAACTGCCCCACGCCCAGTTCATCCTCATGTCGGCGACCTTGGGCGACGTGTCCTTCTTCGAGAAGGACCTCACCCGCCGCACCGGCAAACCCACCGCCGTCGTCACGTCGGCCCAGCGCCCGGTGCCGCTGACCTTCCGGTACGCGCTGACGCCGTTGCACGAGACGATGTCCGAGCTGCTCAACGGCGGCCAGGCGCCGGTCTACGTCGTGCACTTCTCGCAGGCCGCGGCCATCGAGCGGGCGCAGACGCTGATGAGCATCAACGTCACGACGAAGGCCGAAAAGGAGGCCATCGCCGAGCTGATCGGCGACTTCCGGTTCTCCGCGGGCTTCGGCAAGACGCTCTCGCGGCTGGTCCGCCACGGCATCGGCGTCCACCACGCCGGCATGCTGCCGAAGTACCGCCGGCTGGTCGAAACCCTGGCGCAGTCCGGGCTGCTCAAGGTGATCTGCGGGACCGACACCCTCGGCGTCGGCATCAACGTGCCGATCCGGACCGTCGTGTTCTCCGCGCTCACGAAGTACGACGGCGTCCGCCAGCGGCACCTCAAGGCGCGCGAGTTCCACCAGATCGCCGGCCGCGCCGGCCGCGCGGGCTACGACACCGACGGCTACGTCGTCGTGCAGGCCCCCGACCACGTCGTCGAGAACGCCAAGGCCCTCGAGAAGGCGGGCGACGACCCGAAGAAGAAAAAGAAGATCGTCCGGAAGAAGGCGCCCGAGGGGTTCGTCAACTGGACCGAGAGCACGTTCGACCGGCTGATCGCGGCCGACCCCGAGCCGCTGACGTCCAGTTTCAAGGTCACCCACTCGATGCTGCTCAACGTGATCTCGCGGCCGGGCAACGCGTTCGACTCCATGCGGCACCTGCTGGAAGACAACCACGAGGACCGGCCGTCGCAGCGCAAGCTGATCCTGCGCGCCATCGCGATCTACCGCGCGCTGCTCGCCGCGGGCATCGTCGAACGGCTGCCCGAGCCGGACGAGCAGGGCCGGGTCGTGCGGCTCACCGTCGACCTGCAGTTCGACTTCGCGCTCAACCAGCCGCTTTCGCCGTTCGCGCTCGCCGCGATCGAGCTGTTCGACGTCGAGTCGCCGAGCTACGCGCTCGACGTCGTGTCCACTGTGGAAGCCACAGTGGACAATCCGCGGCCGGTGCTCTCCCAGCAGCAGTTCAAGGCGCGCGGCGAGGCCGTGAACGCCATGAAGGCCGAGGGTATCGAGTACGACGAGCGGATGGAGCTGCTCGAGAACGTCAGCTACCCGAAGCCCCTCGAAGAGCTGCTGCAGGGCGCGTTCCACAGCTACCGGCAGGGCCACCCGTGGGTCGACGACTACGAGCTTTCGCCGAAGTCGGTCGTGCGGGACATGTACGAGCGCGCGATGAACTTCGTCGAGTACATCGGCTTCTACCAGCTGGCCCGCTCGGAAGGGCTGGTGCTGCGCTACCTCACGGACGTCTACGACTCACTGCGCCACACGGTGCCGGACGAGGCCAAGACCGAGGCACTGCAGGACCTCATCGAGTGGCTCGGCGAGCTCGTCCGCCAGGTCGACTCCAGCCTCCTCGACGAATGGGAAGCGCTGCGGCACCCGTCGGAAGAAGGGCCGGTGTCGCACCGGCCGCCGGAGCTGCCCCCAGCCGTCACCCGCAACGAGCGCGCCTTCCGCGTGCTGGTGCGCAACGAGCTGTTCCGCCGGGTCGAGTTGTTCGGGCGGCGGGCGTGGAACGTGCTCGGCGAGCTGGACGCGGAGTCCGGCTGGGACGCCGACGCGTGGCAAGACGCCATCGAGGCCTACTTCGAGGAGTACGGCTCACTCGGCACCGGCCCGGACGCGCGCGGTCCGCAGCTGCTGATGATCGAGCAGCTGCCGGACGTCTGGAAGGTGCGGCAGATCTTCGACGACCCGGCGGGCGACCACGACTGGGGCATCAGCGCCGAGGTCGACCTGGCCGCGTCGGACGAGGCCGGGATGGCGGTCGTCCACGTGACCGGGGTGGGCGCGCACTAGGCGCCTCGGCGGCACACCGGCAGCTCGGCGCGACCCGGATCCAGCAGATCCGGGTCGTGCCGCACCAGCTCGTCTTCGAACGCCCTCCAGCCGTGTGAGCCCACATACGCCGCTTCGGCGCGCGAGACCGGTACCAGCCAGACGATCGCGGCCCGGGACGCCGGCCGTCACCCCACCGGGGCGAGGATCGCCTGGGCGTCTTCGCCCGCGAACCACAACCCGATGACGAACGCCGCCGTCGCCTCCAGGAGAGCTGCGCGGTCCAGGCCGCCGCCCGCGACCGGAGTCGCGCCGATGTCGCGGACCAGCGTGCCGACCGCCGCCAGCGCCGCCGGGTCGTCGCCGCACAGGGGGACCGACAGCGGGCGGCCCTCCCACGCCGGGGGTGTCAGCTGCCAGATGTCCGTCGGTGCCAGGTTGAAGGCCTTGACCACGTGCGCGCCCGGGCTCGCCGACGCAATCCGCGACGCCACCGGCGCGCCCGTCAGGGCCGGGTCGTTGGTGCAGTCCACCAGGACCTTGCCCGTCAGCGGGCCCGATGCGGCCAGGACGTCGAGCACCGCTCCGGCCGGGAGCGCCAGCAGCAGCACGTCGGCAGCGGCCGCCACCTCGGGCCAGGTTCCGGTGGCGGCGCCCAGCCGGTTCGCGAGAGCGGCGGCGTTTTCCGCCGAACGGCCGCTCACCAGCAGCTCGTGCCCGGCGCGAGCCCAGTGCGCGCCGAGCGCGTCCGCCATCCCGCCCGTGCCGAAGATCCCGATCCGCATGCGTCCTCCTTGTGCTTGGCTGTACCAGGACGACGGTAGGAACCGCTGCAGGAACCGAAAGGTAACCATGGACTTTCTCGCCGACTGCCGGACGCGGCTCGCGTTCGACCTGGTCGCCAACACGTGGAACCCGGTGGTGCTGTGGGCCCTGCGCGACGGCCCCCGCCGGCACGGCGACCTGCGGCGCGCGATCGGCGGGATCAGCGCGAAGGTGCTCACGGAAACCTTGCGGCGCCTGGAGTTCGACGGTCTCCTCGAGCGGCGCGAAGGCGCGTACGCGCTCACGCCGTTGGGTACGACGCTGCTCGCGCCGATCGAGGGTTTCGGGCGGTGGGCGGCCGACCACGGCGACGACGTCGTCGTAGCTCAAGACCGAGCACGATCAGCATGATCAGCGACAACGCGGGCAGCGGACGGCCCCAGAACGTGCTGATCGTGACGTCGGCCGTCGGCGTGAAGACGCCGACGGCGAGGACCCACGTCGGCGCCGTAGGCGGCTTCGCGGCCGGAGCCCAGGGCGTCCGCTTCCACGGCTTCGCCACCGAAAGCCACACCTGGAAGGCGAGGACGCTCGCCATCAGCGCCGTCCCGGCGACCTGTGGCCAGGCGACGACGTCCGCCGCGCCCGCCCGCGCCGCGGCCGCCGAGTCGTGCAGCGCTCCGGAAAGCAGGAAGATCCCCGCGTAGAGCTGGGCGAACGTCAGCACGAACTTCGCCAGCACCCACCAGTGCCGGAAGTAGCCCCACGCCGTCGACCCGGCCAGCACCAGCCCGGTGAACGCCGCCGCGTTGGCCATCGGTGCCAGCAGGACGTTGTCGATCCGCTGCGCCATCGACGTCGCGGCGACGGCTTGCCCGGGGTCCGACGCGGCCAGCGTCATCAGCACCACCAGCCCGAGGGCCTGGCTCATCCAGGCGACGGACGCGACGACGTGCAGCCAGACGACGACCTGGCGCCAGCGGGGAGAAGTCTTCTTCGAAGTCACGGAGCAAGGCTCGCCGACAAGATCCGTGCGCACATCGGGTCCGACCCGGGTTTCGCCCCGGACCGGGTGAGGCTCGGGCTGCGCCCGCCGGAGTAGGCCGACGCGACGGCCGTACCTCCGGGGGAGTAGGGCCGAAACCCGGAACTCGCGTGATTGGGCCCGGAACTCGCGTGATTGGAGGCGTAACTCGCGTGATTGGGGGCGGGATCAGGGCTGGGTGGGTGGGTTTTTGGCCGCCAGGGCCAGGAGGGGAACGGCTGCTGCGGCGTCCGTGATCAGTGTGGAGACCATGCCCGAGCGGAGGACGGCGTCCACCGCGGCCGCTTTCGGCTTGCTGTAGCCGAGGGCGATCACCTCCGGCACCGCCGTCAGCTCCTCGTGGCTGATAGCCAGGACGTGGTGGGCGAGACCCGTCGAAAGGGCGTTGCCCGCAGCGTCGAACAGCCGGGCCGCGACCTCGGCCGTCGCCCCGCGGGCCGTGATCGCCGCGCGCTCGGCTTCGTCCAGCGCGTCGTAAACCGTCGACTCGCCCGGCTGCCACGCACCGATGCTGACCACCGCCTTCGTCAGGTGGCGGAACTGGCCGAACGTCTCCGCGATGCCCGGCTGGCGCCGCAGCGTCTCCGTGGTCCGGCGGTCGGGGAGCACCAGCGGGCCGAAGATCGGGTAGGCGTCGCCGCCGGACACCGACGTCACGCGGCTGACCGTCTCGACCGAGCGGCCCCGCATGTCCATCCCGGCCTGGACCCCGCAGAGCTGGACGATCGGGCAGCGCGGCAGCGACCGGATCGCCTCCGTCATCGCGTTCACCGACCGCGCCCACGACAGCCCGATGACGTCCGACGGGACCGCGATCTCCTCCAGCAGCCGCGCGGCCAGCGACCCGATCTTCGCCCGGACGACCTCCCTCGGCTCCCGCTCGGTTGAGCGTTCGAGCACGAGCGCCCGTTCCAGGCCGTACGCCGAGCGCACCTCGTCCGACAGCACCAGGTCCACCGGGGCGGGCAGCGAGAACTCCACCCTGACCAGGCCGGACTCCATGGCGGTGTCGAGCATCCGCGCCACCTTGAACCGGCTGACGCCGAACTCGTCGGCGATCTCCAGCTTGGACCGTCCCTGCATGTAGAAACGCCGGGCGACGGTGGCGAGCAGCAGCGCCTCGCTCAACGAAGGCTGCTTCCTGGTCGCGCTCATATGAGCATAATAGCGCGAAATTCGGCCGAAAGGTTGACGTAATGCCGACGTCAGACCTGTAATGCCTTCACCAGTTCTCGACGAGATAGGTCAACGTTGCTCATCTGAGCGCGAGGAAGGGGCAGGCATGCGTGCCGCCATCGTCGACCGGCCCGGTGAGATCAGGGTCGGCGAGGTGCCCGATCCGAAACCCGCGGAACGTCAGGTCGTCGTCAAGGTCGGAGCGTGCGGCATCTGCGGCACCGACCTGCACATCGCGGACGGGCACTTCCCGCCCACGCCGTACCCCATCGTCCCCGGGCACGAGTTCGCCGGGGAGATCGTCGAGCTCGGCGCGGACGTGCCGGGCGAATGGAAGATCGGCGACCGCGTGGCCGTCGACCCGTCCCTGTTCTGCGGCTACTGCGGACCGTGCCGCGCCGGCCACGGCAACCTCTGCGCGAACTGGGGCGCCACCGGCGACACCGTCGACGGCGCCTTCGCCGAGTACGTCGTCACGCCGTCCGCGAACTGCTACCGCATGCCCGACTCGATGACCTGGGAGCAGGGCGCGCTGGTCGAGCCCGTCTCCTGCGCGGTGCACGGCGTGCGCCGCGTCGGCGTCGAGGCCGGTGAGCGCTTCCTCGTCGTCGGCGCCGGCACCATGGGCCTGATCATGCAGCAGCTGCTGCAGCGTTCGGGCGCGCAGGTCACGGTGGTCGACCGCAACGAGGCCCGGCTGCCACGAGCAAAAAGCCTCGGTGCCGTCGCCACCGCGAAGGACGTCAAGGACCTGAACGGCGAGAAGTTCGACGTCGCCGTCGACTGCACCGGCGCCGCGCCCGCCATCGAAGCCGCCTTCGACTCGATCCGGCGCGGTGGGCGGCTGCTCGTCTTCGGCGTCGCCCCGGCCGAAGCCCGCGTCGCGCTTTCGCCGTTCCGCATCTACAACGACGAAATCACCGTCGTCGGCTCGATGGCCGTGCTGCACAGCTTCGGCGCCGCCCTCGACCTCGTCGCGAGCGGCGCGATCGACACGGACGCGCTGCTCACCGACACCCTGCCGCTGGAGCAGTACCCCGAGGCTCTGGCCAAGATGCGCAGCGGCGCGGGCCTCAAGGTGCAAGTCCTCCCCGGAGGTGGCCGTGCGTAAGCTCCTGATCCTCTTCGCCGCGACGTCGCTGCTGGTCACCGGCTGCGCGGGCGCCGGCTCGATCGGCACCGGAAGCAGCACGCTGGTCATCGCGATCGTGGCCAACCCGCAGATGAAGGACGCGATCGCGCTCGCGCCGGAGTTCGAGAAGGCGACCGGCATCGGCCTCAAGTTCGTCTCACTGCCGGAAAACCAGGCCCGCGCGAAGATCACCGCGTCGACCGCCACCGAGGGCGGCGAGTTCGACGTCGTCATGATCAGCAACTACGAGGCCCCGCAGTGGGCGGCCAACGGCTGGCTCGAGAACCTCGAACCGCACATGGCGGCCACCCCGGGCTACGACGAAGGCGACTTCATCCCCAGCATCAAGCAGTCGCTGTCGTACCGGAACCAGATGTACGCGGTGCCGTTCTACGGCGAGTCGTCGTTCCTGGCCTACCGCAAGGACCTCTTCGACAAGGCCGGGCTCACCATGCCGGCCAGGCCGACCTGGCCGCAGATCGCGGACTTCGCCGCGAAGCTCGACGACAAGGCCGCCGGCGTCGCCGGCATCTGCCTGCGCGGCAAGCCCGGCTGGGGCGAGAGCCTCGCGCCGTTCACGACCGTGGCCAACACCTTCGGCGCGCAGTGGTTCGACAAGGACTGGAACGCCAAGCTGACGTCACCTGAGTTCGCGCAGGCCGCGAACTTCTACGTCAACCTCATCCGCGAGCACGGCGAAGTCGGGGCGTCCAGCGCCGGGTTCTCCGAATGCGGCACGCGCTACACGCAGGGCAACGCGGCGATGTGGTACGACGCGACAGTCATGGCGGGCACCAACGAAGACCCGGCAAGCAGCAAGATCGTCGGCAAGTCCGGGTACGCGCCCGCCCCGGTCGTCAAGACCCAAGCCAGCGGCTGGCTCTACACCTGGGCCCTCGGTATCCCGAAGGTGGCGAAGGACAAGGACGCGGCCTGGAAGTTCATGGCCTGGATGACCGACAAGGCGTACGTGCAGAAGGTCGGCCACACCTACGGCTGGAACCGCGTCCCGCCGGGCGTCCGCCAGTCGACGTACGCCATCCCCGAATACGCCGACGCGGCGAAGGCCTACGCGAAGCCCACGCTCGACGGCATCGCGGACGCGAACCAGCAGAAGGCGATGGCGAGCCCGGTGCCCTACCCCGGCATCCAGTTCGTCGGCATCCCCGAGTTCCAGGACCTGGGCACCCGGGTGAGCCAGCAGCTGTCGGCGGCGATCGCCGGCCGCGAGTCGGTCGAAGACGCCCTGAAGCAGTCCCAGGACTACGCCCAGACGGTGGGCGACTCCTACAAGGCGGTGCAGTGATGTCCACGCTCTCCGTATCCACCCCCACGTCCACCTCGCAGGCGAAGGTCGAAGAGAAGCGCGGCCTGAGCACCGCGGCCAAGCGGCGGCTGCCGCTGCTGCCCGCGTTGATCTTCGTCATCGCGGTGACGCAGCTGCCGTTCCTGCTCACCGTGTTCTACTCGTTCCAGTCGTGGAACCTGGTCCGGCCCGGCTCGCGGCACTTCGTCGGCCTGGACAACTACATCGACGTCTTCAGCGACACGACGTTCCTGGTCGCGCTGCTCAACACCGTCCTGCTGACCGTGGTGTGCGTGCTGGTCGCGCTGCTGCTCGGGCTCGGCCTGGCGATCCTGCTCGACCGCAAGTTCCTCGGCCGCGGCGTCGTCCGGACGCTGCTGATCACGCCGTTCCTCATCCTGCCGGCGGCCGGCGCGCTGCTGTGGAAGACGACGGTGTTCGACCCGACCTACGGGCTGCTGCACTTCGTCTTCGGCACCGACACCGACTGGCTTTCGGAGTTCCCGCTGGCGTCGGTGATGGCGCAGATCGTCTGGCAGTGGACGCCGTTCATGATGCTGCTCATCCTGGCCGGACTGCAGAGCCAGGCCAAGGACGTCCTCGAAGCGGCCAATGTGGACGGTGCGGGCCGCTGGCGGACGTTCGTCTTCATCACCTTGCCGCACCTGTCCCGGTTCCTGCAGCTGGCGACGCTGCTGGGCGCGATCTACATCGTGAACAGCTTCGACGCGATCTTCCTGATGACCCAGGGCGGCCCGGGCACGGCGAGCACCAACCTGCCTTACTACATCTACCAGCGCGCCTTCGAGGGCTTCGACGTCGGCCAGGCGTCGGCGATGGGCGTGATCGTCGTGATACTGACGATGATCGTCGCGACCTTCGCGCTACGCCTGATGTTCCGGACCTTCTCGGTGAGCGGAGGGATCAAATGACGACTGTCGCCCCGCGCAAGCGGGCTTACGGCAAGGGGTCGCTGACCGTCGCGACCTGGATCATCGCGATCCTGTTCGTCTTCCCGCTGCTGTGGATGATCCTCACCGCGTTCAAGCAGGAGGCGGACGCCTACACCGACCCGCCGAAGCTGTTCTTCACCCCGACGTTCGAACAGCTCGGCAACGTCCTGAGCGGCGGGTTCCTGCCGTACCTGTCCAACTCGGCGTTCGTCACGATCATCTCGACGGCCCTGGTGCTGCTCTTCGGCGTCCCCGCGGCCTACGCGCTGTCGCTGGCGCCGGTCAAGGGCACGTCGAACGCGCTCGGGTTCTTCCTCTCGACGAAGATGCTGCCGATCGTGGCGGCGATCATCCCGCTGTACGTCATCTCGCAGAACACCGAGCTGCTCGACACGGTGTGGGCGCTGGTCATCCTGTACACGTCGATGAACCTGCCGCTGGCCATCTGGATGATGCGGTCGTTCTTCCTCGAGGTGCCGCACGAGATGATCGAGGCGGGCCGGATCGACGGCGCCAACCTGCCGACGCTGCTGCGCAAGATCATCATGCCGGTGGTCGCGCCCGGGATCGCGGCGACCGCACTGATCTGCGTGATCTTCTCCTGGACCGAGTTCTTCTACGCGGTCAACCTGACCGCGGCCCGCGCCGGCACGGTCCCGGTGTTCCTCGTCGGGTTCATCACCAGCGAGGGGCTGTACTGGGCGCAGCTGTCGGCCGCCGCGCTGCTGGCTTCGCTGCCGGTGATGATCGTCGGCTGGATCGCGCAGAACCACCTGGTCCGCGGCCTCTCGATGGGCGCGGTCAAGTAGCAAGCAGCGCAGAAGGCCACCTCGAGGAGTCTCGAGGTGGCCTTCTGCGCTGTGTCACTCCTGGAGGGAAAGGGCCTGGCTGGGGCAGACGTGCACCGCTTCGCGGGCCTTCTCGACCAGCTCGCCCTCCGGCTGGTCGTCGAGCACGATGACCGTGCCGTCCTCCTCGCTCTGGTCGAACAGCGTGGGCTCGGTGAGCACGCACTGACCGGCGCCGACGCACTTGCCGGTGTCCGCGATGATCTTCATGGTCCTACTCTCCTGTGGTGGTTGCCAGTTCGTCTTTACCAGGTGACCGGCAACCGGTACAGGCCGTAGATGGCCGCGTCGTCCTTGAACGGCAGGTCGTCGACCGGCGCGGCCAGCTTCAGTTCCGGGATGCGCCTGAAGAGCGTGTCGAAGACGATCTGCAGTTCCATCCGGGCCAGGTTCTGGCCGAGGCACTGGTGCGGCCCGAACCCGAATGCGACGTGGTGGCGCGCGCCGCGCTCGATGTCCAGCTCGTCCGGGCCGGCGAACGCACCCGGGTCGCGGTTGGCTGCGTAGCCCAGCGCCAGCACGCCTTCGCCCGCCCGGATCAGCTGCCCGCCGACCTCGGCGTCCTCGACGCACAGCCGCGCCGTGGCGGCGTCGACGATGGTGAAGTACCGCAGCAGCTCCTCGACGGCGTCGAGGGTCTTGCCCGGGTCGTTCTTGATGATCGCGAGCTGGTCCGGGTTCTGCAGCAGCGCGACGGTGCCGAGCGAAATCATGTTCGCCGTCGTCTCGTGCCCCGCGACGAGCAGCAGGAACCCGAGCGCGGCCAGCGCCGGCCGGCGGTAGGTGCCCTCTTCGCGCAGCTTGACGATCTGCCGGCCGAGCAGGTCATCCGGGGGGTTCTGCTCCTTGCCCGCGATGAGGTCGCCCATGTAGGCGCGCACGGTGTCGACCGCCGCCCGCCGCTCCTCCGGGGGCGTCGCGCGGTTGATCAGCTTCGCCGTGTGGGTCTGGAAGAAGTCGTGGTCGGCGTACGGGACACCGAGCATCTCGCAGATCACCAGCGACGGCACCGGCAGCGACAGCGTCTCGACCAGGTCGCCGGGCTTCGGGCCGGCCAGCAGGAGGTCGAGCTGCTGGTCGACGATCTCCTGGATCCGCGGCCGCAGCGCCTCCATCCGGCGCACGGTGAACTCGCCGAGCACGGCCTTGCGGGCCGGCCCGTGCTCCGGCGCGTCCATGGTGATCATGGTGCGCTCGTCGTCCGGGCGCCGGAATCCCGGCACCAGCTGCGGGAAGTCCGGGTGCTGCCGGTCGGCGCTGAACCGCCGGTCGTTCAGCACGGTCCGGACGTCTTCGTGCCGGCTGACCACCCAGGCCTGCTTGCCGCCGGGCAGGCCCACCCGCGTGACCGGCTCTTCCTCGCGGATCTCGGCGTAGGCCGGCGGCGGGGCGAACGGGCACGTGCGCGTCATCGGGAACTCGTGTACGGCGGTCATGACGTCTCCCTCACCAGGTCACGGGCAGGCAGTAGAGGCCGAAGATCGACGAATCGTGCTTGAACGGCAGCTGGTCCACCGGTGCGGCCAGCTTGAGCTCCGGGATGCGCCGGAAGAGGGTGTCGAAGACGATCTGCAGTTCCATCCGCGCCAGGTTCTGGCCGAGGCACTGGTGCGGTCCGAAGCCGAAGGCGACGTGGTGGCGCGCGCCGCGCTCGAGGTCGAGCTCGTCGGGGTTCTCGAACGCGGCTTCGTCGCGGTTGCCGGAGTAGCTCAGCCCGAGCACGCCTTCGCCTTCGCGGATCAGCTGGCCGCCGATTTCGACGTCTTCGGTGGCGACGCGCGCGGTCACGAACTCGGCGATCGTGAAGTACCGGAGCAGCTCCTCGACGGCGTCGAGGGTCTTGCCGGGGTCGTTCTTGATGATCGCGAGCTGGTCCGGGTTCTCCAGCAGCGCGACGGTGCCGAGCGAAATCATGTTCGCTGTCGTCTCGTGGCCGGCGAGGAGCAGCAGGAAGGCCAGCGAAACCAGCTCGTCGTGCGCGACGTCGCCGTGCTCTTCGCGCTGCTTGAGGATCTGGCGGCCGAGCAGGTCGTCCGTCGGGTCGGCCTCCTTCGTGGTGACCAATTGCTCGAGGTACTCCTGCAGCTCGTCGACGGCCTTGAGCCGGGTGTCCTGGTCGACCTCCCGGTTGAGCAGCGTCGAGCTGCGGACCTGGAAGAAGTCGTGCTCGGCGTACGGGACGCCGAGCTGTTCGCAGATCACCAGCGACGGCACCGGCAAGGCCAGCGCCGTGACCAGGTCGGCGGGCTTCGGGCCGGCCAGGATCGCGTCGATGTGCTCGTCGACGATCTGCTGGATCCGCGGCTGCAGGGCCTTCATGCGCTTGACGGTGAACTCGCCGACGACCTCGCGCCGGGCCGCGCCGTGCTTCGGGGGGTCCAGGTTGATCAGTGACGGCGTGAAGCCGGGCCGCCGGGCCTGGCGGCCTTCCTTCGTCAGGATCGGGAAGCCGGGGTTGAAGCGGTCCGAGCTGAACCGCGGGTCGGTCAGCATCTGCCGGACTTCCTCGAGCCGCGTCAGCGCCCATGCCTCCTGGCCGGACTGCAGCGTGACGCGGTGGACCGGGCCGGCTTCGCGCAGCTTTTCGTAGGCGGGCGGCGGCGCGAACGGGCAGGTGCGGAGCAGTGGGAAGGTCTCGTCCCGCGTCGCGGGCTCGGCCAATCCAGTCATTTCGGACCCCCTAAATCGGACGGAAAGTATGCGGAGGATTACATTCCGGTTCTAGGTCCAAGGTACCGAAGCGGAAGGACATCGTCCACAAGATGCCGCCTACCCATTCGCGCGGGCAGTGCGTGGCCTGCTGACCATGCGAGAATCACCCCGCGCGATTCAGCGGAAGGCGAACGGCATGACGGCAGACCCCGACACCACCCTGCGGGCGGACGCGCGGCGCAACCGCGACCAGATCCTGGCTGCCGCGAAGGGCATCTTCGCCGTTTCCGGCCCCGAGGTGCCGATGGAGGAGATCGCCCGCGCGGCCGGCGTCGGCGTGGGCACCCTCTACCGCCGGTTCCCGGACCGGGACGCGCTGATCCGCGCCGTCGCCATGGACAACTTCGAGCGGGTGCTGGTCGACGCCAAGGCGATCGCCGCGGAGGAGACGTCGTCGTGGCGCGCCCTGGTTCGGCTGCTGCGGCAGTCGGTGGCGCTGCAGCTGAGCGTCCAGCTGACGATGATGTCGCACCGGGCGCTGGTGATCCTCAAGAGCGACCCCGAGGTCCGCCGGCTGCGCGACGAGATCCTCGAGGTCCTCGACCGCTTCGTCGACGGCGCGAAGGCCGAGGGCAGGCTCCGCGAGGACGTCGGCGCCGGCGACATCGCGATCCTGTTCGCGACGCTGCTGCGCCAGATGCGCGCGAAGTCCCCGGACGTGGCCGAACTGGCGGCGCGCCGGTGCGTCGGCATCATGATCGACGGGCTGGGCGCGCGGCCGGGCAGCGAACTGCCGGGCCGTCCGATCACTTCCCGGGACCTCGACCCCGACTGACTTCGCCGATTTCCGTGTTAGGGTTCCGCCTCGTTCTGCCGGAATGGTGGCTGTGGGCGGGAAAATGCGACGAAGAATGCTGGCCGTGTTGTTGGCGATTCCCTTTCCGGTGGTCGCAGGCTGTGGTGGCGCGCCCGTCGACGGCGTGGCGGCGGCCGTTCCGGCGACACTGCCGGTTGCGGTGGCGACACCGTCGGCTGTTGCCTCTTCTGCCGGCCCGGCCACGTCGGCCACATCGGGGGCACCGACGTCCCTACCTGCGCCTCCGTCGGCTCCGGTGCCGCCATCGGCCACGCCGGTGCGGAGCTGCCGCAGCCCGGAGTTCACGACCAGCGACGCCGACGGCGGCTGGTCCGACGGTGGCTACTACGTCCACAACAACATGTGGAACGCCGGCGAGGCGGGCCCGGAAACGCTGCACGCGTGCGCGTACGACAACTGGTACGTCGATTCTGTCCAACCCGATTCGACGTCGGTGAAAACCTATCCGAACGTGCACAAGGACATCAACGACCAGAAGGGAAAACCGTTCAACGACTATTCGGTGATCAAATCCACCTTCGCCGGCCGCGGCCCGGGCACGGGCATCTACGACGTGGCGTACGACCTCTGGCTGAACGGCGTGGGCGACGGCAAGGGCGTCACCGAGGTGATGGTCTGGACGGAGAACCGCAAGCAGCAACCCTCGGGTGACAAGCTGACGACCTACACGGCCGGCGGAGTCCCGTACGACGTCTGGGCGGACGACGACGGGTACGTGGCGTTCGTTTCGCGGTCGACGCAGTACAGCGGAAGCGTGGACCTGAAGGCGATGATCGCGTGGGCGATCGGCAAGGGCCTGGTCCCGCCGAACCCGACGGTCAACCAGATCGGCTACGGCATCGAGTTCTGCTCCACCGGCGGCGGCAAGGCGCGGTTCACGCTGTCGGACTTCTCGGTGACGATGAGCTAGGAGCCGGTTCGCGACGTTGAAGGCCACCGCCCGGTCGCCGGGCGGTGGCCTCCCGCGACTCAGACGCCCAGCGGGTGCCAGACCGTCTTGGCCTCCAGGTACCGCCGCAGCCGGGTCAGGTCCGGCGCCGACGTCCAGTCCGGCTCCGCGGAGGGGACCGTCAGGACCCGCTTCACGGTGTTCGCCGCTTCGCGCGCCAGGGCCGGGCGGTCCGCCGGGGCGGCTCCCGTCGGGTCCAGGGCGTTGACGTCGCCGTGCGAGGCCAGCCAGGGGCCGAGCTCCGCCGCGTGGCCCGTCAGGATGTTCGCCACGCCGCCCGGGACGTCCGATGTCGCCAGGACCTCGGACAGCGTGATCGCCGGCAGGGGGCGTTCCGCGCTGGAGACGACCACCGCCGTCGAGCCCGTGGCCAGGACCGGGGCCAGCACCTCGACCAGGCCCAGCAGCGACGAGCCCTGCGGAGCCAGGACCCCGACCACACCCGTCGGCTCCGGGAGCGTGAACGAGAAGTACGGGCCCGCCACCGGGTTGGCCGAACCCAGCACGGAGGCGATCTTGTCCGTCCAGCCCGCGTACCAGACCCAGCGGTCGATCGCGGCGTCCACAAGGGACTCGGCCTTCTTCGCGGCCAGGCCTTCCGACGCCGACACCTCGGCGATGAACTGGTCCCGGCGGCCTTCCAGCACCTCGGCCACCCGGTAGAGCACCTGGCCGCGGTTGTACGCCGTGGCCGCGGACCAGCCGGGGAACGCCTTGCGGGCCGCCACCACCGCGTCGCGGACGTCCTTGCGGGACGCGTGCGCGGCGTTTGCGAGGAACTTGCCCTTCGCGTCCGTCACCGGGTACACCCGGCCGGACTCCGAACGCGGGAACTTGCCGCCGATGTAGAGCTTGTACGTCTTGGCGACGGAGATTCGGTCAGACATTCAGGTAACCCTCCAGCCCGGCACGGCCGCCTTCGCGCCCGAAGCCGGACTCCTGGTAGCCGCCGAAGGGGGCGGCGGGGTCGAAGCGGTTGAAGGTGTTGGCCCAGACCACGCCGGCGCGGAGCTGGTTCGCCATCCACAGGATCCGGGAGCCCTTTTCGGTCCAGATGCCGGCCGAAAGCCCGTACGGCGTGTTGTTCGCCTTCGCCACGGCCTCGTCCGGCGTGCGGAACGTCAGCACCGACAGCACCGGTCCGAAGATCTCCTCGCGCGCGATCCGCATCGACTGGTGGACGTTCGCGAACACCGTCGGGGCGAAGAAGAACCCGCGGTCCGGGAGCGGGCACGGGCTGGTCCAGCGCTGCGCACCCTCGGTGTCCCCGGACTCGACGAGCCCCCGGATCTTCGCCAGCTGCTCGGCGGAGTTGATCGCGCCGACGTCGGTGTTCTTGTCCAGGGGGTCGCCGACTCGCAGCGTCGAGACGCGGTAGCGGAGCTTCTCCAGCACCTCTTCGGCGACGGACTCCTGCACCAGCAGCCGGGAGCCCGCGCAGCAGACGTGGCCCTGGTTGAAGAAGATGCCGTTGACGATGCCCTCGATCGCCTGGTCCAGCGGGGCGTCCTCGAACACGATGTTCGCCGCCTTGCCGCCCAGCTCCAGCGTCAGCTTCTTCGCCGTGCCCGCGACCTGCCGCTGGATCGCCTTGCCGACCTCGGTCGAGCCGGTGAAGGCGATCTTGTCGATGTCACCGTGCTCGACGATGGACGCGCCGATGTCGCCCGCGCCGGGCAGGATGTTGACCACGCCCGGCGGCAGTTCGGCCTGCTGGCAGATCTCGGCGAACACCAGCGCGGTCAGCGGTGTCGTCTCGGCCGGCTTCAGCACCACGGTGTTGCCGGTGGCCAGCGCCGGGGCGATCTTCCAGGCCAGCATCAGCAGCGGGAAGTTCCACGGGATGATCTGCCCGGCGACGCCGAGCGGTTTCGGCGAAGGACCGTAGCCCGCGTACTCCAGCTTGTCGGCCCAGCCCGCGTGGTAGAAGAAGTGCGCCGCCGCCGTCGGGACGTCGGAGTCGCGCGACTCCTTGATCGGTTTGCCGTTGTCGAGGCTTTCCAGGACGGCCAGCTCGCGTGAGCGCTCCTGGATCAGCCGCGCGATGCGGAAGAGGTACTTGGCGCGCTCGGTGCCCGGCATTTTCGACCACACGGAGTCGTACGCCTTGCGCGCGGCCTTGACGGCGATGTCCACATCGGACTTCGACACGGTGCCGACCTCGGCCAGGACCTCTTCGGTCGCGGGGTTGATCGTCTTGAGCGGCTCACCGGAGCCGTCGACGAAGGCGCCGTCGATGAACGGCTTGTAGGAGTCCTTCAGGTTCGCGATGGCGCGCGACTCCGGCGCCGGTGCGTACTCGAAAACAGGCATCAGTCCACCGTCACGTAGTCGGGGCCGCTGTAGTGGCCGTCCACCTGGGTGCGGCGCTGCAGCAGCAGGTCGTTGAGCAGGCTGGACGCGCCGAAGCGGAACAGGTCCGGGGTCAGCCACTGCTCGCCGGCGACCTCGTGCACGGCGACCAGGTACTTGATCGCGTCCTTCGTGGTCCGGATGCCGCCCGCGGGCTTGACGCCGCGCAGCTCGCCGGTCGTCACGTGCCAGTCGTGGACGGCCTGCAGCATGATGTGGGTGACCGGCAGCGTCGCGGCGGGGGAAACCTTGCCGGTGGAGGTCTTGATGAAGTCGCCGCCGGCCAGCAGCGCCAGCCACGACGCGCGCCGCACGTTGTCGTAGGTCGCCAGCTCGCCGGTTTCCAGGATCACCTTCAGGTGCGCGTTGCCGCAGGCGGCTTTGATCGCCCGGATCTCTTCGAAGACGTCCATGTAGCGGCCTTCGAGGAAGGCACCGCGGTCGATCACCATGTCGACCTCGTGCGCGCCGGCTTCGACGGCGATCTTCGTGTCGGCCAGCTTGATCTCGCGGCTGGTGCGCCCGGCGGGGAAGCCGGTGGCGACGCTCGCGACGTGCACCCCGCTGCCCTTCAGCGCCTCGACGGCCGTGGCGACCATGTCCGGGTACACGCAGACGGCGGCGACGCGCGGGGTGTCCTGGCGTTCGGGATCGGGCCGGACGGCCTTCGCGGCCAGCGCCCGGACCTTGCCCCGGGTGTCGGCGCCCTCCAGCGTGGTCAGGTCGACCATGGAGATCGCGGTGTCGATGGCCCACCGCTTGGCGTCCTTCTTGATGCTGCGCGTGCCGAGGCCCGCCGCGCGCTGCTCGACGCCGACCTGGTCGACACCGGGCAGCCCGAGCAGGAAGCGGCGCAGGCTCGCGTCGTCGCGAGCCGCGTCCGCCAGCGGTGCCGGGGTGGCCGGCGCCGCTGACGTGCTGGTCGTGGCTGTCATGCCGCTGAGTCTAGGCGGCGGGTCCGACAGTGTGGTCCCGACAGCGCGGCGTCCGGAGGTGGGTCACCCGGTGTGACGCGCCCGGCCTCGCGTGTCACCTGCGGCAAGCGCCCCAATGTGGCCTTCGGTGCGTTGAACGCACCCAATGTGGCCTTCGGTGCGTTCAACGCACCCAAG